>NZ_JBRESC010000024.1:0-59126 GCF_056726085.1 Vibrio sp. 2433-A1
GTAATGCCAGTCAGTTAAGCTGACTGGCATTTTTTCTATTTGTTGCGTACTTCTTGGGTTTCAACTTCACCCATCGAGGATAACTTCTATCTTCTCTTCGAGGCGGTAAGATAAACATGGATACATGCTCTAGTAATACCTCATAGTGTTTAGGGAGCTTTCCTGGGCTTGTTAAAGGCAACGCTGCAAAGTATTGCGTCACAGCCATAGCGCTACTCGTAAAGCTCAGTTGATTTGGCCAGACGCTATCTAACCTACTTGCCGCTTTTGTCATAACCTGCCTGATAAGGTTATAGGCGAGTAAAATACCCCAGAGCTCCTGCTTAACCATATCTGGACGCTTGCTTCGCAATGTATACTCACTGTCAAGTAAGGTCTGCTTCATTTCCCGATAGCCTAATTCGATTTCCCAGCGATAACGATAGAGCTCTACGATTTCTTCGCCAGGAAAACGTAACCCATCACGCATTGATGTAAGCACCTGATACTCCTTACCTTTAATGATTTTTGAGACTAACCTTGCTTCAACTACATCAGGAAGTTCACTAAACTTCTTTCTTGCCTGAGGTGTTGTTTTAATCGCAACGATTGCATCACTCTTGCTGTACCTATGAACGACTTCATACTGGAAGTCTTTTCTCACAGGGAGCATCCAATGCCTCTCTTGGCCGACTTTGTTCCATCGGTTAAGCAGTCCCAGAGAGTAATATCCTTTGTCAAAAATAGTCAGAGAATGGTCTGGCGTTTGTTCTATGAGTTCTTCTGCAAGCCGCATTTCGTTGGTTCGATAGTCAGAGAATGCACTATCGATGAGCTGATGACTTGTAAGCTCCATCAAGCAAACCATGCGTATCTTAGGGTAAATATTTTCAGATGACTGATTACGCTGTGCTTTAAACTCTTGATGATTTTCAGGTGTATCTGCCGTTCTCCAAACGACACCATCGACAGATAGAAGATTGAGTCCACACCAAGTTTCAAACTTAGAAGATTGATAACTCTGAGCCGCCATCGTCTTAAAGACTTGTTTAACACCTTCTTCGCCTAATCTCTGCCTCGCTTGGACAACAGCACTTGGCGCAACAAAGCGCTGTTTGTCTGGTAGGACAATATCAAGTTGGTTAGCGATATCCCAAACAGATTGTTGCCGAAAAAGACTCATTCCTACAACGGACCAAAGTACTGCTTCCAAGGGTAAGCGTCTTCTTCTCACTGTTGCTACACCAGCTTTTTCAAAACCTTGCTGGATAAGCTCTGGACTAAGGATCTCAGAGTATTTGTCAAAGTGATGGAAGGTATTGCATGAGCGAAAAGTATTCGCAAGTTGGCTTTCTAAAGACATGAAAAATCCGATATTAGTTTCCTAATATCGGATTTTGAAGCCTTTTGAGGATCGGTCAAATGATCTCAAAAATTTTTCTTAACTGATCGGCATTAGGCCAATTGGCCGCCTTTGTCGTTTGCTACAGATTAGTTGTTTGCAAAGCGCTCTTGCATTTTCTCAGCACACTTCTCTGCGCGCCCTTGAGATAACTCGACAAACTTAGCTTTCTGCTCTGGCGTTAGAATGCTTAGCATTTGGTGCTGCTTCTCTAGCATCTTCACTTTACGCTCGCTCTGTTTCTCAACCATCGCTTTAGCGAGTTCGTTTGCTTGTGCTTGGTCAAAGTTGTCAGCCAGTACTAGCTCTTGAATTTTCGCTTTGTGCGCTTGCATTTCAGCATGACGTGTTTCAAAGTTCTCTTTGAAGTTGGCCTTCTTCTCTTTCTTGCCCGCTTCACGCATCTCTTTAAGCTGCTCTTTTTGTGCGTCAGTTAGGTCAAGCTTGCGCATGATGCTACGGTCAAAACCGCCACCACATTCGCCGTGACCACCTTTCTTATGATCTTTACCACCGAATGCGAAGGCACTTGCAGTACCTAGAGTTAATGGAACAACAACGGCTGCTAATACTAATTTTTTTGCTAATTTCATAATCGTACCTTTCACTTAATCTATTGGATTGTGCTGCGGTTCTCTGCAGCGCTTGAGTGTAGAATACGACCTGGGACGTAAAGAAACGTTTAGGAAGCGTAAAGATTCGTAAAGAGCTACATTGCCCCTAAATCTATTGCACATTTCGCAGTAATATAACCGTATTAGAATTACCTAGAGACTTTGCTATGCCACACATTTTACTGATCGATGATGATACCGAACTGACTAGCCTACTTAAGGAAGTGTTGTCATTTGAAGGCTTTGAAGTCTCTGAGGCAAATAATGGCGAAGAAGGTCTCGCGCTATTAAGCGACCAAATTGATCTCATCTTACTCGACGTAATGATGCCGAGGCTCAACGGCATGGAAACGCTAAAGCGACTACGCGAAACATGGGAAACCCCAGTATTAATGTTAACCGCCAAAGGGGAAGAGATTGATCGAGTGATCGGCCTAGAGTTGGGCGCTGATGACTATCTACCAAAACCTTTTAGCGACCGAGAATTGATGGCGCGTATCCGTGCTATTTTACGCCGAACCCAATCATCAAATGGCAAAGCGGCAAAAAACTCTGACTGCATTGAATACCAAGATATTCAGGTTTTCCCGGGCAAACAAGAAGCCTATTGCCAAGGTGAAGTGATGGACTTAACCACCACTGAATTTGCTCTATTAGCGCACTTTATTCAGCATCCGGGCGACACCTTAACCAAAGAAGCACTCAGTTTGGATGTACTCGGCAAGCGTCTAGCGGCTTTCGATCGAGCCATTGATATGCACGTCTCCAATCTACGTAAAAAGCTTCCTGAACGTAGCGATGGGAAATCTCGCATTAAAACCATTCGTGGCCGTGGCTACCTACTAGTCGAGGAAGATTGATGCGCCTACCTAAGATCACCAGCTTATATGGCCGTATCTTTGCCATTTTTTGGTTCACTATGTTTTTAGTCTTGGTGGCTGTATTGTCACTGCCTCACCTCGATCCAAGAAAAGCGCGTGATATACCTACCGATCACTATGATCGCTTAATCGACATTAAGACCAGTATTGAAAAAAAATTTGCTAACGAAGACAATCTAGCGCGAGTGCTCTACAAGCTTGAAGGGCCAAGGCGTTCGCCAAAAGACCCTCGACCACGCTTTTTTGTCACCGATCTTGATGGCAATATTCTCACTACTCAAGATCGGAAAAATTATAAGTATCGTGCACTGCAAAACTTTATCACCAGCGTAGAAGTACCAGGGCAACCTCAGCAAAAACTCTACGGTCACTATATGGTGGCTGGCCCGCTGCCGGTCACTTTGGCCAAAGAAGATCTACTCCTGTATATCGGCGTTAAGTGGACTCAACCACCGCCATTTTTACTGCGTATGTTTGATAAGCCGTTCCAGCTACTCTTTGCAGTGATGCTGGTCAGTACACCATTATTGCTCTGGCTAGCATGGGCACTCAGTCAACCAGCGCGTAAATTAGAACGCGCGGCAAAGCGAGTGGCAAAAGGCGAATTTGTCGTCGATCCTGCGCTAGAAAAAGGCACCAGTGAGTTCCGTCAAGCGGGCGCGAGTTTTAACCAGATGGTTGAAGCGGTCAATCAGATGATTTCAGGTCAGCAGCGTTTACTTTCTGATATTTCTCACGAACTACGTTCGCCACTGACTCGCTTACGAATGGCCAATGCCCTAGCCACTCGTAAACAAGGTGAGAGCCCAGAGCTAACCCGCATCGACACTGAAGCGCAGCGTTTGGAACAAATGATCGCCGAGTTGCTTGAACTATCAAGAATGCAAGTCGACAGTCACCTCACCCGTGAAGAGCAGCCTATGGTCAGCCTGTGGGAAGCGATCTTGTCCGATGCTCAATTTGAAGCAGAGCAGATGAATAAGACCTTAACCTTTAATGCCATACCAGAGCAGGTCATCTCGGGCAATCCTAAACTGTTGATGAGCGCATTGGACAACATCGTGCGTAATGCGATCTATTACGGCAAAGATCGTATTGAAGTAGAGATGTCTACCTCTGAAGGTCACATTGTCATTGCTGTTGATGACAATGGTGAAGGAGTCCCAGAACAGGAGCTGGATGCAATATTCCGTCCATTCTATCGCGTATCCACCGCACGTGACCGACACAGTGGTGGTACTGGTCTAGGACTCACGATTACAGAAAGTGCCATTCGTCAGCACAGTGGTACCATCATCGCTAAGCGCAGTGAGCTTGGTGGTCTTCGAGTCGAAATTGCTCTGCCACTGGATGGCCCTGAATAACCTTACAAACAGACCGTTGATAATAGATCTCATTATCATTTAAAGTAAATCCTTCAATAATGGAGGATTTACTATGTCTCATGTTTTCCCACAACTTCCCTACTCATACGATGCGCTAGAGCCGTATATTGATGCTAAAACAATGGAAGTCCACTACAGCAAGCATCACCGAACTTACTTTGATAAGTTCATTTCCGCAGTAAAAGGCAGCCAGCTAGAGTCCACCAGCCTCAATGACATCTTCGCTCAGATCTCCCTGCTATCCCCTGCGGTGCGCAATAATGGTGGTGGTTACTACAACCATATTCTCTACTGGAACTGCATGACACCTAACGGCGGCGGCACACCTAGCGGAGAGCTCGCTGAAGCTATCGTCTCTACCTTTGGCAGCTATAAGCAGTTCCAAGAGCTATTTGCTCAAGCCGCGATTAACACATTTGGCTCTGGCTTTGCGTGGCTGATCGTCAAAGATGGCGCTCTGAAAATCACCTCTACGACGAATCAAGACAACCCGTTAATGGATGTGGCAGAGGTTCAAGGTGAACCAATTTTAGCGCTTGATGTCTGGGAACACGCCTACTACATCAGCTATCAAAATCGCCGCCCTGAGTATATTGACGCTTGGTGGAACGTGGTCAACTGGGAAGCGGTCAGTGAAAACTACGCTATCGCGCTCGCCCAAGGCAAATAGTGCCAACCATACATAAAAACTCACAACGTCAGACTTGGCGGTTTATCTAAGCCGCCTTATACTTTCTAGCCCTTCTCCAATCAGCTAAAAAGAAATCAATATGTTTGATATTGCGCTATACGAACCTGAAATTGCACCGAACACCGGTAACATTATCCGCCTATGTGCCAATTGTGGGGCGAATCTTCACCTAATCGAACCTTTAGGTTTTGATTTAGAAGAGAAAAAAGTGCGCCGAGCTGGATTGGATTACCACGATCTTGCACGAGTGACTCGCCATAAAAACTACCAAGCCTTTGTTGAGTACCTAGAGAAAGAGCGTGGTGACTACCGTATCTTTGCTTGTACCACTAAAACAACAGGTCACCATGTAGATGCCAATTTCCAAAAAGGCGATGTACTGCTGTTTGGCCCAGAAACACGCGGCTTACCTGCTGAACTGATCGAAAACATGCCGATGGAGCAGCGCATTCGTATTCCAATGATGCCGGATGCACGTAGCTTGAACCTGTCAAATGCGGTAGCGATTATTGCTTTTGAGGCATGGCGCCAAATGGGCTTTGAAGGCGCTCAGTAAGAAGTATCTGAAGACGAAAGGGCTGGCGTTTTTGCCAGCCCTTTTTTCTACTGCCATCCTCAAGAGTGAGGAACGAACGAATTGGGGATCTCTTCAAGTAGTCACATACCTTAAAAGATTCCCTACTCGCTCCTGTATCACTCAATGGAATGACAAAATACTCAAAAAAAAACGGACTCATTAGAGTCCGTTTTTTATGTTTATTGAAAACCGCTAGATCTATGGTCGAGCCACAAAACCAACTGCCTCGTATGCTTTCTTCAACGTTTCTGCTGCGCGAGCGGATGCTTTCTCTGCACCTTGCTTCATCACTTGGTCCATGTAAGCACGGTCAGCACGAATACGGTGGTACTCAGATTGAATTGGCTCAAGCATAGCAACCAGTGCTTCACCAACATCTTTCTTAAATGGACCGTACATTTCAACGCCTTGGTACTTCGCTTCAATCTCTTCAAAGCTCATACCCGTCGCCGCAGAGTAAAGACCCATAAGGTTAGAGATACCTGCTTTGTTCTCCCAGTCGTGAGCAATACGCGGAGGAGTCTCTGCATCAGTTTGAGCTTTGTTAATCTTCTTGATGATTGATTTCGGCTCTTCTAGCAGAGTAATCACATTCTTACGGTTGTCGTCAGACTTAGACATCTTCTTTGTTGCATCTTGCAAACTCATTACACGTGCATTCACTGTCGGGATGTACGGCTCTGGTACTTGGAAAATTGGCTGCTCTGGCGAGTAGATGTTGTTGAAGCGGTTAGCGATATCACGCGCAAGTTCAAGGTGTTGCTTCTGGTCACTACCTACTGGCACTTGATGCGCGCCGTATAGCAGGATGTCAGCTGCCATCAACACAGGGTAATCGAACAGACCTACGTTTACATCACCAAACTGGCTAGAAGTGTCTTTCGAGTAACGTGCTGATTTATCTTTAAACTGAGTCATACGGCCCAGTTCACCCATCTGGGTGTAACAGTTAAGAAGCCAACCAAGTTGAGCATGCTCTGGTACGTGTGACTGAACAAATAGCGTGCTCTTTTGCGGATCAACACCAACAGCCAGACAGATTGCTAATGCGTCTAGAGTCGCTTCATGCAGTGCTTTCGGATCTTGGCGAACCGTAACCGCGTGAAGGTCTACGACACAGTATTGGCAATCATAATCGTCTTGCATCTGCTGCCATTGACGTAGAGCACCCAAGTAGTTACCGATACTTAGTTCACCTGATGGTTGAACACCACTCAATACAATGGGTTTGCTCATGGGAATAGTTCCTTTGACTTCTTAATCTAAATAAATGAAAAAACCGTGTCGACTTAGGGATTAATCACCTAGAAACACGGTTTACTCAGTGTACTCATTAACGAGTATTTTGGAAGACCTTTTATTCGGCTTCAGTGCAAACAGCGACAGCTTCCACTAAATCTGCGATGGTGTCCGCGACATAATCAGGTTGCGACATCGAAATTGGTTCACCGTGGTTGTAGCCGTAAGTCAAACCAAACGAGTGACAACCTGCGTTTTTCGCCGCTTTGATGTCGTTGCTTGAGTCACCGACCATCATCATCTCTTGTGGCTGACAGCCGTGTTTCTCTAACAGCCAGTTCAGCGCCATCGGATTTGGCTTCTTCTCAGGGAAGGTATCGCCGCCAATTACATCAACAAAATACTTATCGATACCGTGCTTGGCTAAAACTTCAGGGACAAACTTTGATGGCTTGTTGGTCACAAGTGCCATAGTAAAGCCCGCTTTATCGAGCTCAGCTAGGGTCTCTTTTACCGCTGGGTACAGATGGCTAAGCTTATGGCCACTCTTTTCGTAGTAATCATCAAACATCACACGTGCTTTGGCATGCAGGCCAGGATCAAGCTCAGGTGATACCGTCAAGCTGCGGCTTAATGCGCGACCGATTAAGATATCTGCGCCATTACCCACGTAATCACGAACCTGCTCTTCTGTTACCGCTGGATAACCCAGAGCTTGTACTGCTTGGTCCGCTGCAACTGCCAAGTCTGGCACGCTATCAAGCAGCGTACCATCTAAATCAAAAGCGATAAGTTTAATACTGCTCATCGAATTACTTTACCTTTACTAGCTCAGCGCGCATTTGGTCGATCACTTGTTTGTAATCCGGCTGATTAAAGATGGCTGAGCCCGCTACGAACATGTCCGCGCCCGCTTCTGCGATCTCTTTGATATTCTCAACCTTAACACCACCGTCGATTTCTAGGCGGATATCGCGACCTGACTCGTCGATCATCTTACGTACTGCACGCAGCTTATCGAGCGTCTTAGGAATGAACGACTGACCACCAAAGCCCGGGTTAACCGACATCAGCAGAATCATATCGACTTTGTCCATGATGAACTCTAGGTGCGACAGTGGCGTAGCAGGGTTTAGTACCACACCCGCTTTACAGCCGTGCTCTTTGATCAGTTGTAGAGTACGGTCAACATGCTCTGACGCTTCAATGTGGAAAGTGATCATCGACGCGCCTGCTTTAGCAAAGTCAGGAACAATGCGATCAACTGGCTTAACCATTAGATGAACATCGATTGGTGCCGTAATGCCGTAGTCACGTAGCGCCTGACAGATTGGCGCACCGAAGGTCAGATTTGGTACGTAGTGGTTGTCCATTACGTCGAAATGAACCACATCAGCGCCAGCTGCGAGTACTTTTTCTACGTCTTCGCCTAAGCGAGCCATATCTGCAGACAGAATCGATGGAGCGATAAGGAAATCTTTCATACCTGACCTCTAGGTTAAATTGGGCATCATTGCACACTGAAGAAACTTTGCGCGCAATTCTACCTAAGCTAGAGATCAGAAGATAGAGAAGTGTGATGAAATGTGATTATTTGCCTTCAACAGGCTTAAACAGCGCGAGAAGTTCATCAACTTTGTTGCGACCAGCACCATTGCGGCTGATGGTTCGCTTCACCTTAACCACGTTAAGTTCAGCACCATGGTACAAACGACGCGTCAAAGTGGTGTCGTGGTTTGAGATCAACACTGGAATACCACGCTCTGTCGCCGCTTTCTCGGCGACATCGGCTAAGGCAGCTTGGTCATCCAAACTAAAACCATTGCCCGCATAAGAGGTAAAGTTCGCCGTTGAAGACAGTGGCGCATACGGAGGATCACAGTAGACCACACTACCCTTACGCGCGCGCTTAAATGTCTCGTGGTAACCTTCGCAGACAAACGTCGCCTTCTTAGCTTTTTCGGCAAAGAATTCTAATTCTGCTTCAGGGAAATATGGTTTCTTGTACGAGCCAAATGGCACATTGAAGCCGCCTTTTTTGTTGTAACGACATAGGCCATTAAAACCAAAGCGGTTCATGTAAAGGAATGCCAAAGAGCGATACATTACATCATCGGTAGCATTAAATTGCTCACGAACATCGAGATATGCTTCTTTGCGGTTGTTCTCTGGGCAGAACCAACGCTTAGCTTCAGAAATGTATTCTTGCGGGTTCTCTTTAAGCAAGTTGTAGAGGTTAATCAGGTCTGGGTTGATATCAGCCAGTAAGTACTGCTCATAGTCAGTATTGAGAAAAACAGAACCAGCACCTACGAACGGCTCCACCAGCTTACGTGCTTCAGGCAAGTGACGCTGGATATCTTCGACAAGTCCGTATTTTCCACCTGCCCATTTCAGGAAGGCACGCTGCTTCTTCATCTACTGCTCTATCTATCAACCACAAATTAAGGCTGCGGAATGTAACATATTTTGTAATTAATCTCAGACTATTTTCTGGCTCAAAGGCAGAATCCAGCCATCTTAGTTACTACGCTCAATTTCACGCTGAACTTGGTTCAGAGATTTCGCCCAAGGTTCTAGGTTTTGCAGCTCGCTAGAGAGCCCCTGCACCGCGTCACGCGCGACCTGAATGGTTGGGTAATTACTGTAAGTTACGATGTACCAATCCACACCATTACGAACGGTTGGGTAAATAAAAACTTGGTTGCTCAACTGATATTGGTCAATGAACTTCTGCACTTCTTCCAGCGATTGCGCCGCTGCAAGCTGTAAGGTGTAACTGCGCGGAGAAAAGCTCTTAAGTTCATCTTTAGTAAATGAGAATTTAATAACGGTTTCAGCGGGCTGCTCTTGAGTTACCGGCTCGCTAGTCGTTTCAGGTTCAGCCAGTGGCTCATTCACGCTTGACTGCTCAACGACCGCTTTAATCTCACTGGTATCAACCGTTTCCGGTTTGTCTTCTAATAGAGCATCAACCACATCAGATGTAATGACCACTCGTTGATAGTCATCGTCAGCACTACCGACACTCGATACCTGCTCGGTAACATTTGGCGGTAAAGCACTAGAGTCATCTTCAGCCCCAGCTAAAGTCGGGTCAAGGATCGCCTCCGGTTCAACCACTTGCGAGGTCGCATCCGCGGAAGAAACTTCAGGTAACGTTGGAATCACGGTTTGTTCCAACGTCTCTGTAATTTGCTGAGCCTTATCATCAGGTGATGGCAGAGACATCATCCACCAATATCCGCCACCAATAACCATCAGTAGAATCACTACCAACATAGCGATATTGGTAGGCGAGCCTACGATCGAGCGGATAATAATCCTTTTTTCCACTTTTTGTTCCCCTAATGCCATGATTTCGCCAGGGCGGCGCGCCACAGTTCGATATGCGTTGCGAACCCGTTTTTCCATATCGTCTTCGACAAAACGAATCACCAAATGTTCAAAAAAACGGTCCGCTTCTTGTTGGCTAAATGCTTCAATTTCCAGATCAATCGGCTTATGTTCTTGACCGTAACTCAGGCGAGTTAGTAAGGCATCTAAACTGCTTGGTTGAGCAAACAGTAACACATTGATCGTCCAGCGTGGATGAATCTGCGCTTCCAGCACTAGCATCCACAATTCTGAAATGAAAGACTCACTCAGCAGGTGAGCATCATCAACCGCGATCACCACATCGCAGCTTTCGCCTTCCATTAAACGCGAAAAAGACTCCGCTATGGAGTCCGCAGGATCGAATAACGGTTCTGAAAGAAGTTGAGTCAGAATGGTAGAACGGCGCTGTTGATCATCTTGATTGGGGTAACACATCAACAAAGATTGGTTTTTGTCTTGCGCCCAAGCTTCAAGGTAATACTGCGCTAACCACGTTTTCCCCGCCCCTTTGTCACCACCAATGGTGACGAGGTTGGAACCAAAATTGGTCAGTAGTTGCAATCGCTCTAGCAGTTCAACCTGCGAGTCTAACTCCAACACACGTGGATCACGCGCTAAGCTCATTTCACAAAATCCTAATGATCAATTAAGCAGTATCAATCACAGCTAAGCGTAAATTGATACTGCAAACAAGAAGACTTAAACAGTGCGAGCGAAGTCGATGGCTTGTTCAATAATCGACTCTGGCACACCTTTCACTACGTCAGCTGTACCTATACTGGTAGGTAAGACTAAGCGAAGCTCACCAGCCAACACCTTCTTATCGCGCATCATATGCTTCATAAAATCAGCAAAAGACATTTGCTCAGGTGTATGTACCGGCAGTTTTGCTCTCTTCAGTATAGAGAGAATTCGCTCAACTTGCTCTTCGCTGATAAGCCCTTGAAGCTGCGCAGTTTTTGCGGCCATTACCGTGCCAGAAGAAACCGCTTCGCCATGTAGCCACTTACCATAACCCAACTCTGCTTCGATCGCATGACCAAATGTATGACCTAGGTTCAGTAAAGCGCGAATACCGGACTCTTTTTCATCTTTCGCGACCACTTCAGCTTTGATTTCACAGCAACGAGCGATGGCATAAGTCAGTGCTTGCTCATCGAGAGCGTAAAGCTTATCAAGGTTCTCTTCTAACCAAACAAAAAACGCCTGATCGTAAATAATGCCGTATTTGATCACTTCCGCAATACCAGCGGCAAACTCACGCTCTGGCAGCGTCTTTAGACAATCAGTATCAATTACCACCGCTTTAGGTTGGTAAAAAGCCCCGATCATATTCTTACCCAATGGATGGTTAACCGCTGTTTTACCACCAACAGATGAGTCTACTTGAGACAACAATGTGGTCGGAATTTGAATGAAGTCGACACCACGCTGATAACACGCAGCGGAGAAACCAACTAAATCACCAATCACACCACCACCAAGGGCTATCACAACTACATCACGGGCAAAGTTACCTTCAAGTAGGTAGCTCATGACGGAATTGAATGTCTCTAATGATTTGTATTGCTCACCATCAGGCAGTTCCAATAACGATGCGTCACAGCCTAATTGATTTAAGAGAGAGAAGATTTTATCGGCATAAAGAGGGGCAACAGTGACGTTAGAAATCACCACTACTTTTTGCTTGCTCGATAAGAAAGAAAGGTGGGCCGGATCATTAAATAATCCGGCACCAATTGAGATTGGATAGCTACGTTCGCCTAAGCTGACCGTAATCCGTTCCATGGGTATTCTCCAGTTGCTAAAAAAGTCTTAACGTTCTTCTAGCATTTTTACGATCTGGTTGGCTACCACTTTTGCACTTTGATCGTCTGTACGTACTGTGTAATCCGCAATTTCTTCGTAAAGTGGGTTGCGTTCTCCAGCTAGAGACTCTAGCACTTCACGTGGATCATCAGTTTGTAATAATGGGCGCTTCTTGTCGCGGTTAGTGCGAGCAAGTTGCTTTTCAATTGTTGTCTCTAGATAAACAACAATACCGCGCGCAGAAAGACGGTTACGGTTTTCTTTGCTCTTAATTGAACCACCGCCTGTTGCAAGTACGATACCTTGCTCATCAGTTAGATCATTAATTACAGATTCTTCGCGTTTGCGGAAACCATCTTCACCTTCAACATCAAATACCCAAGCGATATCTGCGCCAGTGCGTTCTTCAATAACGGTATCAGAATCAACAAACTCCATATGAAGTTGTTGAGCTAGGTGTCTACCGATTGTGCTCTTGCCGGCACCCATTGGGCCTACAAGGAAAATATTGCGTTTCTCAGCCATGTTTAGCAGTAATTTACAACGTTAATTCAATGACATCGCCACAAGAAAAGCCAGTTTACAACTAGCAGTAGAAATGCTTGTGGCACCGATTCCTCACAGATAATTCGTGATAAGACCCGAAATTATCTAGATAAGGTGCCCTTAATGCAAATTTATTTTTCCAAGTACGGTAATTCTTACTCAATTACAACTTTTGGGGTAACAAAAATCAGCAGTTCGCTTTTACCCATTTGTTGATAGGTTCGACGAAAAAGTGCACCAAGTAGCGGCAGGTCACCGAGCATCGGCACTTTCTCTACCGCGTCAGTCACACTGTGCTGAAAGATCCCACCTAAAACCACAGTCTCGCCGTTTTCCACCAACACTTGAGTACCGATCCGCTGAGTATTAATCACCACCGCTTCACCGGTACCTGTTTTGACGATATCTCCGGGCCTATCTTGAGTAACACTGAGATCGAGCACTAATCGGTTGTCAGGGGTGATTTGAGGTATCACCTTCAAACTTAATACCGCTTTTTTAAACGCCACACTGGTTGCCCCACTAGACGAGGATTCTAAGTAGGGAATCTCGCTGCCTTGTTCAATGTAGGCGGGTTTTTTATTGGTGGTAATAAGGCGCGGGCTCGAAATTACTTCAGCCTTGGACTCACGCTGTAATGCCGAAAGCTCTAGGTCCAATAACATGTCTGAGCCCAATTTAGCGACTTGAAAAGCGATACTCGATGCATTGACAGAGGTGGCAGCCAAGTTCACATTCAACATGTCATCAATCGTTCCCGTTCCAAATACGTTATCTTCGATGCTAGCGCCAAGCGTGGCACTACCATTGCTGTTGTGATAGCCCCAACGCACACCGAGCTCATCTAAATTGCCTTCATTAACGGTGACGATTCGCGCCTCTATCTGCACCTGTTTAACCGGAATATCCAGTTCATCAATAATGGTTCGAATAACATCAATGTTGGGTTGTAAATCGCGAATAAGTAACGCATTGGTTCGTTCATCAACACTTAACGACCCGCGTGAAGAGAGCATACTTATCGCCCCTTCTCCACCTATCATCTCAGCAATGTCCGATGCCTTTGCGAACTTTACTTTGACGATCTCAGAACGTAGTTCACCTAACTCTTCTTCAAGACGAGCCTTCTCTAGCCTCTCTCGTTGGCGTGCATCTAACTCTGCTTTAGGCGCAATCAAAACCACGTTGCCAGTCGTGCGCTTATCCAATCCTTTCACCTGCAACATAATATCGAGCACCTGCTGCCAAGACACCCCATCTAAACGCAAGGTTAAATTACCACTGACGGAGTCAGAGACCACAAGGTTAAAGTCGTTATAGTCAGCAATCAGCTGAAGGACATGTCGCACCGGAATATCTTGGAAGTTAATTGACATTTTTTTGCCTTCTCGCTCTAGCTCACGAGCTTGTTTTGATAGTGATGGCTCATCAGTGCGCGCCATCACCTCAACATGTAAGTCATTGCCATCGATTTTGTAGTCATAACTGTATTGACCATCAATCGAGGCAACCAAACGCGCATTAGATTGATTGCGAAACACTTCAATGACGCCAACCTTGGTCGAAAAATCTTTAACATCGACAAGGTAGAGTTGCTCGTCTGGTACCTGAGTATTGAGTAACTCAATCTGCAAGCCCTGTGATGTTTTGCGTACATCCACCACGACTTGTGGATGTTGCAAATGAATAATGATCGTTGCCTGCTGCTCACTGCCGACTCGAAAATCAATCCCTTGCAATACGTTCTGCGTCTCTTGCTTGGCCATAATCACAACAGAAAAAATGCTGTTGAATATCAATAGCGTCACGCTTATATAGCGAGAATATCGACGAATGAATCCCTGTATCATGTTCGTTTCAAACCTCTGATATCTACTTGAGTGCTAACTTAACGCTGCGCTGATTCCAGCACCCTAGGCCATCGGGAAGGGGTTCGTTTATCTGCACATAGTCTGCGGTGACCTTAGTGACCCTACCGCTATTCACGCCGATAAATTGGCCCGCGTTAACTTTTATCAGCTGACCGTTTGGTGTTTGTACCAGCGCCGATACTTTGTCATTACGGCTCATCACTCCTTTCAGGCGCAACTTGGTTAACGAATAACGCTCTAACTCCCCCGTTTTGGTGCTCTTAGTCGGCTGCCAGCAATCTTTGTTGTGCTGAGATTGAGTCGATACGATTGCCTCTTGCGGTAAAGAAAAGGGCTCACGCATCTGATGAGACTTATAACTACGAACATTCAATGAGACGCTTGGCATCAGAGCAACCACATCCCTATCCGCCTCACGTTCAATATCAGCAATATAATCATCAAGTGACCCTTGGTTAGCTTTGCAAGCGATCATGCTTAGCGCGAGCACGACTATGACTAAGGAATTAAGGTTCATCTCTCACCTCTGGCTTGAGCTGATAGGTGTAGGCTTGCACTCGAAAATGCAGCGCGCTGCTCTCTTGGCTCACCCGCTGCCAATTAACATCGTCAAAATGAATAATGCGCGGTAGCTGAGCAATCGCTTGACTAAAATCACCGATATTGTGGTAGCTCCCGGTCAATTCGATGTTGAGTGGCAATCGATAAAGAAATAGTTGATTTTGTTTCTGTCCCCAATCAATACGAGTAAACGTCAGTGAGTTCTTAAGTCCAACTTCGTTGACCGCGGCCAGCATGCTAGCCAACTCCTTTTGAGCAGGTAACTGCTGCGATAGGTAGTCATATCGTTGCGACAACTCTGCTAACTGAATCTGCAATTTAGGTATCGCCGCCGCTTGATTAGCTTTTATCAACGCCGTCGATTTCAGGTTTTTTTCTTGAGCCTTAAGCTCTTCAATACGCTCAGTTTGAGGCCATAAGTAGAACCAGTAACCAACACCTTGTAGCAGCATAACTAACACTGTCAGCGCGACAAATTGAGCCTGCAACGGCCACTCTGCAATCTCTTCAATATCTAAATCGACATACTCCCTCATTACTGCACACCTACCGCTTGTGATGGTGATTGAAAAGCGAATGAGACATTGAAGGTTTGAAACTTTTTACCAAAACGCATCTGACCGTGGACGATGGAGTGCATTTCAATATTGCTCAGTAGGGGGGAGTTTTCTAAACTATCCAACATGCTCGCCAGACGAGAAGTGCTCTCGCTGATCCCAGAGATTTGTATTTGTTGACCGCTCATATTGATTTTATCGACGTAGACACCTTGAGGGATAAAACTCGGCAGCGCATTCATAAAATCGGTGGTTTTATTTCTTAGCTGTTGTAACCGCTCAACCATTTGAAGTCGAGTAAACAGTGCTTTGTGGTTCTGCTCTAACCCCTTAAGTTGGTTGATGCGCTCATCGAGCTGAGAAATATAGTGATTGAGATAAGTTAGACGAGATTGCTGCGACTGCGCTTGGCTTAATAAGTAGTGACCAGCAAGCCACTGGATTAACAACCCGATACTGAGAGCGGTAATAAATAACCCCAAAAATCGTTGTTTATGACGCCTTCTTAGCTGCTCACGCCACGGCAACAAGTTAATGCTATACAGCATGCTTGCTCTCCAACCATTCTATACCTCTCATTGCTAAGCCAGCCGCAGTGGCATACGAATAACCACGCAACAGCGACTCTTGTGACTGTTGAATACTGCCGTCCAATACAGTCAGCGGGTTCAATAGCTCACAAGGTAGAGTCAGGCTACGGCTAATCTCTTCAGCTAACAGAGGGGTCATCGCTCCACCGCCACACAACCACACACCTTTAATTACCGTGTCATGCATGGAAGTAATGAGCTGTATCTGACGCTTGAGCTTATCAATCAAGGTATAGATAAATTGCCCAGTACTTTGATGGCGTAAACCTTCACTACGGGTTAACGCTTCTATCATCTGCGTACCAATAGGAAGCTCCTTGTACAGCGGTGGTTTATTATCAAAGTCGATACACAGTGAAGATTGGCTAAACCCTACATCCAGCACTATCCATTGTTGCTGCTGATACTTGTATGCCGCTTGCTGCCATAGCTGGGCTAAGCCGTGAGCTTGTAAATCAATCAACACCGGCGTATAACCCGCTTTGGTCATCGCTTGTATACGACTCTCGATTAACTCTTTGCGAGTCGCATAAACTTGATAACTGCAAGCACTCTCCAATGCAGATGAAGTATCTAAAGACACAAAATCAAGGCTCAGCTCCTCAATTGCGAAGGGAGATTGGTGAGAAAATCCCTCGAAGATTGCGCCCCCTATTTCTTGCCCCTCTAGAGCTCTATCTATTTGTAATTGTTTACTTATTACAGTGCTATCAGGGACAGATAAAGCAACTTTGTGGCTAAATCGCGGCAAAGACTTCCTTAGTTCTTTGAGTTTCTTTACAATTTTCTGATAATTTAACATGTGGTTATCAGAGAAAATGCCCGACTCGATTGGCAGTTCTTGATAATCTACAAGCACAAATGTGCCTTTGTAGGGCTTGAGAACCACCGCTTTAATACTGTGGTGACCAATATCAATGCCTGTAACTAATGATTTACCCATGCAGCTTGGCTCCGTCCTTTTTGCTTCGCTCATATGTTTAAATTGATGGTTAGATAAACACATAGAAAAGAGAGCTAAAATTTTTAGCTTAAAGTACAAGGGTTTGCATATCGTGAATCCTATTAATCAGGGAATATCCGGTGAAGTTCATAAAGCGACTGTTTATATTCACATTGATTTGCATAATTCTTGGGGTCGGTACCATTTTCGGCTTCTACCTTTATGTCAAACCAGAGCTACCAGATGTAGCAACATTAAAAGATGTCGAGCTACAAACACCTATGCAGGTGTACAGCCAAGACGGCAAATTGATTGCTCAGTTTGGTGAGATACGCCGTATCCCAGTGGCTTATGATGATATTCCTCGTCACCTAGTGGAAGCATTGATCGCAACCGAAGATAGCCGCTTTTATGAGCATCCTGGTATAGACCCTATCGGTATTACTCGTGCTGCTGTTGTGGTTGCCCTATCAGGTTCCGCAAAGCAAGGCGCAAGTACTATTACTCAGCAGCTAGCGCGTAATTTCTTCCTTTCCAATGAGAAGAAGATCATGCGTAAAGTGAAAGAGATCTTTATTGCGCTCCATATTGAACAGCTGCTAAGCAAAGAAGAAATCATGGAGCTTTACGTCAATAAGATCTTCTTAGGCTACCGTTCTTACGGTTTCGGCGCTGCTGCTCAAACCTATTTTGGTAAAGATCTGAAAGATCTCTCCCTAAGCGAAATCGCGACGCTGGCAGGTATGCCAAAAGCACCATCAACCTTGAACCCGATTTACTCGCTAGAACGTGCAACCCAACGTCGTAATGTGGTTCTACTTCGTATGCTAGATGAGAAGTACATCACTCAAGATGAGTATGACCAAGCTCGTGCAGAAGAGCTCGTTTCACGCTACCACGGTGCTGACATTGAGCTAAGCGCCCCATACGTAGCAGAGCTAGCCCGTGCTTGGATGGTGAGCCGCTATGGTGAAGAAGCTGCGTACACCTCAGGTATGAAGATCTACACAACTGTTGACTCTAAGCTTCAAGCAGCGGCCAACAACTCAGCAATCAACAACCTGATTTCTTATGACGAGCGTCATGGCTACCGCGGTGCTGAAAAAGTGTTGTGGAAGAAAGGTGAAACGGCTTTTGACGAGCAAAAAATCGATAAAACTCTCGACAATGTTCCAAGCTACCGACCACTGATTCCTGCTGTTGTAACCAAAGTGGACGGAAAACAGGCAACAGTCTTCGTTAAGAATAATGGCGAACAAACTCTTGAGTGGGACGGCATCAAGTGGGCGCGTAAATTCCTAACCGATGATCGCCAAGGCTCTGTACCAAATAGAGCCTCTGATGTATTGGCTGTCGGCGAACAAATTTGGGTCCGCCCAGTAGAAATAAAAACGGATGGTGAAAAAAGCACAGTTGCGTGGCACTTAAGCCAGGTGCCTAATGCCAACACTGCGTTTGTCGCGATGAACCCAGAAAACGGTGCTGTACTATCACTGGTTGGTGGCTTTAACTTTATCCATAATAAGTTCAACCGTGCAACGCAATCAGTGCGTCAGGTTGGCTCGAGCATTAAGCCTTTTATCTATTCGGCTGCTATTGATAAGGGCATGACGTTAGCTACTCTAGTTAACGATGCACCAATCAATCAGTGGGATAAGAGCCAAGGTACAGCGTGGCGTCCTAAGAACTCACCACCGACTTATACTGGCCCTACGCGCCTACGTATCGGTCTAGCTCAGTCGAAGAACGTAATGGCAGTTCGTGTATTACGTGAAGTGGGTCTAGATGAAACGCGTGAATACCTAACTCGCTTTGGTTTCAATATTGACCAATTACCACGCTCAGAAACAATTGCTCTTGGTGCCGGTAGCTTAACGCCAATCAAAATGGCTCAAGGTTACTCTGTTTTTGCCAATGGCGGTTACTATGTTGAGCCGTTCTACATTAGCAAAGTAGAAACGCCATTTGGTGAACTTGAGTACCAAGCGAATCCAAGCATCATTTGTCATAAAAACTGTACAAAGCAGCCAGCGACTGATACTGCGAGCAACGAGTTCGCTGAACAAGATCTCGACATTGCGGCAGATGACAGCGCACCACACTATGCACCGCAGGTGATTTCTGAACAGACCGCCTTTTTGGTCCGTGAAATGATGTACAGCAACGTATGGGGTGGCGGTGACTGGAGTAAAGGCACTGGCTGGAACGGTACAGGCTGGCGAGCTCAAAAACTGGAACGTCGCGATATTGGTGGTAAAACCGGTACGACTAATGACTCGAAAGATGCTTGGTATAATGGCTACGGACCTGGAATGGTTGCGATCGCTTGGGTTGGTTTCGATGAGCATAATCGAAATCTAGGTAAAACTAAGCCAAACAGTAATTTAGGTAAGGATCAAATTTCCGGTGCGGAAGCTGGAGCGAAAACCGCTCAGCCAGCATGGGTTGATTTTATGCGTGATGCGCTGGCAGGGACTCCTCAGCACGAGAAAGTAATCCCTAAGGACATTGTTCGAGTTCGTATCGACCGTGACTCTGGCTTATTAACTAACAAGTTTGATTCAAGCTCAATGTTTGAGTACTTCCGTGCGGGCACTGAACCAACTGAGTACGTGACACGCGAGCTTACCGACAGCATCTACACTTCTGAAGATGGTGAAGACCTGTTCTAACTTGCTCAAGCAATAAATGTGAAAAGGGTTGATACTAAGATATCAACCCTTTTTTCTTTTCAGTGGCGAATTTTAAACTTGAAGCTGCTGAGTAATCGCTTGTGCAAGCTGCTCAAATCGAGTACGAAGTGGTGAGCCTGGACGATAAGCTAAAACGATACTACGCGATGGGACAGGGTTAATTGCGCGCACATAGCAGACACCATCTTTTTGCTTTTCTTTTGGCAAAGAGAGCTCCGGTAATAAGGTAATACCCGCTCCTGCTGCAACCATGTTACGCAGTGTCTCTAGACTGGTTGCTTTGAAACGTTCATCATCTTTTGCACCAGCGGCGAAACAGAAGCCCAATGCTTGATCTCTTAAGCAGTGACCATCACCCAGCGCCAATACAGTTTTACCATTCAG
The DNA here is from genome assembly GCF_056726085.1 of Vibrio sp. 2433-A1. Classification (NCBI taxonomy): domain Bacteria; kingdom Pseudomonadati; phylum Pseudomonadota; class Gammaproteobacteria; order Vibrionales; family Vibrionaceae; genus Vibrio; species Vibrio sp. 2433-A1. The sequence goes on from NZ_JBRESC010000024.1 coordinate 20,101, forward strand.
ATCGAGCATATCGACTTCATCAAGTCCTGCCCACTCATGGTCACAAGGTACTGCGACACTCATTGGTTCGTTATAGACTTCAATTTCTTTGAATGCCGCAGTTTCAGGTACCGATGCCAATACCAAACAATCTAACTTACCGTCTTCTAACTGACGCACCAGCTGATGAGTTTGTGCTTCATGTAGATAGAGCTCCAAATCAGGAAAAGACTCTTTGAGCATAGGAACAATCTTCGGCAACAGATACGGTCCAACCGTTGGAATAAAGCCAATATGCATTGGGCCAACCATCTCCCCTGCTTGACCGCTGGCCATATCTTTAAAAGTTTTTACTTCGGTCAAGATACGTTTAGCCTGATCAACCAACTGCAACCCTGCATCGGTAAAGAGGACTCGGCGACTACTTCGCTCCAATAATGCTGTCCCTAGCTCATCTTCTAGTTTGCGAATTTGCCCACTCAAGGTCGGCTGACTGACAAAACACGCTTCGGCCGCTTTGCGAAAATGTTTATGCTCAGCGAGCGAAACCAAGTATTCAAAATCTCGGATGTTCATTATTGGTGTTCCTCTACTTACTAGATAGAAAATATCTATCAAAACCATAGCATCAAACGATTAGAGCTATCAAAGGATTTCTTTAATAATAACTTCATCGAAACAAAGCACAGTGACAATACTGCTAAGTCTCAAAAAATAATTAAATAAAATCAAAAAGGAAATCATTATGTTTGCATCTAAAGAAGGTCAAAATGTCCCTCAAGTCACTTTCCCTATCCGTCAAGGCGACGCATGGGTAAACGTTACGAGTGATGATCTATTTAAAGATAAAACCGTTATCGTATTCAGCCTTCCTGGCGCGTTTACACCAACGTGTTCATCTAGCCACCTACCTCGTTACAACGAGCTGTTCCCAGTATTCAAAGAGCACGGCGTGGATGAGATCCTATGTGTATCAGTCAATGATACTTTCGTTATGAATGCTTGGAAAAATGACCAAGAAGCAGAAAACATCACCTTTATTCCTGATGGTAACGGTGAGTTTACTGATGGTATGGGGATGTTAGTTGAAAAGAATGATCTAGGTTTTGGTAAACGTTCATGGCGCTACAGCATGCTGGTAAAAAATGGCGTGGTTGAGAAGATGTTCATCGAACCAAACGAGCCTGGCGACCCGTTCAAAGTGTCAGACGCAGATACTATGCTAAAACACATTGCACCGGACTTCAGAACTCAAGAATCAATCACAGTATTTTCTAAACCAGGTTGCCCATTCTGTGTTAAAGCAAAACAGAATCTAATTGACCACAACCTTCAGTATGAAGAGATCATTCTAGGTAAGGATGCAACAACAGTCAGCCTACGTGCAATTACTGGCCGTACAACAGTTCCGCAAGTATTTATCGGTGGTAAGCACATCGGTGGTAGCGAAGAGCTCGAAACTTACTTAGGCTAATTCGCTAAGCAAGCTCAATCAGCCCAAACAAAAAAGGAAAGCACTGTGCTTTCCTTTTTACGTTCAATCAGAGAATTAGCAACAGCGGCTATTCTTCTCAGCTGCAATCACTGAGATTTCCACCAGCAGCGCTTCACGAGCCATATCGCCAGTGACACAAGCGCGTGCAGGCGCGTGGCCTTCAGGTACCCATGCATCCCATACCGCATTCATCTCTTGGAAGTCTTTCATATCTTTCAAGTAGATAGTTGCAGATAGCATATGCTCTTTATCACTGCCTGCTTCAAGCAGTAGTTGTTCAACCTTATCAAGCATCGTCTGAGTTTGTTCAGTGATGTCTTTGGTAGCATCGGCACAAACTTGTCCACATAGGTAAATCGTACCATTGTGCTTCACAATGCGGCTCATGCGCTGTTTGGTATGTTGGCGTTCGATCATTTTTCCACTTTCAAATTAGATTGCGATATTCTATAGCAAGTTATGTTACCGAATTCGTACCATTATGACATGCCCTCACTGTAAAAATAATGGCTGGTTTTGGAAAAAAATTGGCCGCTGTAAGCGCTGTATGGATCAGCTCACTATGTTATCGGTGTTGTGCTGGATAGTGTGGTGGTTTCTGTTCAAAGACGACCCGAAGAGCATTGAATCTATTACTTTGATCATCGCAGGGTTTGCGTTTAATGGTTTGCTGGCTCTGCATTTATGGATGCGCTTTGTCGTCTTGCCATGGCGAAAACGCAGCGGCCGAAAAGAATAAAGATCCTTTACTCAAATACGCAGAGCAAAAAAGAAAAAAGCCCCAAAACCAATTATGGTTTGGGGCCTTCTTAGATTCTTCTAAGAAAAAGCAGTGGTACTTTAATAGACTCTGCCTTTTCTAATTAGTTCCAAAAGTTGCTCGATCTTTTTTGATCTTTTTTAGCACCTTGAAATTCAATTGGTTACGCGACGTTTACTCGAGCAATTGATTGCTCAACTAAATTCACTTCCAAGGCGACCTCATCACAAGCATGTTGACGTGGACACTGGTCGCAATCTTTTAGCACTTTCTCAGGCAGTAATGACTTCGATGTTGGCAAGAAGGATTGCTTCATAAAGAACTCTGGCGTGCGTGTCAGCACGAACACTTTCTTAATCGCCATTTGACGCGCCTTGTCGACCAAGTATTGCACGATGGCACTGCCTTGCCCTTGGCCCTGCCAACCGGCTTCTATACCTAACGAACGAATTTCAGCGAGACCAGAGTCATAAACGTACAGCGATGCACAGCCAGTCACTTCACCATGGTGCTCAGCAACGGCAAACGAGCCAATATCACGCACTAGCTCACTACGCGAGCGTGGAAGGTTCTCACCCATATTGGCCCAGTAGGTGACCATGCCTTCAAGAGACTCAATATCAGTTAGTCGTGCAGGACGCACGTTGACCGCAGAGGTATCACGCTTAATTAGACGCCCTTCTGCTTGCTCAACCGCATGTGCGACTTGCTTAGGTGACACGCCGCCTAAGGCACTACGCTTCTCAAGACACGATTCAATGGTCAAGATGTCGTACACATCTGCTTCAATCACTTCAGAAAACTCTTTCAATTCAGCAATCGATAGCTCTTCTAGTGCGCAGCCTTTAGCAATCGCACCGACAACCGCGACACCGACAATATGGTGCGCTTCACGGAACGGAATGCCTTTTGCTACTAGGTAGTCGGCTAGCTCAGTGGCGTTAGCATAACCTTGCTTAGCCGCTTCTAGAGTACGCTCACCATTGACCTTGATGCCATCAAAACAGAGCGCAGCCATTTCCATACAGTCGTTCCACGTATCTAACGCATCGAACAGACCTTCTTTGTCTTCCTGCATATCTTTATTGTAGGCAAGAGGCAGCGCCTTGACTGTCATCATCATGCCAGCCAATGAACCATAAACACGACCGGTCTTACCACGGATAAGCTCTAACGCATCCGGGTTTTTCTTCTGTGGCATCAGCGAAGAACCTGATGTCACGGTATCGGCCAACTCGATAAAGTTAGATTCACCAGAGTTGTAGAAAATCATATCTTCAGCAAGACGCGATAGGTGCAGCATAGAGATTGAAGCGACAGACATTAGCTCCATCACATGATCACGGTCTGATACAGAGTCTAAAGAGTTGCGCGTAGCACGACGAAAACCTAGGTTGTGCGCCACTTGTTCACGGTCAATCGGATACGCAGTACCTGCCAATGCGCCAGAGCCTAGCGGACAAGTATCTAAACGATGAATCGAATCATGCAGACGAGAATAGTCACGCTCAAACATTTCAACGTAAGCTAAACACCAATGAGCAAAAGTGACTGGCTGGGCACGTTGCAGGTGTGTGTAGCCCGGTAGTACCGTATCTTGATGAACTTTAGCGACAGAGACCATTTGAGCTTGCAGGCGATCAAGTGCCATTAATAGCTGCTGACCTTGCTGACGACACCAAAGTTTAAGGTCTGTCGCCACCTGATCATTACGTGAGCGGCCAGTATGAAGCTTTTTACCTAGATCGCCGACTTTGCTGATCAGTTGCTGCTCAACCCAAGAGTGAATATCCTCAGCATCAGAGCGTAAAATCTGATGCGGGTCTTCCATCACTTCAAGTTTAAGTTCATTCAGTGCCAGCTCGAGCTTTTGTTGCTCTTCTTCGGTTAATACGTCGACAGAAAGCAAGGCTTTTGACCAAGCAATCGAACCTACGATATCTTGTTCAGCTAGTCGGTAATCGAAACGCAATGAGTCGTTAAAATCTTTGAATCTCGTATCTGCCGCTTGGGTAAATCTTCCGCCCCATAATGCCATCGCGTATCTCCTGATTACCTATGCTCACTGTAAAGAGTGAATTGCTGTTATTGCTTAGATTGACTCTGAATCGTATTCAGTATTTTATGATGGTTCAAAGTTACGGCAAATCAAAACAAAAAGAAAGTATTAATTCACTTTTTTAACATATTTATTCACGAACAATTTTCCAGTTCCTACCCAATGAGAATCAAAAAAGCCCGTTTGCTTTCACAAACGGGCTTTTACTATCTCAGTCTAGCTGTGATTATTTTTTCAAGCTGTTCAGTGCACGAATACGGCTTGATAGCGAGTAAAGACGGATAAAGCCTTCTGCATGACTTTGGTCATACACTTCGTCCTCACCAAAGGTTGCAAACTCTTCACAGTACAAGCTGTTATCTGAGCGCTTCTGAGTCACTGTTGCGTGGCCTTTGTATAGCTTAACAACCACTTCACCGTTGACATCTTGAGCCAGCTCTTCTGACGCCGCTAGGATAGATTTACATAGCGGAGTGAACCAACGACCATCGTAGACTAGGTGCGATGCTTTCACGCCTAACTCTTCACGGAACTCAAATGCTGTTTTATCCAGAACCAGCTGCTCTACTGCACGTAGTGCTTCCATCATGATGGTGCCCCCTGGAGTTTCGTAACAACCACGAGACTTCATGCCGACTAGACGGTTCTCAACGATATCGATACGACCAACACCGTGTTTCACACCTTTGTCATTTAGGTAGACTAGTGCGTTGTATGGCGTCATTGTCTCACCATCTACTGCAACGACTGCACCTTTTTCAACTTTTAACGTTACGTATTCCGCTTCGTTTGGTGCTTGTTCAGGGTCAACCGTCCACGCCCAGCAATCATCGTTTGGCGCATTCCAAGTATCTTCTAGTACGCCACCTTCTGTTGAGATATGCCACGCGTTAGCATCACGCGAGTAAATCTTAGTTAATGATGCGCTACATGGGATGTTACGTTCTGCTAGGTAATCTAGACACTCTTCACGGCTCACTAGATCCCATTCACGCCATGGTGCGATAACATGTAGGTCCGGAGCTAGCGCTGCGAATGCGCCTTCAAAACGTACTTGGTCGTTACCTTTACCTGTACAACCGTGACATAGAGCGTCTGCGCCGACTTTACGTGCAACTTCAACTTGAGCCTTAGCAATGATTGGACGCGCCATTGAAGTACCTAGTAGGTATTTACCTTCGTAGTAAGCACCGGTTTTTAGCGTTGGGTAGATGTAATCAGCAACCATCTCTTCTTTTAGGTCAGCGATGTAGCACTCAGACGCTCCTGACGCTTTCGCCTTTTCTTCGATACCTGCTAGCTCTTCTTCGCCTTGGCCAACATCGGCGACAAACGCAACCACTTCACAGTCATAATTTTCTTTTAGCCATGGAATGATCACTGATGTATCCAGACCGCCAGAGTATGCGACAACTACTTTATTTACTTGAACTTTGCTCATTTTACTTCTCCAAATTCCCGGCGCTGCGCTTGGCGGTCAGTGCTTCGGGTTACTTCCTGTTAATTCTTATTTAGTTCAACGCTAGTGCATTGAAACGAAATTGTTTATTCCATCTTTACTGAGGTAGAAACTGGGTACCAATGCTTTGACCAGCAAATAGGTCTGTAAGCTTATCTGGGTAACGCCAGGTTGCGACTTCAATTGGTCGACCAAGGTCATTGGCCGCTTCAAGTGCCGCTTGGACCTTAACGATCATGCCGTCAGTGATAACGTGGCCATCAATCAAGCTTTGCGCTTGTTTCTCATCGAGGCTTTTTATCAAATGACCTTTGCCATCCAATACACCACTCACATCTGAAAGCAGCACTAGCTCCGCATCCAGACTGCCCGCAACCGCTACTGCAGCTTGGTCTGCGTTGACGTTCATCATCTGGCCTTGTTCAGTCAAACCAATCGAACTAATGATTGGTAGTGCACCCGCCGCCAATACCGCTTGAAGCACTGATGAATCACCTGGGGTCGCTTTACCAACCGCACCTAGCTCTGGATCAAGCTCTTCGATATGACATAGGCCACCATCCGCTAGGCTTAAACCAACAGCATTAAGGCCATCTTTAATCGCTTGTCCTTGCAGCATCTTATTGGCGGTACCAGCCAAAGCACCTGCAATCACAGAGATCTGCTCGTAAGGCGTGACACGTAAACCATTTTTCTTAACGGTTTCCAGTTGTAGATTCGCCATAAGATCGTCCACTAGATAACCTCCACCATGGACGATCACAATTCGTCGCTGAGCTTGTTGTTGGTAGTTGGCAATCGCACCAAATACCTGGCTTAACGTCTCAGTACACGACAGTGCAGCACCGCCTAATTTGATCACTAATGGAGTTTGTTTGTTATCTGTCATCACTTATTCCTTCCCTGCCCAATTACACAAGAGCAGTCAGCTCTGGAAATCCGTAGTGGATGTTTACACATTGCATCGCTTGACTTGATGCGCCTTTAAGTAAGTTATCAATCGCTGAAACAACAATGATATGCTCACCTTGAACCTTCCAACCGATATCGCAGAAAGGCGTATTCTCTACATTCTGTAGTGTTGGCAATGTTGACTCAGTCAGTCTCACTGCCGGTTTGTTTTGGTAAGCCGACGTAAATGCTTCAGCGATCTGAGCCTGTGTCACGCCTGCTTTAAGTTTCATCGTGATAGTGGCTAAAATGCCACGCTTAAAGTTGCCAAGATGGGGAGTAAAAATCACATCAGTGCCCAGATGAGAAGCAATCTCTGGCTGATGACGGTGATTAAACACACCGTAAGCTTGTAAGCTCACTTCGCAAAAGCTGTTGGTCATTGAGGCTTTTCTGCCAGCTCCTGACACACCGCTCGTGGCATTAATCACTGGCCACTGATTGGTATCGAGCAAAGCTTCGTCGAGTAACGGTTTGATTGCTAGCTGAGAAGCGGTTGGGTAACAACCCGGAACAGCAATCAGCTGACTCTGTTTGATCCCTTCCGTATTCCACTCAGCAAGCCCGTATACCGAATTATCTAGCCAAGCTTCATGTTGATGCTCAAAGCCATAGAATTGATCGTAAAAGCCATCTTTCTTAACGCGAAAAGCACCAGACAGGTCAAACACTTGGCAGCCCTCTGCTAAGAAGATTGGCGCTAAGTCATGACTCACTTCATGAGCAGTAGCTAAAAACACTACATCACTCTGCTTCGCGACTTGAGCCGGATCTTTTAGCGGCTCTACCGAATGACTAATCATGCCCGCGAGCTTACCGTGCAGCTCAGCAATGCTCTTACCTGCATCTAGACTATTGGCGGAAACATACAAACCTGATAGCTTAAGTTCAGGGTGTTTGTGCACCATCAGAGCGAGTTCTGCTCCTGTGTAACCGCTTGCGCCTATGATTGTGGTTTTAAGCATCTCTTACATCCATTTTTGACTTAAAATTGCCACTCTAGTTGTGACTATAAATTTAAATTATTCGCTCTTTATTGGTTTTTTATTCAATAAAAGTGATTTAATATGTGTTTTACCTTCTTAGCCCAAATCTGTCAACAGGGAAAGTAAACTAAATATGCAATTACCAAGTTTTCTAGAGGTCTACAGCGGCCTAATCTCCACCTCATCGATCAGCTCGACAGATCCAAGTTGGGATGAAGGCAATGCGCAAGTGATTGAAAAACTCGCTACTTGGCTCAAAGACATCGGTTTTGAAGTAAATCTGACGGAAGTGGAACCAGGTAAATTCAACCTCATCGCTAAAAAAGGTTCTGGTGAAGGCGGCCTGCTACTTGCTGGACACAGCGATACCGTGCCATTTGATGAAGGGCGTTGGAACTATGAACCTCATGCACTCACTGAAGCGAATAACCGCTTTTACGGTCTAGGCACGGCGGATATGAAAGGTTTCTTTGCCTTTGTTATTGAAGCGGTTAAAAAAGTAGACTGGAGTAAACAGACCAAGCCGCTTTATATACTTGCGACCTGTGATGAAGAAACCACTATGCTTGGCGCTCGTCATTTCACCGAAAGTGCCCCATTTAAGCCTGACTACTGCATTATTGGTGAGCCAACCAGTCTCGTACCCATTCGCGGCCACAAAGGTCATGTAGCCAATGCCGTGCGTGTAACGGGTAAATCAGGCCACTCTTCTGACCCAGCCTTAGGCGTTAACGCGATTGAGATTATGCATGAAGTGTTGTTTGCTCTGATGCAGCTGCGCGACAAGCTGATCAAAGAGTATCACCACCCAGGGTTTGCGATCCCAAGCCCTACTCTTAACCTTGGTCATATTCATGGTGGTGATAGTGCCAACCGCATTTGTGGCTGTTGTGAGCTGCATTATGATGTGCGACCACTACCGGGGATCAGCCTAGACGGTCTCGATAACATGCTGCGTGGTGCGCTAAAAGAAGTAGAAGCAAAATGGCCGGGGCGTATTGCTATTGCCCCACTGCACGAACCGATTCCTGGTTATGAGTGTCAACATGACCATCCATTTATTGGTGGTGTAGAAGAGATTTGTGGCGTCGACTCTGAAACAGTCAACTACTGTACTGAAGCGCCATTCTTACAACAGCTCTGCCCAACACTGGTACTCGGCCCAGGTTCAATTGACCAAGCCCACCAACCTGATGAGTTCTTAGCTTTTGACTTTATCGACCCAACCATCGATGTTCTGTCAAAAGCGATGCATAAGTATTGTTTTTAGCTTCTGAATAGCTAAGAAAAGGGTTGGTGCCGTACACCAACCCTTTTTTAATTGGTCATCGTCAAGAATAAGGGGCGGGTGAATCGGAGATATCTTGAAGTGAGTCGAAAGTTTGAAGAGATTCCCTACTCGCTCCTTCGTCACTCTATGGAATGGCAATTTCTCCACAGAGCAAAGAGCAAAGCTCGATCCCGCTTTTCATAGGACGAAGTCCATTCGTGTAGCACACCCCCTGCCCAATTCTGTAATAAAGTTTCAACATAATTAGTCAATCACATAGCTCGCCATGCGTTACATTCACTTGCACAATATTTGCAAACTTAACCTACAGTAATTGACTCCAGGCGACATTTTTCGCTAGATTGTTTACCTAACAAGGAACATTGGATGTAATTTTTTTACAAGGCAGGATGACAATGAACGAGAAATACTCTGCTCTCAGAAGCAATGTGAGCATGCTAGGACACTTGCTCGGCAACACCATCAAGGACGCACATGGTGACGTACTTCTAGAGAAAGTAGAAACCATTCGTAAACTTTCTAAGTCCGCCCTCGCAGGCAACCAAAAAGATCGTGACAGCTTAATCGAAGAGATTAAAAGCCTGCCAAATGAACAACTCACCCCAGTTGCTCATGCATTCAACCAATTTCTAAACCTTACCAACATGGCAGAGCAGTACCATACGATCTCTCGCCATTGTGATGCTCACGTTTGTGAACCTGATGCGATCAACTCGCTTTTCTCTAAGCTGGCACAAAATGACATCAGCAAGCTAGATACTGCGCAAGCCGTTCGTGATCTCAACATTGAGCTGGTACTGACCGCTCACCCAACTGAAATCACTCGTCGCACCATGATCAACAAGTTGGTCAAAATCAATGAGTGTTTATCTAAGCTTGAGCTTGGCGAGCTATCAGTGAAAGAGCGCGCGAAAACAGAACGCCGCCTAGAGCAACTTATCGCCCAAAGCTGGCACTCAGACACCATTCGTCAACAACGACCAACGCCGCTTGATGAAGCGAAATGGGGCTTTGCCGTTGTTGAAAACTCGCTATGGGAAGCGGTACCAGACTTTTTGCGCGAGCTCGATCAGCGTCTAGAAGGTTATCTTGGTGAAGGCCTACCAATCGATGCGCGTCCAGTACACTTCTCTTCTTGGATGGGTGGCGACCGCGACGGTAACCCATTTGTTACTCATACCATTACCCGTGAAGTGTTACTGCTTTCTCGCTGGAAAGCGGCTGACCTTTACCTAGGCGACATTAACGAGCTGGTTAGCGAGCTGTCGATGACCCAGTGTAATGATGCTGTTCGCGCCCTAGCTGGCGAAGGTGAGCACGAACCATACCGTGCGGTTCTTAAAGAGCTTCGTGCATTACTGAACGAAACTAAAGAAATCTTAGACGCTAAGATTCACGGCCAAAAACTGGCAGTGAAAGCGCCACTACAACGCATTGAACAACTGTGGGAACCGCTATACGCGTGTTACCAGTCACTGCACGAGTGTGGCATGGGCATCATCGCTGATGGCTCACTGCTAGATACACTGCGCCGCATTAAAGCGTTTGGTGTACACCTAGTTCGCCTTGATATTCGCCAAGAGAGCACGCGCCACTCAGATGTACTGTCTGAGCTAACTCGTTACCTGGGTATTGGTGATTACGATCAGTGGAGCGAGCAAGATAAAGTTGCCTTCTTGACGAATGAACTTGCTTCTAAACGCCCTCTTTTACCACGTGACTGGGAACCTTCAGAAGCTGTTAAAGAAGTACTTGATACCTGTAAGATTGTTGCAGCGCAGCCTCGTGAAGCCTTTGGCGCGTACGTTATCTCAATGGCGCGTACTGCGTCTGACGTATTAGCGGTTCACCTACTGCTACAAGAATCAGGTTGTCCTTACCGCATGGACGTATGTCCGCTGTTCGAAACACTAGATGACTTGAACAATGCTGAAGCTGTGATTAAACAGCTGATGGGGATCGACTTATACCGCGGCTTCATCCAAAACCATCAAATGGTTATGATCGGTTACTCTGACTCAGCGAAAGATGCGGGTGTAATGTCCGCAGGTTGGGCGCAATACCATGCGATGGATTCACTGGTAAAAGTGGCTGAAGAAGAAGGCGTAGAACTAACGCTATTCCACGGCCGCGGCGGTACTATCGGTCGTGGTGGTGCACCTGCGCATGCGGCGCTACTTTCTCAGCCACCGAAGAGTCTTAAAGGCGGTCTACGTGTGACAGAGCAAGGCGAGATGATCCGCTTCAAGCTAGGTCTACCGGATGTTGCAGTAAATAGCTTTAATCTGTACGCGAGTGCAATTTTAGAAGCGAACCTACTACCACCACCAGAGCCTAAGCAAGAATGGCGCGACCTAATGGACGTACTGTCTGAAGTGAGCTGCGAAGCTTACCGTAAGGTTGTACGCGGCGAACCTGACTTCGTCCCTTACTTCCGCCAAGCAACGCCTGAGCTAGAGCTGGGTAAACTACCTCTAGGTTCCCGCCCAGCTAAGCGTAATCCTAAAGGTGGAGTAGAAAGCCTACGTGCGATTCCATGGATCTTCTCTTGGAGCCAAAACCGTCTGGTTCTACCTGCATGGTTAGGTGCTGGTGAAGCGATTCAATACTCAGTCGACAAAGGTCACCAAGCACTACTAGAAGAGATGTGTCGTGAGTGGCCATTCTTCTCGACTCGCCTAGGTATGCTAGAAATGGTTTACACCAAGTGTAATCTAGAGATTTCTCGCTACTATGATGAGCGACTCGTCGACAGCGAGCTGCTACCACTGGGTGACCGCTTACGTGATCAACTACAGCAAGATATCAAAGCGGTACTAAACGTAGAAAACAACGAGAACTTGATGCAAAGCGACCCTTGGGGCTTAGAATCAATTCGTCTACGCAACATCTACGTAGAGCCATTGAACATGCTGCAAGCAGAACTGCTGTACCGCACTCGTCAGAATGAAGAGTCAGCACCGGAGCTTGAAGAAGCATTAATGGTGACCATAGCAGGTATTGCCGCTGGTATGCGTAACACAGGTTAATGCCGCCAGTGTCGATACAAAAAGGTTGATGTGTAAAAGCATCAACCTTTTTATATGGCAATCAAACAAAACGCTAGATTCAAGCCCCAACTAAAGCGACAAAACGACAACTAACACAGCACAAAACACTGCTCAGTTATTATTATTGAGATTTTTATCAGTTTTTAGGGCTATTTTGTCCTTCTATTCTACTTTATGCTTATTATTTAGATATACTACTCAACCTCTACAGTGATACATATAATATTTACAGGCTGTAGTCCTCGATAATTCACTTATCGATTCTAGGTGATAAACCGGCTTTTCAAGGTGACATGACCAACATTGGTTGGTGCTGCTTTCTTATACGATAAAGAGTGCCTCAAGAAGCACGAAAGTAATTAAGCAGTTGTATTTAGTAGTTTATTTACCTTTTGGATTGAAGACATGTCATTACCACACGTTATCTTAACCGTTCTAAGCACACGCGATGCAACCGGATACGACATCACTAAAGAATTTTCTGCCACTATCGGCTATTTCTGGAAAGCGAGCCACCAACAAGTTTATCGCGAGCTGAACAAAATGGCTCAAAATCACTTAGTGACTTGTGTACTAGAGCCTCAAGAAGGCAAACCTGACCGTAAGGTTTACTCAATTACTGATTCAGGCCGAGTAGCCCTAGGTGAGTGGTTTGATCAACCAACAGCACACCCAACCGTTCGCGACGAGTTCTCTGCAAAATTAATGGCTTGTGCCGTACAACCTTCAGCACCATACCGAGTTCAGCTTTCTGAGCTAATTGAAGAGTCTCGTAAGTTAGTCGCGCGCTACCAAGAAATTGAAAACGCATACTACCCAGCAACGACAACATTAGATAAACAACAGCGCCTTGAGCGTCTGACACTGCGTAGAAACCTACTGATCCGCCAAGCTTGGATCACGTGGGCAGAAGAGGTGTTAGTTGAGCTAGAAGAACTGGCATAACTAACCATCAAAACGAAAAAAGGTTGGCGAAAGCCAACCTTTTTGTTTTTAAAGCGTAGGAATTAAATCCCGTCACCACCAATAAAACTTTGAGAACGACCGTTAAACTGCTGGTCCATATCCAACGAGGGTTTGTCTGTCTTAGGTCGGCCAACAATCTTAGCCGGAACCCCAGCAACCGTAGTATGGGCAGGAACAGGCTGAAGAACCACAGAGCATGAACCGATCTTAGCCCCTTCACCCACTTCGATATTACCTAAAATCTTAGCACCAGCACCTATCATCACGCCTTCGCGGATTTTCGGGTGACGATCACCGCACTCTTTACCAGTACCACCTAGGGTTACATCCTGCAGAATCGAAACGTCATTTTCGACAATGGCCGTTTCACCAATCACAATACCCGTCGCATGATCGAGCATGATACCACGACCAATTTTTGCCGCTGGGTGAATATCGACCTGACAAGCAACAGAAATTTGATTTTGTAAGTAGGTTGCCAGTGCGATTCGGCCTTGTTTCCACAGCCAGTTCGCTACACGGTAGCCTTGCAGTGCGTGGTAGCCTTTTAAATACAGTAATGGCATTGAATACATTGCAACCGCCGGGTCACGATTCACTGTTGCACAGATATCGCATGCAGCCGCTGCACTGATGCCCAGATCGGCGTTCAACGCTTCTTCAACGACTTCCCTGACTGCCATTGCTGGCATAGATGCAGTGTTCAGCTTATTAGCTAGAATATAGCTTAGCGCTGCACTCAGGCTATCATGCTTAATGATCGTTGCATGATAGAAGCTGGCTAACATTGGCTCTTGCTCGGAAAGCTCGCGAGCTTCCTTAACAATGGTTTGCCAAACTTTCTGTTTCTCACAATGTTTCATTTAAATACCTAGTACCGATTCCCTAGCCTCTAGTACGGCGTTAACGCTCAAATTAAGCCTCTGCTTTCTTATCGCGCGCTAACAAATCTTTTGCTGCTAAGTGTGCATCCTTCCCTTGATACAATACTTGATAAATTTGGTCAACAATTGGCATCTCTACACCCATGCGTTCAGCCAATAAATAAACCTCTTTAGTGTTGCGGTAACCTTCCACAACCTGACCAATTTCTTGTTGGGCAGTATCGACATCTTTACCCTGACCTAAAGCAAGACCAAAGCGACGGTTGCGCGACTGGTTGTCGGTACACGTAAGCACAAGATCGCCTAAGCCCGCCATGCCCATAAAGGTCTCTGGTTGCGCCCCTAATGCCGCACCGAGACGCGTCATCTCAGCAAGACCACGGGTGATAAGTGCCGTACGTGCGTTAGCACCAAAACCAATACCATCAGACATACCTGCGCCAATCGCAATCACGTTCTTCACCGCGCCGCCAAGCTGCATACCGATGAAATCACTGTTAGCGTAAACACGGAATGTTTTACTGCAATGGATCTTCTCTTGCAGATCAGCAACAAATTCTGCATCTGGTGACGCTACAGAAATCGCCGTTGGCATCCCCACCGCAAGCTCTTTAGCAAATGTTGGTCCAGACAAAACCGCTAATGAGTAGCCTTCACCAATGGCATCAAAAGCCACTTCTTTTAGTAGACGACCAGTTTCAGGCTCAAGACCCTTCGTCGCCCAACAAATACGGGTATCTTCACGTAGGAAAGGTTTGACGTTATTCAGCACGATGCCAAACACGTGGCTAGGAACAACCACCAGCAAGTCTCGGCTAGATTGCACCGCTTTTTCTAAATCGGATTCAACGATTAGCGACTCAGGAAAATCAATACCTGGTAAAAACTCATGGTTGGCACGATCCGCTTCTAGTTGAGCCATATGCTCTGGATCATGACCCCAAATTACTACATTTGCACCATTGCGTGCCAAAGAGATTGCCAGTGAAGTACCGTATGAACCAGCACCCAGTACTGTCATTGCAATATCTTTACCGTAGGCATTATTGGTCTTATCTTTCATTGTTCCGCCTGATTGTCATTCGGGTAACTAGAATCTTATCGTTAAGTTCTACATAAGGTTAAAAATTAACACTAAGCGCCCAGTATAGTTGGCTATCGGTGCCTCTAAACAAAAAATGCACATCGCGTCGATAATAGACACTCTGTGCATTTTTTACAGCTTCTCTGTTTAACAGAGGGCAATTAATTATGCTTCAGCTTGGTCTTCTTGCTGAGCTTGCTGCTGTAGGTAGTTCATAAACAGAGCATCAAAGTTAACTGGTGCTAGGTTTAGTTGAGGGAACGTACCTTTAACCACTAGGCTTGAGATAGTTTCACGAGCGTATGGGAATAGGATGTTCGGGCAGAACGCACCTAGGCAGTGTGCAAGTTGACCAGCTTCCATCTTATCAGCAGTAAAGATACCACCTTGCTGAACTTCACATAGGAATGCGTTTTCTTCAGCGTTCTTAACCGTCACTGTTAGACGCAGAACCACTTCGTAAACACCTTCACCTAGTTCGCGGCTTTGAGTGTCTAGGTCCAGTTTTACATCTGGGTTCCACTCTTTTTGGAACATGTCAGGAGAGTTAGGCGCTTCAAAAGATACGTCTTTTAGAAAAATACGTTGAATTGCGAAGTTCTGTGCTTCTTGTTGTGGTGCTGCTTCAGCCATTTTAAAAATCCTTTAATCCTGCATTAAATAGTCTTACTGGAGACTAACCGAGAGACGTTGCTATGACTAGGTTTGCGATAAAATTCGTGGCACTCTTCACATCTCTCTAAAACAAACGCTGATTTTTCAATCAGCGTGTCGATATTGGGCGTTGGAATTACTTCTTGCCTTTAACCAAAGGCATGTTTGCTTCACTCCAAGCGATCAAACCGTTTTTCAGCAGGTTCACGTTTTCAAACCCTGCTTTTGTAAGAAGGTTCGCACTCTCTTGCGCAGTTTGACCTGTCTTACATACCACAATGATTGGGTCAGATTTGTGCTTTTCAAGGCTACCGAAGTTACCCGCTTTAATGTCTGACGGTAAAATGTGAACTGCATCCGTAATATGGCCTTTACGGAACTCATCTTTGCTGCGGAGATCAACCACAACACCACTTTCACGGTTCATTAGTTGCGTTGTTTGTGCTGCAGTGATCTCTTTGTAAGCCGCTGTTGATGACTTAACGATGTTCATGATCAAGGCGATAACAAGACCTACCCAAACTACAGATAGAATCATGTTCTCTTGAAAAAATGCGATGTACTCTTGCATGTCCTGTGCTCTTTGATGATAGAACCGCAACTTCAAATAAAAGGTTGAATGCCCAAAATAGTTGGAGCTACAGCTAAACGACGAGTCAACTCTGCCCTACTAGCATAGATCTTCTATGTGATTAGGGCAGTCCGGCGATCCGGTGAATTGACGCCGCCAACAACGCTGTCGCTTCAAATATGAAGAGGATTGCGGCTCTAGGCTAAAAATTCAGTTCTGAAGTATAGCGAGGATAAGATGCCTAAGCGAGTCAATTACACGCAGAATAGAAATCTATTACACATTTCTCTACGCTCGTGGGAACGGAAATGCGGTCACTTGATCGATATGATCACAGCCGATCGCTAACATAATCAATCGATCAATGCCCAATGCTACCCCTGCACATTCTGGTAGTCCTGATTCTAACGCGGCAATAAGGTGATGATCGATCGGTTGAGGAGACAGCCCCATCTCTAGGCGTTTTGCGTTATCAAACTCAAAGCGATTCAATTGTTCTTGTGGGTTATCCAACTCGTGGAAGCCGTTCGCCAGTTCTATCCCCTTGAAGTAGACTTCAAAGCGATCGGCAACGCGAGAATCTTGCAGATTAATCTTCGCCAACGCTGCTTGTGATGCCGGAAAGTCGTAGACAAATGCAGGCACGCACTGACCGATTTGATTTTCAACGCCAATGCTGAACAGTAACTGCAGTAAGGTATCTCGGTCTTGCTCCGGCTCTGCGATATCACTTAAGCCCAGTATCGCCGCCACTGCTTTTAGCTCAGCCATCGAACCTTCCAGCGGGCACACTCCAAGAGTATTCATAAAGGCCTGCTGATAGCTCATGCGCTCAGCCTCGCCACATTCAAGCACTAACTGCAGCAACGAATCCATTTCATTCATTAGCTTATGATGATCAAACCCCACTCGATACCATTCCAGCATGGTGAACTCTGGGTTGTGGTAACGACCGCTCTCTTCGTTACGAAAGGCTTTATTGATTTGATAGATGCAGCCACTCCCCGCAGCGAGTAGACGCTTCATATGAAATTCCGGGCTAGTCATAAAGTAGAGCTTGCGACCATCCGCATAGCCAGGACCAACAAATTCAGTTTGAAAAGTATGCAGGTGAATGTCTGTCACCGTAGCATGACTCATCGCTGGAGTGTCGACCTCCAACACATCACGCTGTGCAAAGAACTGGCGGATTTTCGCCATAATATCGGCGCGTTGGCGAAGTTGCTTAACCGACGCAGTTGGTTGCCACTGGTTGTTCATCTTAAAAGATCTCATCTCTCTATCTGACGAGGAAAATAGCAAGTTTATTGATATTTTCCTAGCTTAATACTGCCAAGCAAAGGCATAAGGCATTGTTCAGAATTGAAGCAAGAAATTTACGTAGTACAGTACAAAAAACATTCTTTATTAACGCCACCATCAATAGTAGCAATGTTACGTAACAGAGGCTTAACAAGCGCTCTATCCAACAACGGCCTGAAACTATTCTTGCCGTGATTACAGTCACATAACCTATATTTTTTATGCCCTTTGATGCACTACCGGAGCAAAAAGCTAAATAAATCAATTTTTCTGTAAATTAGCTCTTCTACACTAACCCTACCACTTTTGGGGTGTTACCCCATTTAATTATAACAAGCGGAAGATTCCGCAATTTCACACTGGAGGATAACTGTGCAAATTATCACCACAGATATCGCAGTCATCGGCGCTGGTGGCGCTGGTCTTCGTACTGCTATTGCAGCAGCTGAAGCAAACCCTGACTTAGAAGTAGCACTGATTTCTAAAGTTTACCCTATGCGTTCTCATACAGTCGCTGCGGAAGGTGGCTCAGCAGCAGTTATCAAGGATGAAGATAGCCTAGACAACCACTTCAACGACACTGTTGGCGGTGGCGACTGGCTATGTGAACAGGACGTTGTTGAATACTTTGTAGAAAACGCGACTCGCGAAATGATCCAAATGGAGCAATGGGGTTGCCCATGGAGTCGTAAAGAGAACGGTGAAGTCAACGTACGCCGCTTTGGTGGTATGAAAGTTGAGCGCACTTGGTTCGCTGCAGATAAAACTGGCTTCCACATGCTTCACACGCTATTCCAGACGTCGATGAAGTACGACAACATCAAGCGCTTTGATGAGTACTTTGTTGTCGACTTGCTTGTTGATGAAGGTGAAGTACAAGGTCTGATTGCAATCCACATGTCTGAAGGTGAACTAGTTACGATTAAAGCGAAGTCTGTCGTACTAGCAACAGGTGGCGCAGGTCGCGTTTACCACTGTAACACCAACGGCGGTATCGTAACGGGCGACGGCATGGCGATGGCTTACCGTCACGGCGTTCCTCTACGTGATATGGAATTCGTTCAGTACCACCCAACAGGTCTTCCTGGCACGGGTATCCTGATGACTGAAGGCTGTCGTGGTGAAGGCGGTATCATCGTCAATAAAGACGGCTACCGTTACCTACAAGACTACGGCATGGGCCCTGAGACTCCAGTGGGTCAACCTAAGAACAAATACATGGAACTGGGTCCACGTGACAAAGTTTCTCAAGCTTTCTGGCACGAACAACAGAAAGGCAACACCATCAAACACCCTCTTGGTGATGTGGTGCATCTAGACCTTCGCCACCTAGGTGAAGAGTACCTACAAGAGCGTCTACCGTTCATCTGTGAGCTAGCGAAAGCTTACGTGAATGTTGACCCAGCAAAAGAGCCAATTCCAATTCGTCCAACGGTTCACTACACCATGGGTGGTATTGAAACCAACGGCGAATGTGAAACTCGCATTAAAGGTCTATTCGCGGTTGGCGAATGTGCGTCTGTTGGTCTTCACGGTGCAAACCGTCTAGGTTCTAACTCGCTGGCTGAGTTCGTGGTATTTGGTCGCGTTGCGGGTGAACAAGCAGTGAAACGTGCTGCAGAATTCAAAGGCTGGAACGAAGAGTCTATCGCGACTCAGGTGAAAGCAGTTGAAGACCGCATTGCCGCTCTAATGAACCAAGAAGGTGATGAAAACTGGGCAGATATCCGTACTGAAATGGGTCACACCATGGAAGCAGGTTGTGGTATCTACCGCCAAGAAGACTTGATGCAAGCAACCATCGAGAAAATCACTGAGCTGAAAGAGCGTTACAAGAAAATCAGCATCAAAGACAAAGGCAAAGTGTTCAACACTGACCTTCTATACGCTATCGAAGTGGGTTACGGCCTAGAAGTCGCAGAAGCGATGGTTCACTCTGCAATCCTACGTAAAGAATCTCGTGGTGCGCACCAACGTCTAGACGACGGTTGTACAGAGCGTGACGACGTGAACTTCCTGAAACACTCGCTTGCTTTCTTCAAAGAAGATGCAGCACCAAGCATCGACTACAGCAACGTGAAGATCACTAAATCTCAGCCTAAAGCGCGCCTATACGGTGAAGCGGCAGAGAAAGCTGCAGCAGCTGAAAAAGCCGCTGAAGCAGAAGCGAAGAGCACAGAGGAGCAAGCATAATGTCAGCGAATCGCATCCAAAAAGTAGAGATTCTGCGTTACGATCCAGAGCAAGACGCAGAACCGCACTTTCAAACTTTTGAAGTGCCGTTTGATGAAACTATGTCAACGCTTGATGCGCTTGGCTACATCAAAGACAACCTAGACAAAGATCTCTCTTACCGTTGGTCTTGTCGTATGGCGATCTGTGGTTCTTGCGGCATCATGGTTAACGGTGTACCTAAGCTTGCTTGTAAGAGCTTCCTACGTGATTACCCGAATGGCGTGAAGATCGAGCCACTAGCTAACTTCCCAATTGAGAAAGACTTAATCGTTGATATGACGCCGTTTATCGAGCGTCTAGAAGCGATCAAACCTTACATCATTGGTAACGACCGTAAGCCTGAAGATGGCACGAACCTTCAAACGCCTGAGCAGATGGCAAAATACAAACAGTTCGCTGGCTGTATCAACTGTGGTCTGTGCTACGCGGCATGTCCTCAGTTTGGTTTAAACCCTGAGTTTATCGGTCCTGCAGCACTAACGCTTGCTCACCGCTACAACCTAGACAGCCGCGATAATGGTAAAGCTGAGCGTATGTCACTGATCAACGGTGAAAACGGCGCTTGGGGTTGTACGTTCGTCGGTTACTGTTCTGACGTTTGTCCGAAGAACGTTGATCCAGCGGCAGCGGTTAACCAAGGTAAAGTTGAGTCTTCAATGGACTTCGTTATCTCAATGTTCAAGCCTGACGGCACACCAACGAAAACAGCAGAGGAGGCGTAAGATGAGCAACCGTAAACCTTACGTTCGTGAAGTAAAGCGAACTTGGTGGAAGAACCATCCGTTTTACCGCTTCTATATGCTACGTGAAGCAACTGTACTGCCATTGATTCTTTTTACTATTTTCCTAACTTTCGGTTTGGGTTCCTTAGTGAAAGGTCCTGAAGCATGGCAAGGTTGGCTCGAGTTTATGGCAAACCCGGTAGTTGTAGCGATCAACATCGTTGCCCTGCTTGGTAGCCTGCTTCATGCTCAAACTTTCTTTAGCATGATGCCTCAAGTCATGCCAATTCGCCTAAAAGGTAAGCCCGTGGATAAGAAGATCATTGTGCTCACTCAATGGGCTGCAGTGGCATTTATTTCACTAATCGTCTTAGTCGTGGTGTAAGGAGCATAAACAATGAAACTTAATTACTCTGTAGATAGAGCTCCTAAACGTTCTGATGAGCCAATCTGGTGGGGCCTATTTGGCGCTGGCGGCACTTGGTTTGCGATGATCACACCAATCACTATCTTAGTGCTTGGCGTACTAGCACCACTGGGCGTGATTAACGCAGAAGCACTTAGCTACGAGCGTGTATCTGAGTTCGCAACTAGCATCATTGGTGCGCTGTTTATCATTGGCACACTTGCACTACCAATGTGGCATGCAATGCACCGCGTCCATCATGGTATGCACGACCTTAAGTTCCATACTGGTGTTGTTGGCAAAGTAGCGTGTTACGCGTTTGCAGGCTTAATTTCTGCATTAGCTGTTATTTTCATCTTCATGATTTAAGCTACCGCTTGATATAAAAATCCCTCGCCATGGCGAGGGATTTTTTTATTTGAGCAAACGCTGTTGTTTCGCCATTTGATGCGCAAACTTTGGCGCCGCCCACAATGAAGGCAAAATAATGAATGAGGCGGGAACGGCAGTGATGACGATGAAAGATTGCAGAGCAGAAATGCCGCCCTCTCCCATTGAGATTAACACAATCGCAATTGCCCCCATCACGATGCCCCAGAAGGTACGAATCAGCGCGTTTGGTTGGCTATCACCTGTCATCACCATACTAATGGTGTAAGTCATCGAGTCACCTGTCGTGACGATAAAGGTGGTGGTCAAAATCAAAAACAGTACCGCCAGTAACGTCGAGAACGGCAGCTGTTGGGTAATCGCTAATAATACGCCCGGCAGATTAAAGCCTTCAAAACCTGCCTTGATACTGCCTGGATTAGCCAGTTCAAATGCTAAGCCACTACCACCAACAATACTAAACCAGAAACAGGTAATAAGCGGAGCCACGATGCTGATAGCTAAGATAAGTTGGCGAATGGTTCTTCCTCGCGAAATTCGAGCGATAAAGATTGCCATCATCGGGGCATAGCCGATAAACCACCCCCAGAAGAATACCGTCCACCAGCTAAGCCAGTTGGTATCACCACGATATAAAGCCATCGGCACAAAATTATCGATCATTTGGCCCATACCTTGGATGTAACCATCGACAATGAAGCTTGTTGGGCCGGCGATCAAAATAAACACCACCAACACCAGCGATAGAATGATGTTATAGCGGCTAATAAGTTGCATACCTTTGCTCAGACCACTTAGTGCCGACAAGGTATAAGCAGCCATCGCCATTAGCACAACCAGTGTCTGGGTCATCAACCCATCCGGAATGCCAAATAGCGCATTAACCGCATAGCTAATTTGCAAACCGAGAAACCCGATCGGCCCAATCGTACCCGCAGCCACAGCGATAATACTTAGCGCATCGACGGTATTACCAAACCAGCCATGCAGTGCACGTTCACCAAATAGCGGATAAAGCAAAGTACGAGGCTTAAGAGGTAAACCTTTCTCGTAGTGAAGATACATCAATACAATTGACGACAATGAGCCTAAGATCGCCCAAGCTAGAAATCCCCAATGCATAAACGATTGAGAAAGTGCATTGATGGCCATGTCGCGAGCTTCAGCTTGACCATAAAATGGCGGCGGCGAGACAAAGTGTGCGATAGGCTCTGCCGCAGCCCAAAATACACCACCACCAGCGAGCAAAGTACATAGCAAGATTGAAAGCCATTTGAATGTGCCCACTTCCGGTTGCTCTAAGCCACCTAAGCGCACATAACCGGTCTGGCCTACTGTTAAGAACAGGCCAATCACGAAGTTAGTAAGAATTAACAGCTGCCAATAGCCACCGAAAAGTTGTGTTGCGTAACCAAAGCCAAGATTGACGAGATTCGTCAATAGCTGGGTATCAAACAGTGCCAGCAGCACAAAGATGGTTAGGAAGCTTCCGCTGATCCACAGTACTGGGTTAGACAGCTCTAGCTGAGAGCGTATGTTTACTTTGTTAGGTAGATGAAGTGAAGTGGTCGAGTTATCGACATCAGAAATGCAGGGGTCACCTGCCGCCAAACTGGCTCTAGACATTAGAGTCTCGCTTTTGCTGGCCCGATATTTCGGGTTAGGCGTGTTTCCCTCTCATTACAAAATAATGTGAGGACGATCATAAAAGCGCGCCATCATACAGAGAAAAAAGCTAATTGCACACCACATTCTCGATGTTTTTATATACAGATAGCTCTGATGCAAAACAAAACACCATTCACCAAATATGCAGAAGAACAAAATAAAAATTTAAAAAAACAGTACCTTATATCACAACAACAAAAAAGCCCGCTCAATTGAGCGGGCTAGTAAATTACATTGAGTACTAAAGAATAAAGCGGCTTAAATCTTCATCTTCAATTGTATCACCAAGTTTCGCTCTCACGTACTCAGCATCAATTGTCAGTTTAGAACCAGCTTTATCCGTCGCTTCGAATGAGATCTCATCCATTAAGCGCTCCATAACGGTATGCAGACGACGAGCACCGATATTTTCAGTGGTTTCGTTTACCGTCCATGCAGCTTCCGCGATCTGAGTGATGCCTTCTTCAGTAAACTCGATATCTACTTCTTCCGTCTTCATTAGCGCAACGTACTGCTCAGTCAGAGAGGCTTTCGGCTCAGTCAGAATGCGTTTGAAGTCATTGCTTGATAAAGCTTCTAGCTCAACACGAATGGGTAGACGACCTTGCAGTTCAGGGATCAAGTCAGATGGTTTTGCCACTTGGAATGCACCTGATGCTACAAATAGAATGTGGTCCGTTTTTACCATGCCGTGCTTCGTTGACACTGTGCTACCTTCAATCAGAGGCAGCAAGTCACGCTGAACACCTTCACGTGATACGTCAGGGCCTGAGCTTTCACCGCGCTTACAAATCTTGTCAATCTCGTCAATAAATACGATGCCGTTGTTTTCAACGTTGAAAATCGCCTGCTCTTTGAGCTCTTCTTGGTTAACTAGCTTAGCGGCTTCTTCTTCAGTTAACCCTTTAAACGCATCTTTGATTTTTAGCTTACGCTTTTTCTTCGTGTCGCCTGCTAGGTTTTGGAACATACCTTGTAGCTGGTTAGTCATCTCTTCCATGCCTGGAGGAGCCATGATTTCCACACCCATTTGCGGCGCAGCAACATCGATTTCAATCTCTTTGTCGTCTAGCTTGCCTTCTCGTAGCTTCTTGCGGAAAACCTGACGCGTGTTTGATGAGCTTTCATCTTGCTGTTCATTCTGACCCCAAGCATCGCGTGCTGGCGGCAATAGAGCATCAAGAATGCGCTCTTCTGCTTGCTCTTCCGCGCGGAATTTCACTTTTTCCATCGCTTGCTGGTGCGTCATCTTAATCGCGACATCTGTCAAGTCACGGATGATGGTTTCTACTTCCTTACCAACGTAACCTACCTCGGTAAATTTAGTCGCTTCAACCTTAATAAAAGGTGCATTCGCAAGCTTAGCTAAACGACGAGCAATTTCAGTTTTACCCACACCCGTAGGGCCAATCATTAGGATGTTCTTTGGCGTTACTTCAACGCGCAAGCTCTCTTCAAGCTGCATACGGCGCCAGCGGTTACGTAGCGCGATCGCGACAGAACGCTTTGCATTTTCTTGGCCGATGATATGGCGGTTAAGCTCATGAACAATTTCGCGAGGAGTCATTTCAGACATAATCAATTTCCTTAAATTCTGTTAGCACTATCTTTGCTTTTAGGCCGTTACTTACTCTGCTTGAGTAGCCGGGATTTCTAGTTCTTCGATAGTGTGGTGATGGTTGGTGAATACACAGATATCACCTGCAATAGTCAGTGATTTCTCAGCAATTTCACGCGCATCTAATTCTGTATTTTCAAGTAGAGCAGTCGCTGCCGCTTGAGCGAAGTTTCCACCTGAACCGATCGCAATAAGATCATTTTCAGGCTGAACCACGTCACCGTTACCGGTAATGATCAAAGATGCGGTTTCATCAGCAACAGCCAGTAGTGCTTCCAGTTTGCGCAGAGCACGGTCACTGCGCCAATCTTTCGCCAGCTCCACCGCCGCTTTGGTTAGGTGGCCTTGGTGCATTTGTAGCTTGCTTTCAAACTTCTCAAACAGAGTGAAGGCATCAGCTGTACCACCAGCAAAACCCGCTAGAACTTTGTTGTTGTAGAGGCGACGCACTTTGCGCGCATTGCCCTTCATTACTGTGTTACCCAAAGATACTTGTCCATCACCAGCGATGACGACTTTGTTATTACGACGTACAGATACAATGGTAGTCACGAGTAGGGCCTCATAGTTATTTTAATCTCAATATTAAAAACTATATGAGGTTAGAAATAAGGGAATTCAAGGGGAAATGGGATACGGCACGATCAAAAAAGCGAGCTACATAGCTCGCTTTTCTCTAATTACTGCGTCTCTTTCCAAATTGCACAAGGCTCTATTTTCGCACGTTGTAATTTGTGCTGATCTCGTACAGCATCACGCTTGAACTTATATGGGCCAAGAACCACCCGATACCAGCTGCTACCTTCTTTTTTCCGAACCTGGCTCTTGAGCCCTTGGAAGGCAATATCCAGTTTACGTGCTTCAGCTTGCTGGGCATTTTTGTACGCGCCACACTGCATGATATATGGAATATCCGACACAACTTGCTCTTTCGCCTTCACTTTAACTTCACGGCTCGGCAAGCTATCAACGTAATCCCACTTCTCTTCAGGAGGCGGCGGCAATTTCGCTTGTGGCTTTGGTTTCGGCTTAGGTTTGACCGGTTGTGCTACTGGAGCCGGTGGCTCAGGATCCGTACTGAGAAGATATAAACCATAGCCAAAAACACTCACAAGGAGTAGAGCAAGCAAACCACTACGCCAAGGCTTACGGCGAGGAGCACTCTTCTTTTTTGTTGGCTTGCGGCTATTACCACCACGGCCTCTTTTTACGTAATCTCTATTTGCCACGACTAAACATCAATAAAGTTGGTTACTACTTGCCGATATGTTAATCCAGATTGTCTCTGGATGACAGTGTAGATATGGAAGCGGCGCATCAAAAATGCGCCACTTTAAAACATCGAAGATTACAGAACTCTCGGTGGAGCTGCACTCTCTCTGACCACTAACTTAGTCTCAAGTAGACGCGAACCCGCACGTACATCATGACCACGCAGTAGCTCAAGCATCATCAACATGGCTTGGCGACCAATCTCATAACGCGGTTGTGAGATCGTTGTCAACGGTGGATCACAGTATTGAGCAAAGTGAATATCATCGAAGCCAACAATAGAAAGATCTTGAGGCACGCGTAAACCAAGTTTCTTCGCTTCTTGGATTGCACCAATCGCCATCGCATCGTTATGACAGAATACCGCAGTTGGAGGCTCAGGCAGCGCAAGCAATTGACGAATCGCTTTTGCCCCAGCTTCAAAGGTAAAGTCACCATAAGTGCAGTAACTGGTCGTCATAGTGATACCAGCGCGGCGCAGCGCTTGCTGATAACCTTGGTGACGGAACTGACACAACGTTGCTGATTCAGGGCCCGAGATCTGCGCCACACGCTTGTGCCCCATCTGGGTTAGGTAGTTAACCGCTTCAAATGCAGATGTGAGGTTATCAATGTGTACCGTTGGCAGTTCTAGCTCGGGTGCAAACTCACAAGCCATCACCATAGGCGGCAGGTTCTTCTGCTCGGGCTTACTAACATCAAAAGGAAGGTCAGTGCCTAGCAGTAGCATGCCATCAGCTTGCTTAGTAAAGACTAAGTTCACAAATGAGCTTTCTCGTTTCTTTTGTTGCCCACTATCACCCAGTAGAACAATGTAGCCATGTTCCATCGCGGCGTCTTCGATACCACGAATAATCTCGGTATAGTATGGGTCACAGATATCTGGAATGATTGCGATAATTGTTTTGGACTCATTGCGGCGTAAGTTACGCGCCAGTGAGTTTGGTGAATAACCAGCTTCTAAAACAGCGTCTTCGACTCTTTTCCGTGTTGCTGAAGATACCTTTTCTGGATTCATTAGCGCACGTGAAACTGTCGCTGTTGAAACTCCCGCAAGCTGGGCAACATCCTTCATTGTCGCCATATTTTCTTAACCCTCTTCATTTCCTAAATTAGCAGCCTAGTAGCCACCTAAACCTAGTGAATTGCATCTAATCGTCCAATAAACGACTTGACGTGACGTAGGCTAAAACACCTATCTTCTGTATTTCATCACAACGCAAACGTTTCACTCGCCAACTGTCGTTGAAAATAAACTATTTGCACATGACCTAGTGTATTCATTTCAAAGAGTAAAGTTACGGGAGATTTAACAAAATAGGCAGTCAGTGAGAGATCTCAATCACAAATAAATGAAAAAAATCTGCATATACATTTATTAAAAGCCAAAAGAGAGCTGTTTGGTGCAACTCTCACTTTGGCTCTCACTGACTTAATCAACTTAGATCTTGTGGCTCAATATCAAGGGTCCAACGCACTTTTTTTGCATGTGGCAGCATTTGAATCACAGGCTTAGCGCTTGCAAGTAACTTTTGCATCGTTGGACGACTTTGAGTCTGGAGTAGGAGCTGCCAGCGGTACTTACCTGCCCTTTTCGCTAGCGGTGCAGGTGTTGGGCCCAACACCTGACAAAAGTCATCAAACAACGGATGAGCTTCCAAGGTATGGCGAACTTGACGCAAAAACTCTTCTACCATTTCTGACTGGTTGGCTTCCGCTCGAAACAGAGTCAAGAAACTGTACGGTGGTAGTTGCGCTAATTTTCTTTCTTGCAAGGCCGTGTCGGCAAAATGGCGATAGCTCTTAGTCAATAAAGCCTGCAATAAACTGTGTTCTGGATGGTGCGTTTGTAATACCACTTCACCCGGCTTACTCGCACGCCCCGCTCGACCTGCAACCTGAATAAATAATTGGGCTAAACGTTCAGAGGCGCGAAAATCACTACTGTAGAGCGAACCATCAACATCAAGAAGTGCCACTAGGGTAACGTCTGGAAAGTGGTGACCTTTAGCCAGCATCTGAGTACCAATTAGAATCTGATATTCCCCATTTCGGATCGCACCGAGCGCACTCTCTAAACTGCCTTTGCGTCGAGTACTGTCGCGATCAATACGAATGGTTCTATATTCAGGGAACAGCTCTGCCAACTGGGTTTCGAGTTGCTCCGTACCTACGCCTACCGTCACTAGATGCGTCGAACCACAACCTTGGCACTGGTGAATGATCGGCTGTTGAGAGCCACAGTGATGGCAGCGAATTTCATTGCTGTATTGGTGATAGGTGTAATAGGCATCGCAGCGTTTACACTCTGCAATCCAACCACACTCATGGCACATCAAAGCAGGTGAGAAACCACGTCGATTGAGAAACAGCATCACTTGATTGCCCGCTTTAAGGTGCTTACGCATTTCGGCAATCAAAGGGGCTGATAGACCACTTTCAAGGTAAAGGCCTTTCACATCGAGGACTTTATTGGTGGTCGGTGTCGCATTACCAGCACGAGATGAAAGCACCAAATGATGGTACTTACCGGCTAAGGCATTATGTAGCGTTTCTAACGCCGGTGTTGCTGAACCTAATACAATTGGAATCTGCTCTTTATTAGCCCGCATCACCGCTACATCGCGCGCATGGTAACGTAAGCTGTCTTGCTGCTTATACGAGGCGTCATGTTCTTCATCGACAATAATGATGCCGAGGTTAGCAAAAGGAGTCAGCAACGCAGAGCGGGTACCAATCACGATACCGCTGGCATTATCACGGGCACTAAGCCAAGCATTAAGACGTTCGGTATCATTCAGCCCCGAGTGGATCACCTCGACGGGAACCTCAAAACGTTTTCTAAAACGGTTAATCGTTTGTGGGGTTAGGCCTATTTCAGGCACGAGAACTAAGGCTTGCTGACCTTTTTCCAAAACGGGTTTAATCAGGTTTAAGTAGACCTCGGTTTTACCCGATCCCGTCACCCCTTCTAACAGGTAACAGCCAAACCCTTCACCACTATTTACTGTGGCAATTGCAATGGCTTGTTCCGAGTTGAGTTTAGGCTTGTCAACATGGGCTTCAACGTTCTGACGCCAATCCCGAATAACTGGTTTAGTTTCAAGCGACTCAATCCAACCTTTTTCACTGAGTGATTTCAGTACCGAAGAGGAGACTTCCTCATCAATAAAGCGTTGATGTGGTAGCGCGCCTGCTTCAAGCATGTGCATCACCTTAGCTTGCTTAATCGCTCGACCAAAGCCTTGCATTAACTGATCGCGCCCTGCTGAGGTCAGTTGCCACTCCACCAGCGTAGCAAAGTCAGCAGGCTTGCCTTTACGCAGTGCACTTGGCATCGCATTGAGTAAAGTGTCTCCCAATGGGTACTGATAAAACTGACTACACCATAGCAACAACGAATAAAGCTTTTCAGGCCATACTGGTTGGCTATCGAGAACTTGCTTAATCGGCTTGAGCTTATCAAGACTAAACTCAGACTCATTGGCAAACGCGGTCACCACGCCCACTAACGTCTGACGACCAAAAGGCACCGACACTCGCCCACCTATTACGGGAAATAGGTGGCTTGGAATCTGGTAATCAAACTGTTTATCGAGTGGCACTGGTAACGCTACTCGGGCTATCAAAGGTCGCATTGTTTGGCAAAAAAGCTCGCTGGAAGGAATCGATAATTAGTCTAAGGGAAAAGCCTTGCAGTGGAAAGAGAGGCGCAAAAGTCTGCCAAAAACAATAGCGGCTAAAAAAGTAGCAAGTTTGTTTCCAAATCGGTTGATCCTAACGCACGTATTCATTACTATATCGCGCCTTAGGATATGGCTCGCTTTATGGCAGCGGTATCCAAGATAATTTTTTATTAACTACGTGTGGTGTCCGGCTCAGATTCGGATAGCGACACGGCCTATTTAGAGGTTCTCCCATGAAAACTGGTATCCACCCAGAATACAAAGCAATCAAAGCTACTTGTTCTTGCGGTAACTCTTTCGAGTTCAACTCAACTCTAGCTAAAGATTCTATCCACCTAGACGTATGTGACAAATGTCACCCATTCTACACTGGTAAGCAACGTATCGTAGATACAGGCGGCCGTGTTGATCGCTTCAACAAGCGTTTCGGTGCTCTTTCAAGCAAGAAGTAATTTCTTCGACTTGATTGGAAAAAAGGACGCTCAGGCGTCCTTTTTTGTTATCTGCTACCGACCAAATTGCTATTTTTCAGAGTAATCTATTGCTAAATTTTAGATTCGCTAGCCATATCTCTATTCATCTGGTCTTATCTCCAGTTATTTACCGCATTTTATTGCTTTAGCTCGCATTATGACCTTTGCAGCTTGACTTAGTTACTCTAAAATGGATTTCCCCATTATTTATAATTAATAACGAGTACCTACACCCATGTCAGACGACAATCTCCAAGAATTATCCCCAGAAGAACAATTCCGCCAACAAGCACTGGACTACCATGCTTACCCTACACCAGGAAAAATCGCTGTCGCATTAACGACTCCAGCTGAAACAGCTAAGGATCTCGCACTAGCATACAGCCCTGGCGTGGCAGAACCTGTACGTGAAATCGCGCAAAACGCCGATAACGTTTACAAGTACACTTCGAAAGGAAATATGGTTGCAGTTATCTCAAACGGCACTGCCATTCTTGGTCTAGGTAACTTAGGTCCTCTAGCATCAAAACCAGTAATGGAAGGTAAATCACTTCTATTCAAACGTTTTGCAGGTTTAGACTCAATTGATATTGAAGTAAAACACCGCACTATCGAAGAGTTTGTTGATACTGTGGCAAACATCGCTGACACCTTTGGTGGTATTAACCTAGAAGACATCAAAGCACCTGATTGTTTTGAAATTGAAAAGCAGCTTATCGAGCGTTGTGATGTACCTGTATTCCACGATGACCAACACGGTACGGCGATTGTAACGGCTGCCGGTATGCTTAATGCGATTGAGTTACAAGGCAAAAAATTAGAAGAAGCAACAATTGTGTGTCTGGGTGCTGGCGCTGCTGCTGTTGCATGTATGGAGCTACTGATCAAATGTGGCGCAATGCGCGAAAAAATCTACATGCTTGACCGTAAGGGTGTCATTCACACTCGTCGTGACGACCTGAACGAATATAAACAACTGTTCGCTAACAACACAGATAAGCGCACGCTAGAAGACGTGATTGAAGGGGCAGATCTGTTCTTGGGTGTATCGGGTCCTAACCTACTGTCACCAGAAGCGCTTAAGCTAATGGCTGACAAGCCTGTTGTATTCGCATGTTCGAACCCAGATCCAGAGATCAAGCCAGAACTCGCTCACGAAGTGCGTGACGATCTAATCATGGGTACGGGTCGCAGCGATTACCCGAACCAAGTTAACAACGTACTTTGTTTCCCATTCATCTTCCGTGGCGCTCTTGACGTACGCGCAAGTGAAATTAACGATGAAATGAAACTGGCAGCGGTGGATGCAATTCGTCAACTAGCTAAAGAAGAAGTGCCAACAGAAGTACTGGCAGCAGCAGGTGTTGACGCGCTTTCGTTCGGCCCTGGTTACATTATTCCAAAACCAATGGACTCGCGTTTACTGCCTCGCGTAGCGAAAGCGGTAGCTCAAGCAGCGGTTGATTCAGGTGTTGCTCGTATCGAGATGCCAGAAAACTACATGGCAAGCTAATCCGCTTTAATCATGGACAATAAAAAACCGCTCTCCAATGGAGAGCGGTTTTTTTGTATCTATTCAGTATTGGCTCACAGCGAAAAACTAAGGTGCTTGTGGTTTTTATTATTCTTCGTCAAACGCTTCGAATTCAATACCCATCTCTGTCATCAGTTTTTTCACTTCAGCAGGAATATCGTCTGGGCGATCTTTACGTAAATCTTCATCCGTCGGCAATGGTTGGCCTGTGTAAGCATGAAGAAATGCTTCACACAATAGCTCGCTATTGGTTGCGTGGCGGAGGTTATTAATCTGACGACGCGTACGCTCATCAGTCAATACCTTCAATACTTTCAATGGAATAGAAACGGTAATCTTCTTTACTTGTTCGCTTTTCTTTCCATGTTCAGCATATGGGCTTATGTATTCGCCATTCCAATCTGCCATTGCGCACCTTTTGTAAATATTTATGTTTGAAATTAGAAAACGCAATTTTAGCGGGATTTATGGCCATAAGCAAAGACATATAGACGTCTAGAAGTGTTGACGGCCACAAAAATGACAAGTAAAGTGGACAGATATCGATTGGAATAACATATATCTAACAACCAACAGGTATAGCGTATTCCCTACTAGAAGTCACTAAAGTTCGAAAGGAAACACTTATGAGCACCCGCAAACCAGCCACAATCGCGGTACGTACTGGTATCGAGTCTGACACTCAGCATCACGCAGTGGTTCCACCAATCTACCTATCGACCAACTATGGCTTCCCGGCATTTGGCGAAGTACCAAAATACGACTATACCCGCTCAGGCAACCCAAACCGTGGTTTACTTGAAACCGCTCTGTTCGAGTTAGAGTCTGGTAAAGGCGCTGTCGTCACCAACTGTGGCACCTCAGCACTTAACCTTTGGGTATCCGCTTTCTTAGGCCCAGATGACCTTATCGTGGCACCGCATGACTGTTACGGCGGTACTTACCGTCTATTTAACACCCGTGCCAATAAAGGTGATTTCAAAGTCAAGTTTGTTGATCAATCCGATCAGCAAGCCTTCGCCGCCGCTATCGCGAAAAAGCCTAAATTAATTCTGTTAGAGACTCCTTCTAACCCACTCGTACGAGTGGTTGATATTGCGAAGGTGTGTGAACAAGCCAAACAAGTCGGTGCTTTGGTTGCTGTCGACAACACCTTTTTGACACCTGTGTTCCAAAAGCCTTTAGAGCTTGGCGCTGACTTTGTTATCCACTCAACAACGAAATACATCAACGGCCACTCTGATGTGATTGGTGGCGTGGTAATCACTAAAACTGAAGAGCATGCTGAAGAGCTAGCTTGGTGGGGCAACTGCATCGGCGCAACGGGCACACCGTTTGATAGCTACATGACGCTACGTGGTATTCGCACTTTAGGCGCGCGTATGAAAGTGCACGAGGAAAGCTCAAGTAAGATCTTAAGCTATCTACAAACTCAAGAGTTAGTTGGTAGCATCTATCACCCAAGCCTACCGGAACACCCTGGTCACGAGATTGCTAAAAAGCAGCAGTCAGGCTTTGGTTCTATGCTCAGTTTTGAGTTCGCCGGTAGCTTTGAACAATTGAAATACTTTGTTGGTGAACTGGCTTTGTTCTCACTCGCCGAGTCACTTGGTGGTGTAGAAAGCCTAATTTGCCACCCTGCCTCTATGACTCACCGTGCAATGGGTGAAGAAGCACTTGCCGAAGCAGGAGTATCTCAACAACTGCTTCGCTTATCAGTCGGTTTAGAAGATGCAGATGACTTAATTGAAGACCTTCAACAGGCATTTGCTAAAGCTAAGGAGGCATTCTAATGTCTATCGAGCGTCAGCTACATAAATTTGGTGGCAGCAGCTTAGCAGACCCTGAGTGCTACCGCCGCGTAGTGGGAATACTTAAAGAATACTCAAAGCCTGATGACCTAATTGTGGTCTCCGCGGCCGGTAAAACAACTAACCGCCTCATCGCCTTTTTAGAAGCGTTGAGTAAAGATGGCCGCCTTGCCCATGAAGAGCTTCAAAGCCTACGTCAATTTCAGATTGAACTGGTCGAAGCGCTGCTAAGTGGTGAAGAGCGCGAGCAACTTCTAGCACCCCTACGTGATGAATTTAGCACCCTTGGTGAACTCACCTATCCGCTCACAGAAGCTGAAAAAGCAGCAGTTCTTGGTCACGGTGAAATGTGGTCATCACGCTTACTGTCTGCTTTGCTAAATCAAAACCAATTACCTGCTGTAGCTCAAGATGCGCGCGCATTTCTTCGCGCAGAAGCAGGCACTCAGCCGGAGGTTGAATTTGGTACGTCTTATCCATTGATTAAAGAAGTCTTAGCACAACATTCCCACCATCGTATCGTCATTACTGGCTTTATGGCTCAAGATAGCCAAGGCCATACTGTATTGCTTGGCCGTAATGGTTCCGATTACTCAGCGACAGTAATCGGTGCATTAGCCGAAGCAAGCCGAGTGACAATTTGGAGCGATGTAGCCGGTGTTTACAGCGCAGATCCTCGCTTAGTCTCTGATGCCTGTCTATTACCTTTATTACGTTTAGATGAAGCCAGTGAGTTGGCACGTCTAGCAGCTCCGGTTTTACACAGCCGTACATTGCAGCCTGTCGCGCAAAGCACTATGGATCTGCACCTACGTTGCAGCTACCAGCCAGAGTCTGGCTCAACCCGTATTGAACGTGTACTGGCATCAGGCCGCGGAGCCAAAATTATTTCGTCACTTGATGAAGTACTTCTAATTGAACTTAACTTTGCTTCTGGTCACGACTTCCAACGTGTCGAAAATGAGGTACTAACTAGCCTTAAACGTGCCCAGCTAGAGCCGCTCACTTACGAGTCACAGCCTGATCAGCAATGTCTGCGTTTAGCCTACACCGCAGAGATCGCTGGCGGAGCACTAGAGTACTTGCAAGATGCTGCTATTGAAGCCGAAATTAAGCTTAAAGAAGGCTACTCAATGGTGGCTGCAGTTGGTGCAGGTGTAACAACCAATGCCAATCATTGCTACGGTTTCTACCAGCAGCTAAAGAACGCACCAATTGAATTCATCTCTGAATCATTGTCTCGCTTAAGCTTAGTCGCGGTAATACGTACTACAGACACCAATCCCCTGGTTAAATCAATTCATAGCCAACTATTCCAAGCGCAAAAGCGTGTTGCGATCGCGCTGTGTGGCAAAGGCAATATCGGTTCAAGTTGGATTGAGCTGTTTACTGAGCAGAAAAATGAACTAGACAAGCGCCACGGCATGAATTTCGAACTTGTCGCGGTTGTCGATAGTCAGACCTATTGGCTCGATTCAAACGGTATTGATGCAAGTAAAGTGGCAGCGCATTTTGATGAAGAGTCAGTCAGCCACGAAGGTAACAACTGGATTGAACAACTAGGTGCTCTACAAGGTTACGATGACGTCGTTGTACTTGATGTAACTGCAAGCCAAACTCTAGCGAGTCGCTATCTTGAAATTGCCGAGCAAGGCATGCACTTAATCTCGGCCAATAAAGTCGCAGGCTCAGCATCAAGTGAGTACTACCACCAAGTACAAGATGCATTTGCGAAAATTAATCGTCACTGGTTATACAATGCGACTGTTGGTGCAGGTCTACCAATTAACCATACCGTGCGTGACCTGCGCGAAAGTGGTGATGACATTACTGCACTTTCAGGCATCTTCTCAGGAACACTTTCATGGCTATTCCAGCAGTATGATGGCACGATTCCATTTGCAGAACTTGTCGACTTAGCTTGGCAACAAGGCCTTACTGAACCAGATCCACGCAGTGACCTCGATGGTTCTGACGTAATGCGCAAGCTGGTCATCCTCGCTCGTGAATCTGGGCTTTCGTTAGAGCCAGAATCAGTCAAAGTTGAAAGCCTAGTTCCAGCAGAGCTTGCCGACATCTCTTTAGATGAGTTCTTCGATAAAAGCCAACGACTAAGCGAGCTACTCGCAGAGCGCCTAGAAAAAGCTCAGCGCGACGATAAGGTCTTAAGGTATGTCGCACGCTTAGAAAAAAATGGAACGGCTACTGTAGGTGTAGAAGCACTAAATAAAGAGCATGCGTTAGCCAACCTCTTACCATGTGACAACATCTTCGCGATTGAAAGTAAATGGTACAAAGATAACCCACTGGTTATCCGTGGTCCTGGTGCAGGTAGAGAAGTGACTGCGGGCGCCATTCAATCAGATCTCAATCTTCTTTCTAGCTTACTTTAAGCAAAATAGGCGCAGTCATCACTGCGCCTAATACTCTTACTCAATCATCATCAATCGATTTAAACTCAACTTAAACTCCCTTCATAATTAACTTGAGAAAAATTCATAATCGTACGGTTGACATTAAATCGTATTCAATACATTCTGTAGACATATAGACGTCTAAACGTCGATTCAAGTTTTTGAGTTTTGGCACTGATGGCCACATGGAGAGTAAGATGGGATACACACACGCTAGTCATATTGACGCTTTAAATCAGAATATTGCTGAGCTGTCTGACAATATCAATGTGTCATTTGAGTTTTTTCCGCCAAGCAGTGAAAAAATGGAAGAGACTCTGTGGAATTCAGTGCACCGCTTAAAAACTCTCAAACCTAAATTTGTTTCTG
This sequence comes from Vibrio sp. 2433-A1, assembly GCF_056726085.1. Classification (NCBI taxonomy): domain Bacteria; kingdom Pseudomonadati; phylum Pseudomonadota; class Gammaproteobacteria; order Vibrionales; family Vibrionaceae; genus Vibrio; species Vibrio sp. 2433-A1. Next base: position 56,190 of record NZ_JBRESC010000024.1, read on the forward strand.
TTACTTACGGTGCCAACTCAGGTGAGCGCGACAGAACTCATTCAATCATCAAAGAAATCAAAGATCAAACTGGTCTCGTAGCAGCACCGCACCTAACCTGTATTGATGCTTCACGCGATGAACTTATCCAGATTGCCGATGATTACTGGTCAAATGGTATCCAAAGCATTGTTGCTCTGCGTGGTGATATTCCGCCGGGTGGCGGCGCTCCTGAAATGTATGCATCCGATCTAGTGACGCTACTAAAAGAACGTCATAACTTTGATATTTCCGTTGCCGCTTTCCCAGAAGTACACCCAGAAGCGAAGAGTGCTCAAGCCGACCTGTTAAACCTAAAGCGTAAAGTAGACGCTGGTGCTAACCGTGCTATCACTCAGTTCTTCTTCGATGTTGAAAGCTACTTACGCTTCCGTGACCGTAGTGTTGCTGCTGGTATCGATGTTGAAATCGTACCGGGTATCCTTCCTGTATCGAACTTTAAGCAAGCGTCACGTTTTGCTGCAATGAATAATGTAAAAGTACCTGGCTGGATGGCGCAACAGTTTGAAGGGCTAGATGACGATCCAACAACACGTCAGCTAGTTGGTGCTAGCCAAGCAATCGATATGGTACGCATCCTTAGCCGTGAAGGAGTGAAGGACTTCCACTTCTACACTCTTAACCGTGCCGAGATGACGTACGCACTATGCCATACTCTTGGTGTCCGTCCGCAAGGCTAACCCTAGCTTAGAAAACCCCGCTCAAAATAAAAAGGCCGAACACGATGTTCGGCCTTTTTGATCTGTTCGAGTAAAGTATGATTTACTCTACTTCATCCATTTTACCTAGCAGGTTACGGATGCGCTCTTGCCACGCTGAGTGCTCTTGTTGCATCTGCTGAGCTTTCTGCTCAAGCTCTTCACGGTTTGCACGTAGCTCGTTCGCTTCAGTTGCTAGCTTTTCTTTTTCTTCTTTAAGCTCTTCAACTTCCATCTGTAGAAGAGCAATAGTATCTACTGCAGTTTGGATTTTAGTTTCTAGTTGTTCTAGTACTTCAAAAGACATCTTAGCCTACCTATATTTATTCGGATAAGGGTTTTGGTCACTAATGTACCAAAACCTATTTTGTTCCATTCTACTCAGCCGAGAGCTGATAAACACTCCCTATATTTGATATTTTGCACCATTCGGTCAAAAAAACAGCGTAAATTGACAGTCACCTTACATCCAGGGAGCTGGTTAATCTCAATGACCAATTTAACCCACTAGATTGATGCAGTTCAATGGTCGTTCAATTAAAAAAGCAAACGTTTCCTTCTTGATATGCTAAAATTCTGCCGTTTTTATTTTTCTCTTTCCTTGAATTTTGGAGTCATCATGAAACGCGATTTAGCAATGGCATTTTCTCGAGTTACCGAAGGGGCAGCATTAGCTGGTTACAAATGGCTTGGTCGAGGCGACAAAAATGCAGCTGATGGTGCAGCAGTGGAAGTTATGCGTACCTTACTCAATAAAACAGAGATCAGTGGAGAGATCGTGATTGGTGAAGGCGAGATCGATGATGCTCCAATGCTCTACATCGGTGAACAAGTTGGTATTGGTGGTGATGAAGTCGACATTGCAGTAGACCCAATTGAAGGAACACGTATGACCGCAATGGGTCAATCGAATGCTCTTGCTGTACTGGCTGCAGGTGAGAAAGGTAGCTTCCTTAAAGCGCCAGATATGTACATGGAAAAGTTGGTTGTAGGTCCGGGTGCAAAAGGCTGTATTGACCTAAATAAACCACTAAAAGAAAACTTAGAGAACATTGCTAAGGCGCTAAATAAGACTCTAGACACCTTGGTTGTTATTACCCTAGCTAAGCCCCGTCACGATGAAGTTATTGCACAGATGCAAGCAATGGGTATTAGAGTTTTTGCGGTGCCTGACGGCGACGTTGCAGCGTCAATCCTGACTTGTATGCCTGACAGCGAAGTGGATGCGATGTACTGTATCGGTGGCGCTCCTGAAGGCGTAGTCTCGGCCGCTGTAATTCGAGCACTAGATGGTGATATGCATGGCCAACTGCTTCCACGTCATGAAGTGAAAGGCAACAGCGAAGAAAACCGTATCTACGGTGTAGCTGAGTTAAAACGTTGTGAAGAGATGGGCGTAAAAGCCAATGTTGTTCTGACAATGGAAGATATGGCTCGCAGTGATAACGTTGTTTTCTCCGCAACAGGTATCACAAAAGGTGACCTGCTTGAAGGCATCACTCGCCAAGGTAATATTGCAACTACAGAAACACTGCTAATTCGCGGTGGCTGCCGTACGATTCGTCGAGTTAAGTCAATTCACTACTTAGAGCGTAAAGATCCTGAAGTTAGAGATATTATTCTTTAACGGGGCAGCAAACTTAAACAGAAGGCCAGCATTCGCTGGCCTTTTTATTTCTGAGAAACGAGAAAGTATTAGAGGCTTGTACTTAGTGTCGACCCAACTTAGTTTCGATGAGTTCGCAGGTGCGCTCACTAGAGAAGCGTCAACAGTAGGGAGAACACTTGGAGTAAGTCGGAAAAACAGAGGAGATTCCCTACTCACTCCTTCGTCGCTCTATGGAATAACAGTAAGTGTCTAAAAGTTCGAAGAGCTCCAAATTCCTATTTCTAGAAAGCGCTCGGTCTGCTTCCGTAGCCCATAAACGCAAAAAGCCCGTTGCGTCAGCAACGAGCTTATAAAACGACGAAAGCCTAGTCGCAAGACTAGGCTTTCTAAATAAGTGGCTGACGGCCGGGGTTGCGGGCAACTGGGACTCGTTGGTCGCAGACCAAAATAATCCCGCAGATACAAAAAGACCCCAGCATTTCTGCTGAGGTCTGGAATAAGTGGCGGAGCGGACGGGACTCGAACCCGCGACCCCCGGCGTGACAGGCCGGTATTCTAACCAACTGAACTACCGCTCCGCACTGGTTAGAC
>NZ_JBRESC010000025.1:0-56877 GCF_056726085.1 Vibrio sp. 2433-A1
TAATGCCGATCAGTTAAGAAAAATTTTTGAGATCATTTGACCGATCCTCAAAAGGCTTCAAAATCCGATATTAGGAAACTAATATCGGATTTTTCATGTCTTTAGAAAGCCAACTTGCGAATACTTTTCGCTCATGCAATACCTTCCATCACTTTGACAAATACTCTGAGATCCTTAGTCCAGAGCTTATCCAGCAAGGTTTTGAAAAAGCTGGTGTAGCAACAGTGAGAAGAAGACGCTTACCCTTGGAAGCAGTACTTTGGTCCGTTGTAGGAATGAGTCTTTTTCGGCAACAATCTGTTTGGGATATCGCTAACCAACTTGATATTGTCCTACCAGACAAACAGCGCTTTGTTGCGCCAAGTGCTGTTGTCCAAGCGAGGCAGAGATTAGGCGAAGAAGGTGTTAAACAAGTCTTTAAGACGATGGCGGCTCAGAGTTATCAATCTTCTAAGTTTGAAACTTGGTGTGGACTCAATCTTCTATCTGTCGATGGTGTCGTTTGGAGAACGGCAGATACACCTGAAAATCATCAAGAGTTTAAAGCACAGCGTAATCAGTCATCTGAAAATATTTACCCTAAGATACGCATGGTTTGCTTGATGGAGCTTACAAGTCATCAGCTCATCGATAGTGCATTCTCTGACTATCGAACCAACGAAATGCGGCTTGCAGAAGAACTCATAGAACAAACGCCAGACCATTCTCTGACTATTTTTGACAAAGGATATTACTCTCTGGGACTGCTTAACCGATGGAACAAAGTCGGCCAAGAGAGGCATTGGATGCTCCCTGTGAGAAAAGACTTCCAGTATGAAGTCGTTCATAGGTACAGCAAGAGTGATGCAATCGTTGCGATTAAAACAACACCTCAGGCAAGAAAGAAGTTTAGTGAACTTCCTGATGTAGTTGAAGCAAGGTTAGTCTCAAAAATCATTAAAGGTAAGGAGTATCAGGTGCTTACATCAATGCGTGATGGGTTACGTTTTCCTGGCGAAGAAATCGTAGAGCTCTATCGTTATCGCTGGGAAATCGAATTAGGCTATCGGGAAATGAAGCAGACCTTACTTGACAGTGAGTATACATTGCGAAGCAAGCGTCCAGATATGGTTAAGCAGGAGCTCTGGGGTATTTTACTCGCCTATAACCTTATCAGGCAGGTTATGACAAAAGCGGCAAGTAGGTTAGATAGCGTCTGGCCAAATCAACTGAGCTTTACGAGTAGCGCTATGGCTGTGACGCAATACTTTGCAGCGTTGCCTTTAACAAGCCCAGGAAAGCTCCCTAAACACTATGAGGTATTACTAGAGCATGTATCCATGTTTATCTTACCGCCTCGAAGAGAAGATAGAAGTTATCCTCGATGGGTGAAGTTGAAACCCAAGAAGTACGCAACAAATAGAAAAAATGCCAGTCAGCTTAACTGACTGGCATTACTCCAACTTGGAGGCCTGTTTCTTTGGCTTTATTGATTCAAGATGATCTTCAATTCATCAAAGAAAATATCGACTTCTTCTAAGGTGTTGTAGTGCATGAACCCTACGCGAACCACACCGCCACTTTCCTCTAGGCCGAGTTGACGCACTAAACCTAATGCGTAGAAATGGCCATTCCAAACACATATATTTCGTTCGCCTAGCTTTTTGGCAACCTCGATTGGCGAATGGTTATCAAACGTTAAGGCAAACGTGGGCGTTCTCAGTTCGCTGTCTGCTTGTTGTTCTCCCCATAAGGTAACGCCGCTTAGTTCCGACAAGCGCGATAAAAACCGTTCGCTGATCGCAGATTCGTGCTGACTGAACTGTTTATACGAATCGACCAAACGCTTTCTTAGCGAGTCAGCGCTATTGCCCCATTGAGACAGGTACTTTACCGCTGCGATAAAACCTGCCAAGCCTTCAAAGCTTTGCGTCCCCGTTTCGAAACGACCCGGGCCTTGATTGGTAGCAGGTTCAACTTTGTATGGGTTAAGAGAGTGTAGCCATTTCGGTGCGACATAGGCGATACCGATGTGAGGGCCAAAAAACTTATACGCTGAACAAGCTAGGAAATCGCAGCCCAAAGCTTGCACATCAACGAGATGATGTGGTGCATAATGGACAGCATCGACGTAAACCATCGCGTCGACAGCATGCGCCGCATCTACCACACGTTTAACATCAACAATTGATCCCGTGGTATTGGAAGCAAACGTCAACGCCACCAATTTAGTATTGTTGTTAATCAGCGACAGTAGATGTTCAATATCTAGTCCATAATTCTCTTCGTTCACACGAGCCTGATGTACAACAACACCTTTATCTTGCGCAGCTTGCTGCCAACTCGAAACATTTGAATAATGATCCAGCGCTGTGACGATCACCTCATCTCCCGGCTCCCAACTGCGGCTAATCGCGCGGCTCAATTGAAAGGTCAAAGATGTCATGTTGGCGCCAAACACCATGTTATCAGCCGATTCAGCATTGACCAATACTTGAGCATGTTCACGTGCTCGCTGCATTAAATCCGTTGTGTTTCTACTCGAAAAGTAGTGCCCGCCTAAGTTTGAATTGAAGAAGCCTAGGTAAGCCTGAATCGCTTCTAATACTGATTTAGGTACTTGTGAACCACCCGGGCCATCAAGAAAAATAATCGGCAGCTCATTGTGCGTTTGGCTTAACGCGCTAAATTGCGCTCTTGATAAGTTAGGAGTGAAGCTCATTAGTAGCGCCCTTTGCAGTTAAAACAAACACATCCATATGGCCTTCTTTGCCTTCAATTACGGAACGAATTGGCTGGGCATTGTGCCAAAGCTTGTTATCTGCAAGCATCGCTACTTCACCACTTAATAATACTTTGCGGAAGAACGGAGCTTCATTGAAACTGTTGTACAGCATGATATCTCCCCCTTCAATATTATGACGCCCCATACCTACCAGCGCGATATGTTCAAAGCCGTCTTGGTGAACACCTTCTGGCGCGACTTGGGTTTCATCGTAAATAGCGGAAATGCGAATTTGGTGGATTTCAATTTCCTGACCATCTTGTAGCTGGTTCGATGCAGCGAACATAGAGCACATTTCTCGCATACCCTCACTTTCTAGGATGAACGCTTCAATACCTTCAAATTGGCGAACTACATTGCCTTGGAAACGGTTTATATCGTCCGTTTGCATAAACTCGTTCTTATTCAAGTCGACGACCTGACCATCTTGAAGTGCAACCACTGAATAACGTCTTAAGCGAAATTTCCCATCTGCGTGCTCTGTATGCGGTAAATGCATGAAAGAAGGGGCTAGTTGAGAAATGGCAGAATCGCTTAACTTAGTCAGTTGTAGGGTTGTTTCTCGTTGATGCAGCATCATCATCTCCTTAATGAAGGTACATACTTGTGGTTATAGTTAACATATTATTCACATTTATTATTTGCGCATATATATCGGCAGATCAACTTTATTTAGCATTTCAATCCACCAAAAATTAAAATAAAGATGCATAAACCACAAATAGAAGAATATTCAGACACATAAACCAGTTTAAGAAAGTCACAATGTCAAAAACTAGATGACTTCACTAGTCTGTTTATAAATAACTTTGAACATCAATACGTTAGAGTTTTATCTATATCCTGCAAGTTAACGTTTGCGTTCTAATCTATAACCAATTATTACATTCCACCGCCTTGCTAACGCTTTAAAAGACCCCATATATTCCATACAATCGAAGTCAAATAGATGATAAAGCGTCACCGCTAATGGAGCACAAATGAGCGACGTAAAACATAGCAACCTTCTTATCTTAGGTTCAGGACCAGCTGGCTACACCGCAGCAGTTTATGCTGCTCGCGCAAACCTTAACCCTGTTCTAGTGACGGGCATGCAGCAAGGTGGACAATTAACCACCACAACTGAAGTTGAAAACTGGCCTGGTGATTCTGAAGGTCTAACTGGCCCTGGTTTGATGGACAGAATGAAAGAGCACGCTGAACGCTTTGAAACTGAAATTTTGTTTGATCATATTAACGAGGTTGATTTTAGTCAGCGCCCGTTTCGTCTCAAAGGTGATAGCAGCGAATACACCTGTGATGCTTTAATCATTTCTACTGGTGCTTCAGCTAAGTACTTAGGATTAGAGTCTGAAGAAGCCTTCAAAGGCCGCGGAGTGTCAGCTTGTGCCACTTGTGATGGTTTCTTCTACCGTAACCAAAAAGTAGCCGTCGTTGGTGGTGGTAATACTGCGGTTGAAGAAGCGCTTTACCTTTCAAACATTGCGTCTGAAGTTCATTTAATTCACCGCCGTGACACCTTCCGCGCAGAGAAAATTCTTGTTAAGCGCCTGATGGATAAAGTCGAAAGCGGCCATATTGTTCTACACACCGATCGCACACTTGAAGAAGTCGTAGGCGATGACATGGGTGTAACTGGCGTTCGTATTAAAGATACTCAGTCTGATGCTATCGAACAGATCGACGTGATGGGTGCTTTCATTGCCATAGGTCACCAGCCAAATACTGCAATGTTTGAAGGTCAACTGGAGATGAAAGATGGTTACATTATCGTTCAATCCGGCCTTGAAGGTAACGCGACGCAAACAAGTATCCCTGGTATTTTTGCAGCGGGTGATGTTATGGATCATAACTACCGTCAAGCGATCACCTCTGCAGGTACGGGTTGTATGGCTGCGCTAGATGCCGAACGTTTTTTAGATGGATTAGCTGATAACAAGTAACCTCATTGATAAGTTACACGCTAAACGTAAATAATATTTTTCACTTTTAGCTCAAATCCTTAAAGCCCTGCGGTATTCCCGCGGGGCTTTCTTTTGTATAATGCGCCATTCTAATTCGTAATAATAATTCTCATTAAGCCTTCACGATGGATAAAAAGAAACAACGCAGCTTGAATCAATGGCTCAAGCAGCAGAGTAAGCTCGCCAAGCGCTGGCTTATGATAGCTGTGGGTCTCGGTGTTCTTTCAAGCATATTTCTCTTGGCCCAAGCCGCTTTGCTTGCCACTATTTTGCACCAACTTATCATCGAACATGTCGACAAATACCAGCTTGTTCCCCACTTTCTAGGCCTAGTAACTATCATTGCGGTCCGTGCCCTTTGCTCATGGGGACGAGAAATAGCAGGTTACCGCTGTGGAGAACAGATCCGTGTCTATATCCGTCAGTTAATCTTGGACAAACTGCGTGAATTAGGACCTGCATACATTAAAGGCAAACCCGCTGGTGCATGGGCAACCTTGCTACTTGAACAAGTCGAAGACATGCACGACTTCTTTGCCCGCTACTTACCGCAAATGTCTTTGTCCGTTTTGGTACCTTTCGTTATTTTGATTGTGGTATTCCCTGTTAACTGGGCCGCAGGATTAATCTTCCTGATCACAGCCCCACTTGTGCCTTTATTCATGGCATTAGTTGGGATGAAAGCGGCGGATGCAAACCGTAAAAATTTCAAAGCCTTACAACGCCTTTCTGGCCACTTTTACGACCGCTTACAGTCAATGACTACTATCCGACTATTTGATCGTACCAAAGCGGAAACCGAAGTCATGCACGGTGCATCCGAAGTATTCCGCACTCGCACTATGGATGTGTTAAAGATTGCTTTCTTATCGTCAGCCGTTCTTGAGTTCTTCACCTCAATCTCCATTGCTCTTACCGCGGTGTACTTCGGGTTTGCCTTCATTGGTGAATTGAACTTTGGTGATTACGGCGCAGGAGTCACACTGTTTGCTGGCCTATTTATCCTAGTTTTAGCCCCTGAGTTCTATCAACCGCTACGTGATCTGGGTACTTTCTATCACGCCAAACAACAAGCGGTGGGCGCAGCTGAAAGTATTGTCGAATTTATCGAAACCGATGTTGAAACAGTCAGCTCTGGACAGAAGACGCTCAATGACGAAGATGACGTTGTAATCCAAGCGCAAAATTTAGAAATCTATTCTCCTGAAGGACAAAAGCTCGTTGGCCCTATCAGCTTTTTACTCAATGCAAAGCAAACCACTGCCCTTGTTGGCCCAAGTGGTGCAGGTAAAACCAGCTTAATCAATGCGATTCTGGGATTCTTACCCTACAAAGGTTCACTCACTATCAACGGTATCGAACGCCGTGAACTCTCGTTAGAAAACTGGCGCGAACAGATTAGTTGGGTTGGTCAAAACCCTCTTCTCTTACATGGCTCGATTCGTGACAATATTACTCTGGGTAAATCCAATGTGAGTGACGAAATAATCAACCATGCATTAGAAAAGTCGTTTTCTGCTGAGTTTGTTAGTCAGCACGGGTTAGACTACTCCATTTCAGACCGTTCAGGTGGTCTGTCGGTTGGTCAAGCACAGCGCTTAGCCCTCGCCCGAGCAATGGTTCAAAATGGTAAGTTCTGGTTATTGGATGAGCCAACTGCAAGTCTAGATGCGCGCAGCGAAAAGTTGGTCATGCAGGGCTTAGACACTCAAATTGCAGATAAATCTGCGCTGATGGTCACCCACCAGCTAACACCATTACGCAATGTCGACCAAATACTTGTCATGGAAAATGGACTACTGGTTCAATCCGGCCAATTTGAAACGCTGGCTCAAGAGCAAGGTCTGTTCCAGTCAATGTTGCAAGCTAACCAAGCCTTAAACCAAGCGAATAAGGGGAACCTAGATGCGTGATTTACTTCCCTACTTAAAGCTGTATAAAAAGCACTGGTTTGGCCTATCTCTTGGCATGTTACTCGCCTTTTTGACCGTAGCGGCATCAATTGGTCTGCTCACTCTGTCTGGTTGGTTTTTATCTGCCGCTGCTGTGGCTGGCTTAACCATTGCTCGCGAAACCTTCAACTATATGCTGCCGGGTGCTTTTGTACGCGGCTTTGCAATGGGCCGTACTGCGGGACGGTGGGGAGAGCGTGTCGTTAGCCATAATGCAACGTTTAAGCTGCTGACCGATCTGCGTGTATTCTTCTTCTCGAAGTTAGCGCCTCTCATTCCGGGTCGAGTTTCGAATCTGCGTGATGCTGACCTGCTCAACCGCCTTGTCGCTGACGTTGATGCAATGGACCACGTTTATCTGCGCCTTATCAGCCCTATGGTTGTTGGCACTCTCGGTATTCTTGGCCTAACTGCACTTGTATGCTGGTTTGATAAAGATCTCGGTCTAACGCTTGGCGCGATCCTATTATCGCTGGTTCTAGCTTGGCCGGTCTTGTTCTATAAGCTTGGTAAACGTAACGGTAGCGAGTTGACTCAGCATAAAGCTCAACTGCGTGTTTCAACACTCGACTGGCTTCAGGGCTATAGTGAACTGACCTTATTTGGCGCAGAAGAACGCTACCGCAATGCAATTCTTAATGCTCAAGATAAGCTACTAAAAAACCAGTACTTCAACGCACACTTTTCCGGTATTGCTCAAGCATTACTTATGTTAGCCAACGGTTGGACAGTTGTTCTCATGTTGTGGCTTTCAGCCGATGGCGTGGGCGGCAACACTCCAGATCCGATGATTGCACTAGTCGCATTCGCAACGATGGCAAGCGTCGAGTTACTGATGCCGATTGCCGGAGCCTTCCAGCATCTCGGCCAGACATTAACCTCTGCTCGCCGACTCAATGACATCATTCTTTCACAACCGGATGTACAGTTTCCTGAAGAACGTATTGAGCACGGAGAAGAGTTCTCTATTGCTTACAAAGATATTTCTTTCCACTATCCAGACAGCAATAGCCAAGTTATCTCCAATGTCGAGCTGACCATTCCTGCTCAGCATCGTATCGCCATTGTTGGTCAAACAGGTTCAGGTAAATCTACCCTACTCCAATTATTGAACCGCTATTGGGATGTTCAGCAAGGCACCATTGAGATAGCAGGGAAGCCAATTGACCAATGGAGCGAGAGCCAACTGCGCCAAGCAATCAGTGTCGTTAGTCAACGCGTTGATATATTGAATGGCTCACTGCGCGATAACCTTGTGATGGCAAAACCAGATGCCGATGACCAAGAGCTTGTTCAAGCACTGGAAAAAGTGGGCCTATCGAAGCTGTTAGAAGATACAGCACTTGATACTTGGCTCGGTGATGGCGGCCGCCAGTTATCTGGTGGTGAGAAGCGCCGTATCGGTATTGCAAGAGCGTTATTACACAACGCGCCAATCTTGCTATTGGATGAACCAACTGAAGGTTTAGACAAGCAGACTGAGCAACAAATGATGCAGTTGTTCGAACAGCACTTTAAAGGTAAGACCGTAGTGTTCATTACTCACCGATTGGTCGACCTCGATAAAATGGACTCTATTTGTTTGATTGAGCAAGGCAGAATCGTTGAGCATGGCAACCACGACGAGCTGATGGCAGTGCAAGGCCGTTACTACGCACTTAATCAAACCTTATAGGCAGAGTGATTGATAAAAAAGACCCAGCATGACTTCTCGTTGTGCTGGGTCTTTTTGTATATTTATACCTATGAGACGAATACAGGTAACAAATTCTTGAACACAACGCCTGATGAAGAGCCCACCTTCCCTAATCCATGCGTGCGTAACTGCTGTCTCGATGACAATGATGTATGCTTGGGTTGTTTTCGCACGCTTGAAGAAATTCTGCACTGGTCTCAGTCACCGAATGCAGAAAAGCAAGCTATCTTAGCCAAATGTAAACGAAGACAAGCGAAAAATAATCGATATTAACTTCCGTTCACACATACATTATTACGATTTCACCCTCTCAAATTTGACTCGTGCCCCTATTCTGAAAAACAAACATCTCGTAAGATTCAAACGCGTAAACAACTTTTGTCGATAGTCTGAAAACAGCTCACGCCTTGACAATTCATCCATGTGAACTTCTAGCAATAACGACCATTTTTCCTTAAAGTCACAGCTATCAATAATGAAAAAACAATTAATCCAATGAATTAATAAACACCATGAAAGACCAATTAACAATTACTGTTTCGACTATCAATGGTTCCAAGCATTGGTATTTCAGCAAAACGATGCAGCGTCACTTAAAAACTTGCTTAGTTGTGGTTGTACTGGCAATCACCGCAACCGTGTTTCTCATTGATCATCTTTACTCTCAAGTTGGCGACGCGATGCTAAAGCAGTCAGAGCTGGCAGAACATTCGCGTAATATTGGCCAAGAGTTAGATAGCTTAAAGGCGCTTAAGTCGGAACTCGAAACTGACTTATCTGAACGTGAAGAACGCGTACAATTGGTATCCGAGAGATTAGTTGAGTTAGAAAAAGTCCTGGGGTTCGCAAATGAGACCACTGAGCACAGTTTAGATACACGCTTAGATATCGCTGCTATTACCTCAAACGTCAGACTAGCGATGCTCAATCAGATCCCTAGCGGATCCCCAGTTGGGGACATCAGGATGTCATCAGGTTTTGGTAAACGCATTCACCCTGTGACCAAAACCAGCAAAATGCATCGAGGATTAGACTTTGCTGCCAATACGGGTACCAAAGTATACGCCCCTGCGGATGGGGTTGTTGAAGTGACTCGATACAGCAGTAAAGGGTCGGGCAATTTTTTGCGTTTACAACATTCTTTCGGCTTTTCGAGCTCTTATTCACACTTGAAGGGTTTCAAAGTCAAAAGCGGTGAGTTTGTCACAAAAGGACAGCTTATCGCTATCTCAGGCAACAGTGGCCTCTCTTCTGGTCCCCACCTTCACTATGAGGTGCGTTTTGTCGGAAGAGCTTTGAACCCTCGATCATTCGTTGACTGGAATCTGAATAATTTTGACGACATTTTTACTAAGGAACGACAAATACGATGGGAATCTTTAATCGAGACCGTAGAACAGCGAGTAGCTCAGCAACTTCAACTATCATCGCCAAAGGATGTGCTGTTAGCGGAGAACTCAAGGTAGAAAGCGATATTCAGATTGATGGCATCGTAGAAGGTCAACTGCACGTAGACGGCACTTTAGTCGTTGCAGAGAACGGCTGTGTGAAAGGAGAGATTTACGCAAAGCAACTTATCGTCAACGGTATTCTTGATGGCAACTGCTATGTAGAACGTGTTCAAGTACTATCGAAAGGACGTGTTAGCGGTAAAATCTGGAGCAATAATTTAAGTATTGAACCAGGCGGTAAGTTCTTCGGAGAAGCAGCAGAGCTACCTGAAAAAGAAGTGGTGAGCCTTAATAAACCATCGGCTGAAGGCCAAACGAAACCATTCTCAAGCCACAAAAGCGCCTAGCCTATCAGAGGTTCTATAGAACAGAATCAACCCGCTTAATTCCGTAATAATCTCTTAGCGCTTCAGAAATAAAAAATCCGAGTGTTTTTCAACACTCGGATTTAGAATCTGCTTAGCTAAGAGTACTGTTTAGCGCTGCTTATTACGTGCGTTTGGTTTACCCGCACCTTTCTTAGGCTTACGGCGTGATGGGTTGTTACTACGGCCACCACCGCTGTTTACGCGCTCTTCGTGACGTTTAACTGCACGACGAATCTTCTGGCTACGAGAACGCTCACGCTTACGAGAAGTGTTTGCTTTGTTTTCATCAAGTAGCGTTTCTTTCTCTGGACGAAGTTCTACTAGTTCACGCAGGTAGTTCACTTCTTTCAGATCAAGTTCCATCCATCCACCACGAGGCAATTTCTTGTCTAGGTAGATATCACCGTAACGTACACGTTTCAGACGGCTTACAGTCGTATCTTGAGATTCCCAAAGACGACGAACTTCGCGATTACGACCTTCGTTAATTGCAACATAGAAAGTGTGGTTCATACCATCACCGCCTGCGTAGACAACATCTTCGAAACGCGCCATGCCATCTTCTAGCTCTACGCCACGTACTAGGTTCTTAACTTTCTGCTCAGTTACTTCACCAAACACACGCACCAAGTATTCACGTTCAACTTGGCGGCTAGGGTGCATTAGGCGGTTCGCAAGTTCACCGTCGGTTGTAAACAGAAGTAGACCAGATGTGTTTGCATCTAGACGACCAACTGAGATCCAACGAGAGCCACGGATTTTAGGTAGACGGTCAAATACAGTTCGGCGACCTTCAGGGTCATGACGAGTACACAACTCACCTTCCGGCTTGTAGTACGCAAGAACTCGACAAACCACCTCTTCCTGAGCTTTCGCAGAAACAGTATGACCATCGATACGCACAACGGCGTTTTCATCTTCTAGTCGTTCACCAAGCTTAGCTACAACGCCGTTCACACTCACGCGACCGGCTTTAATTAAAGCTTCCAGTTCGCGACGAGAGCCATGGCCAGCTCGAGCTAATACTTTCTGTAATTTTTCGTTCATTTATCTACCTATGTGTCGTCTTCTCAGACGTCGAATAAACAAGTGCGACCCAAAATCGCGGCCGCACATTATCGCAAAAACTGTGGAGGAAATCACTAACTTTTGATTATTCAAAAGGGGCTGGATCACCGGAACCTAAACGAGCTACTTTAGGTTCATCATCACTAAAATCGATGACAGTCGTTGGTTGTTCACCTAGGTAGCCGCCGTTCAAAATACAGTCAACAGCGTGTTCTAGTTTATCGCGAATATCTTCAGGATCTGACTCAGTGATGTCGTTACCCGGTAAGATAAGTGACGTCGACATTAGAGGCTCACCCAGTGCTTCTAATAAATCCAAAGCAATACGGTTATCCGGCACACGAATACCAATCGTCTTACGCTTTGAATTCATCAAACGACGTGGGACTTCTTTAGTCCCTTTAAAGATAAAGGTGTAAGGGCCTGGAGTGTTGTTTTTCAGTAGACGAAATGCGCTATTGTCAACGCGCGCATAAAGTGACAGCTCAGAAAGGTCGCGGCATAGTAGCGTGAAGTTATGCTTGTCATCTAGACGACGAATTTGACAAATTCTCTCTAGCGCCTGTTTGTTCTCAAGCTGACAGCCAAGGGCATAGCCTGAATCGGTTGGGTAAATCACCACCCCACCATTACGTATGATTGCTACAGCTTGGTTAATCAAGCGAGCCTGTGGGTTTTCTGGGTGAACGTAAAAAAACTGGCTCATTGTAATTCCTCAATATCGAGTCTCACGACTCTATAGTTAATTGGTATTGATTGAATCTGATTTAGAAGGCTCAATACCCCAATCTTTCCATACTGCTTCGACACCTGACGGTAGCCAAAGGTTTCGTCCTAGCTCCATCCACGGTGACGGATAATGAAAGTCACTGCCTTGTGAGGCTAATAGTTTGTATTGTATAGCATAATCGGCCAAGTTGCGTCTTTCTTGTTGCCCTTGTTGAGGTTGAGCGACTTCCATCGCATCTCCACCTGCTTCAACAAAAGCCGCTAATAGACGTTTGAGCCATTTAGCAGTCAAATCGTATCGCGCAGGATGTGCCAAAACGGCTTGCCCACCAGCGGCATGAATAGCATCAACCGCATCTTTCATTGAACACCACGTCGGTGGCACGTAGCCTGGATTATTGCGTGTTAAGTATTTTTTAAATACCTGCTGCATCGTTTTGGCATAACCATTATCAACTAACCACTTAGCAAAGTGGGCGCGAGTTACTGGCGCATCTCCAGCAATGAGTTTTACCTCAGCTAACACCCCTTCTCTGGTCGCTTTTTCCAGACGGTGAGCGATCAGCTCCGCACGAGATTCTCGATGGCTTTTTTGTTGGCCAATAAGAGACAGTAGTGCATCGCTTGTCGGGTCAATATTAAGTCCAACAATATGAATGTCTTTATTCTGCCAAACCGTAGAGATCTCAATACCATTTATGAGTTTGATCGGCAGTTCATTGTCATTAATGTATTGACGAGCCAAATCCAAACCGTCAATCGTATCATGATCGGTAATAGCTAAAACTTCGAGGTTAAAGCTTAGTGCCCTATCAATCAGTTCATTCGGAGGTAATCGTCCATCAGAGGCGGTGGTATGGCTATGTAAATCAATTCTCATAATTCTGTTTTTTTAGTTGACTTTTTACCTCTGCACTAGTTAACTAGTACACAAATGCGAAGTACCTGAATTTGGGCTCACTATGTTACAAGACATCAACCTAAAGCAAAATGCAAAAGTTAACGCTGATACGATCAATCGTAGCTCAGCTGACCTTGCTTGGTGGCGCACTTGGACAAGTTCTTGGTGGGCTAACGTGTACTTCTAAATTATAGATTTCATGTATATCAAGCCCGCTACCATAGCGGGCTTTTTGTTTTGTTGTCTGCCTTGCATCTAAGTGCTTAAACAATCACCAGATTTGACCAAATCTTAATTGGGAGAACGTTTGCTTTATGCGAATATGTACGGCAGGAAGAAAAATTATTAAGAGAAAAGGAGGTCTTGTGAACAAGGCCATTAATATTCAAAAGCTAGGTAACCTTGAGCTCATTCGTACTACCGCGCCTTACGCTCAGGATCCAACACAGTTGTTCCATACTCTGTGCGAGAACAAGACAGATAGCCTGTTACTAGAGTCGGCCGAGATCGATTCTAAGCAAGACCTTCAAAGCTTACTGATTGTTGATTCTGCAGTACGCATCGTATGTTTTGGTCACACTGTCACTATGACCGCGCTGACTGAAAACGGTAAGCACCTACTTTCTCACTTAACTCATAATATTAACGACGGTATTGAAAACCGTTTTGACGGAACAGAGCTTGTTCTAGAGTACAGTTCTCCTTGCGATACGCTTGATGAAGATTCGCGACTGCGTGAAGCTTCTTCTTTCGATGCACTCAGACTGATTCAGCACAGCTTCGATATTGAAGGGCTACACAAACATGCGATCTTTATCGGTGGCCTTTTTGCTTACGACCTTGTGGCCAATTTTGAACCTTTAGGTAGCGCGCAGGCAACCAACCAATGCCCGGATTACGTCTTCTATGTCGCCGAGACTCTGTTGGTTGTCGATCACCAAAAACAGAGCTGTGACTTACAAGCGGCACTGTTTGCCAATGACCAACAAAAGTCTGTACTTGAAACGCGTTTAGAAGAAATACGTCAAGCTTGTTCAACGTTAAAGCAACTGCCAGATGCAACCCCTGTGGCGGATACAAGCGCAGTACCAAGTGTTTCCGATGAAGACTTCTGTCAAACCGTACGAGAATTAAAGCAGTACGTTGTTAAAGGCGATGTGTTTCAAGTCGTGCCATCACGCCGCTTTACTTTACCGTGCCCTTCTCCTCTTGCCGCATATAAAGAGCTTAAGCAATCAAACCCAAGCCCTTACATGTTCTATATGCAAGATGAGCTGTTTACCCTGTTTGGCGCGTCACCTGAAAGTGCACTTAAGTACGAAACTCATACCAACCAAGTTGAAATCTACCCGATTGCTGGCACTCGCCGCCGCGGCAAACGCCCAAATGGCGACATTGATTTCGATCTAGACTGCCGCATTGAATTAGAGCTTCGCACCGACAAAAAAGAAAACGCAGAGCATATGATGCTGGTTGACTTAGCACGTAACGATGTTGCACGCATTTCTAAAGCAGGCACTCGCCATGTAGCTGACCTACTCAAAGTTGACCGTTATAGCCACGTAATGCACTTGGTTTCTCGCGTGGTTGGCCAACTACGTAACGATCTAGATGCTCTACATGCCTACCAAGCTTGTATGAACATGGGCACGCTAACCGGCGCACCTAAGATTCGTGCGATGCAACTGATTCGCGATGTAGAAGGAGCTCGTCGTGGCAGCTACGGCGGCGCAGTTGGCTACCTAACCGGTGAAGGGACACTAGATACCTGTATCGTGATTCGCTCAGCATATGTAGAAAATGGCATTGCTCAAGTACAAGCTGGCGCTGGTGTGGTATTTGATTCTGACCCGCAAGCGGAAGCAGATGAAACGCGCGGTAAAGCTCAAGCAGTAATCTCTGCGATTCAAGCGGCTCATCAGCCAATTCAAAATAAGTAATAGGTGGAAGAGATGGCGAATATCCTATTTATCGATAACTTTGACTCTTTCACTTACAACCTAGTTGATCAATTTCGTTCCCTAGGTCATGAAGTCAAAATCTATCGCAACAACATTGCTGCTGACACAATTGAGTCAGCGGTTAAACAGTTAGAAAACCCTGTCGTCTTATTATCGCCAGGTCCTGGTGCACCTGCTGACGCGGGCTCTATGCCGGAAATCATTCAGCGATTAAAAGGCAAAGTGCCTATGATTGGTATTTGTCTTGGTCATCAGGCAATTGTTCAAGCATACGGCGGTACTGTTGCAGGCGCTGGTGAAATCATCCACGGTAAAGTGTCGATGATGGAACACCAAAATCACGCGACCTATGCTCAATTGCCTTCTCCACTTGCAATTGCGCGCTACCACTCATTAGTCGCAACGCATGTGCCAGACTCGCTAACCATTACAGCTGAAGTTGATGACTTAGTGATGTCTGTAGTACAAGAAGAAGACAAGGTGTGTGGATTCCAATTCCACCCTGAATCGATTATGACCACCTACGGCGCAACCTTATTGGCCAATGCGATTGAGTGGGCTCTAAAGAAGAACGACAAATAAGGAGTAATGTCATGGAACAGATTATCAACAAACTTTACGAGCAGCAGTCACTCACTCAAGAAGAGAGCCAACAGCTATTTGATGTCATCATTCGTGGTGAGTTAGAGCCAATCCTAATGGCCTCTGCGTTAACCGCGTTAAAAATCAAAGGTGAAACCCCAGACGAAATTGCGGGTGCGGCAAAAGCGCTACTAGCTAATGCAAGTCCTTTCCCGCGCCCGGATTATGATTTCGCTGATATCGTCGGTACAGGCGGTGACGGTCATAACACGATTAACATTTCAACGACTGCTGCATTCGTTGCAGCAGCTTGTGGTCTAAAAGTCGCTAAACACGGCAACCGCAGTGTATCAAGCAAGTCTGGCAGCTCTGACTTACTGGACTCTTTCGGTATTAACCTAGCGATGAGCGCCGAAGATACGCGTACAGCCGTCGATGAGATTGGTGTTGCTTTCTTATTCGCGCCGCAATACCACGGCGGTGTTCGTCATGCTATGCCTGTACGCCAAACTATGAAGACGCGTACGATTTTCAACATCTTAGGCCCATTGATTAACCCGGCGCGTCCAAACATAGAACTGATGGGTGTGTACTCACGAGAGCTTGTTCGCCCTATCGCAGAAACCATGTTACAAATGGGAATGAAGCGCGCGGCCGTGGTACACGGTAGTGGTTTAGATGAAGTCGCTATTCACGGTGATACCACAGTCGCTGAGATCAAGGACGGTGAGATTATTGAGTACACCCTAACCCCTGCGGACTTCGGTTTAGAATCTCATCCACTTGAAGCGATTAAAGGTGGCGATCCAGAAGAAAACAAAACGATCATCACTAACATGCTGACGGGTAAAGGGACAGACGCTCAGCTTGGCGCAGTTGCTGCCAATGTGGCCTTGCTAATGCGCTTATTCGGTCATGAAGATCTTAAAGCCAATACCCAACAAGCCATCGACGCAATGAATTCAGGTAAAGCTTACGAGCTTGTCAAGAAACTTGCCGCACACGCGTAACCCAGAGCAAAAGGAAACATCATGACTGAGGTTAAAAATAAGCTATCCGAACACGTTTCAGCAAAAGAAGCTGAAATGGCTGAAGTATTGGCAAAAATTGTCAAAGATAAGTATCAATGGGTAGCCGAGCGCAAAGAGCAACAACCACTTGATACATTTAAAAGCGATCTGACGGCATCTGATCGCAGCTTCTACGATGCTCTTAACAACCAAAATACGGTATTCATTACTGAGTGTAAAAAAGCATCGCCATCGAAAGGTCTGATCCGAGATCACTTCGATTTAGATTACATTGCGTCGGTATACAACAGCCACGCGAATGCGATTTCAGTGCTGACCGACGAGAAGTATTTCCAAGGTAGCTTTGAGTTCTTACCTCAAGTTAGAAAGCAAGCGAAGCAGCCTATCCTGTGTAAAGACTTTATGGTTGATAGCTACCAAGTTTACTTGGCTCGCCACTACCAAGCAGATGCAATCCTATTGATGCTTTCTGTACTCAACGACCAAGAGTATGCTGAACTTGCTCAAGTTGCGCACTCACTCGAAATGGGCGTGTTGACCGAAGTCAGCAACGAAGAAGAGCTGCACCGCGCCGTTAAGTTAAGTGCCAAGGTTATCGGTATCAATAACCGTAACCTGCGTGACCTTTCGACTGACCTAAATCGCACCAAAGAGCTTGCGCCAACCATTCGTGAGCTAGCGCCTGAAGCAACCATTATTTCAGAGTCTGGCATCTACACGCATCAGCAAGTGAGAGATCTAGCGACATATGCTGACGGCTTCCTAATTGGTAGCTCACTGATGGCTGAAGAGAACCTTGAGCTCGCAGTACGTAAAGTGATATTAGGTGAGAACAAGGTATGCGGCCTGACCCACCCAGACGATGCCGCTAAGGTATACAAAGCGGGGGCTATCTTTGGTGGTCTGATTTTCGTTGAAGCGTCTAAACGCTTTGTTAACCTAGAAGAAGCGCGCTTAACCATGAGCGGCGCACCGCTAAAGTACATCGGCGTATTCCAAAACCACTCCATCGAGCAGATCATAGAGACTGCCGAGCAACTTGGCCTAACGGGCGTGCAACTGCACGGTGACGAAGACCAAACATTTGTTTCTGAGCTCAAGTCTAAGCTTCCAGAGCAGGTGGAGATTTGGAAAGCGTATGGCGTTAGCGAGTCTATGCCAACGCTGATTGCTGAGCATATCGACCGTCACTTATTGGACACTAAAGTTGGTAAACAAGTCGGCGGTACAGGCCTTGTATTTGATTGGTCACTGATTGGCGACCCATCTAAGGTCATGTTGGCAGGTGGTATTACTCCGTTCAACGCCCAAAAAGCTTCAGAGCAAGGTTGTCTGGGCTTAGACCTAAACTCCGGCGTTGAATCTTCTCCTGGTAAAAAAGACGCAGAAAAACTTGAGCAAGTTTTTGTAGCAATTCGAAACTACTAATTATTTGTAGCGTGAGTAATAACTGGCGCTATCCCAAAATGAAGGATTTACACCATGGCTAAATTAGATGCCTACTTCGGCGAATACGGTGGTCAGTATGTACCACAGATTCTTGTCCCTGCCCTTGAGCAACTAGAGCAAGCGTTTATTGACGCGCAGGAAGACCCAGAGTTTCGCAGCGAGTTTATGACTCTGCTGCAAGAGTACGCAGGCCGTCCTACTGCACTAACATTAACTCGTAACCTAACAAAGGGTACGAAAACCAAACTGTACCTAAAACGTGAAGATCTTCTTCACGGTGGCGCACACAAAACTAACCAAGTATTAGGTCAAGCTCTACTAGCCAAGCGTATGGGTAAAGAAGAGATCATCGCTGAAACTGGTGCAGGTCAACACGGCGTAGCTACTGCGCTGGCGTGTGCCCTACTGGGTCTTAAGTGCCGCGTATACATGGGCGCAAAAGACGTTGAGCGTCAAAGCCCGAACGTATTCCGTATGAAGCTAATGGGCGCAACAGTTATCCCTGTGCACTCTGGTTCTGCAACACTCAAAGACGCTTGTAACGAAGCTCTACGTGACTGGTCAGCAAGCTATGAAGACGCCCATTACCTATTAGGTACTGCAGCAGGTCCTCACCCGTTCCCAACTATTGTTCGCGATTTCCAACGCATGATTGGTGAAGAGACTAAGAACCAAATTCTAGCATGCGAAGGTCGCCTACCGGACGCAGTGATTGCT
This sequence comes from Vibrio sp. 2433-A1, assembly GCF_056726085.1. NCBI lineage: Bacteria > Pseudomonadati > Pseudomonadota > Gammaproteobacteria > Vibrionales > Vibrionaceae > Vibrio > Vibrio sp. 2433-A1. The sequence goes on from NZ_JBRESC010000025.1 coordinate 18,634, forward strand.
TGTGTGGGTGGTGGTTCAAATGCTATCGGTATGTTCGCAGACTTCATTGAAGAAGAAACCGTTCGTCTTATCGGTGTTGAACCTGCTGGTAAAGGTATTGATACCGACCAACACGGCGCTCCGCTGAAACACGGTAAAACCGGTATCTTCTTCGGTATGAAAGCACCATTGATGCAGGATGAAAATGGTCAGGTTGAAGAGTCTTACTCTGTATCGGCTGGCCTCGATTTCCCATCAGTTGGTCCACAGCACGCACACCTTAACGCAATTGGCCGTGCTGAATACGACAACGTCACTGATGACGAAGCACTAGATGCGTTCCAAGAGCTAGCGCGTAGCGAAGGTATCATCCCTGCTCTTGAGTCATCTCACGCTCTTGCACACGCACTGCGTATGGCTCGTGAGAACCCAGAGAAAGAACAACTACTGGTGGTTAACCTATCTGGTCGTGGTGACAAAGACATCTTTACTGTACATGACATTCTGCAACAAAAAGGAGCGATCTAATGAACCGTTATGAAAAGCTATTCGCGCGCCTAAACGATAAAAATCAAGGTGCTTTCGTTCCGTTCGTAACAGTTTGCGATCCGAATCCTGAGCAGTCCCTACAAATTATGGAAACCTTGGTCGAGGCCGGCGCTGATGCCCTAGAGCTTGGTATTCCATTCTCTGATCCATTAGCGGATGGCCCAACGATTCAAGGTGCAAACATCCGTGCTTTAGATTCGGGGGCAACTCCTGATATTTGTTTTGATCTGATTAGCCAAATTCGCGCTAAGTACCCAGACCTTCCGATTGGTCTGCTAATGTACGCCAACCTTGTTTACTCTCGTGGCATTGATAACTTCTACGAGCGCTGTGCCAAAGCCGGTATCGACTCAGTTCTTATTGCTGACGTTCCGACTAACGAGAGTGAAGAGTTTGTTGCAGCGGCGAGAAAGCATGGTGTTGAGCCAATCTTTATTGCGCCACCAACCGCTTCTGACGAAACTCTAGACCAAGTGGCAAAACTGGGTGGTGGATACACTTACCTACTTTCACGTGCCGGTGTGACTGGTGCAGAAACCAAAGCCAACATGCCAGTGAGCACTCTACTTGAGCGCCTAAACCAGTTTGATGCACCACCTGCGCTACTGGGCTTTGGTATCTCTGAACCTGAGCAAGTAAAGCAAGCGATCGAAGCCGGTGCAGCAGGCGCTATTTCAGGATCAGCTGTTGTTAAGATCATTGAAAACAATATCGAGCAGCCAGACAACATGTTACAGCAGCTTGAGAACTTTGTTTCATCCATGAAGGCTGCGACACAAAAGTAACGTGTTAGCCATCTAAACCTCTATGAGATCGATTTCTTAACGCCGTGAGAAATCGATCTTCTTTTTAACATTCACCTCACCACTCCCATCATTCAAATCCCAAATAGATCTACAAAATAAAATAGACCCAGCAGTTACAATCCACCAAGTAATCGTTTGCTATTGAGCAAAAAATTGTCACTTATCAACAAAACTGTTTTTAAATACGTCTCTCATTACTGACACGTATTGCTAATTGTAAAATTTAAGTGTACAAAAGCGAGGCAAGATTATTAACCATGTTTGAGTTTTAACTCAGATGGTAATCCTGGATTTTTAAATTTTATTAGCACAGAGGTTATGGAAGTGTTAAAAGAAAAGAGTTTGCTAAGCAATATTGGTGTACAAGTTGTCATCGCTATGATTATCGGTACTGCCGTTGGTGCCTTCATGGGCGAGAGCGCAACCATGTTCGCTCCTCTAGGTGCGATCTTCATCAACCTAATTAAAATGCTGGTTATCCCATTGGTAGCCGTTGCACTGATTTCTGGTGCTGCTGGACTTGGTAATAGCCAATCAGCTGGTAAAGTTGGTGTGGTGACTTTGGGCTACTTCGGCCTAACCTCTGCACTAGCAGTAGCGCTAGCCCTATTTATGGGTGAAGTATTCAAGCCAGGCATGGGCATCGACGTATCCGGCGTCGAAGGTATGTTCTCAGCTGAATACGCTTCAAAAGGTGATCTTCCTTCTTTCTGGGCGACCATCACTGGTATGATCCCTACCAACGTTTTCCAATCACTGAATGAAGCAAACATCCTACAGATCCTAGTCTTCTGTATGTTCTTTGGTATTGCGATTTCTAAACAAGCGAAAGAAAAGCGTGATCCAATCATCAACGGTGTAAACGCCATCGTTGACGCAATGGTATGGATGATCAACAAAGTTATGATCATTGCTCCAATCGGCGTATTCGGTCTAATGGCTGAGGCGGTTGGTACGTTTGGCTTTGGTGCACTAATGGTGGTGTTCAAGCTATTCGTTGTTTATGTTGCTGCGATTCTTATATTCGGTTTTGTTGCTTACCCGCTAATGGTGCATATCTTCACTAAGACTTCTGCGAAGAAGTTCCTAGTGGCAATGAAGAAGCCTCAAGCGGTTGCTCTATCAACTGCATCATCAATGGCAACGCTACCAGTAACATTAGATACCGTTGAGCACGAACTGGGTGTTAAGAACTCTACAGCATCATTCGTTCTTCCTCTAGGTGCCACAATCAACATGAGCGGTAACGCAATCTACTACGGCTTGGTTGCTATCTTCTTTGCTCAACTATTCAACATTGACCTAGGTATGGGCGCGTACATCGCGATCATCGTAACCTCTACACTAGGTGCGGTAGGTCAAGCAGGTGTTCCAGGTCCTTCATTCCTTGTTGTTGCGGTACTTCTAGCGGCTGGCATTCCAATCGAAGGTCTACCACTACTGTTCGCTCTTGACCGTATCTTCGACATGATTCGTACAGCACTTAACATCACCGGTGATGCTGCGTGTGCGGTTATCGTTGATGCGCTAATCGAAGACGAAGAAAAAGAAGCTGAGCTACAAAAACAACAAGCTTAAGTTCTGTTTGTTCTAGATAAACGAAAGCCACTCAAACGAGTGGCTTTTTTAATGGTAGAAAGTTTCAATCTACACGCTCAAGAAATAGCTTAGGTAAGCCGTTTCCTTTTTATAGCCTAATGATTCATAGAGACTTTGCGCAACTACATTATCATGGGCGGTTTCTAAGCTTAATCCATTCGCACCGGTGTCTATCGCATGTTGTGTAGCGGCATTCATTAATGCTCGACCTACGCCACCCGAACGGCCATTCTCTGTGACAAACAGATCGTTTAGAATCCAGCTACGCTGTGCTGACACAGATGAAAAGCTCGGATAAAGTTGAGTAAAGCCCAACGCCTCACCATCAGCATTCACTGCTAGAAACACGACGGATTCATCGTTATGAAGTCTTTCATTGATGTAATGATGAGCGAGTTTGAAGTCGCTCTCTTGACCGTAAAAAACTCGATACTGGTTGAATAGGTCGGCAACCAAGTCTAGTTGCTTGACGCTGGCTCTAATGATGTTAGTAGTCAATGGTGTTCTCACATTCCTTGTTTCAAATGCTTTAGATAGTGTCAATTGACTCAATAATTCTCAACGCTAACTTCTAAGTTTAAAAGGCATGTCTCAAAGCTAAGCCTTTGATCTTTATATCGTCTAAGTAATCAGGTGAAACACGCTCTAAATAGCCCCCTTTAGACCTTTAAGTAAGGCATGGCTAACTGATGGATATTCACTTTTGCTCCTATTCGCGCAGCCAGTAAATACATACCACCAATCTTGCGGTGTAAAAACAGTGCATCAGCCGGAGGTGTGTGCCAGTAGTCTTGCTCCATACTTAATATCGTTCCGGCCTCTCTTAAACGCATAGCTAAGCCACTGGCTCTGAAATCATACTCTTCATCCACCAGCATAGGCTCACAGGCAAGTTTAACCAAGTTGAGAATGGCTTGGCGCTGCTCCGGTAAAATGTCCTGGCTGAAAAAACCGATTTGTTCCAAGGCATCGTTCAAGCCCGACTCGTTCCCCTGCACCACCGATGAAAAAGCCTTGCGATATCCGTTACTGAACCTATCGCTGTATTCACGCGTCGCGCCAAAATCGAGTAAGCCAATTTTCTTTGTTTCTGGCATGTAAAGGTAGTTAGCAAAATTAGGGTCAGTTTGAACCATTTTGAAGTCGAACAACTCTTTGAACATCAACTCAAGCAAACGATGCATTACAAGGTCACGCTCAGGCTGCGCTAAGGTTTCTACATTCTCGATTGAAATACCTTCAAGGAAGTCCATCGCCAAGACAGATTCAGAGGTTATGTTAGTATGAATACTCGGCACTACAAAGTGGTCAGTGTTTTGCAAAGCTTGATGATAACGCTGCGCAAAATTCGCTTCACGCTGGTAATCAGCTTCATCGTGCAGCTGTTTTTTCGCTTCTTCGAGTAAGCCCTTATAATCAACCGATTCTGGAATTAGACCAACGATACTGAGCAATGTCCCCACGTTATCGACATCGCTATTGATGCTTTTTCTGATTCCTGGATATTGCACTTTCACCGCCAACTTTTCACCAGCATCGCTATAGGCTTGGTGGACCTGACCGATCGAAGCGCTGGCCACGGGCTTAAAGTTAAAAGCCGCAAACCTTTGTTTCCAATCTGCCCCTAACGCCCCTTCTAACACCTGATTGAGCTGCTTCGCAGGTAGCGGATCGGCATCCGATCGTAGCCTTGCGAGAATATCAGCAAGTTCCGGCTCAAGAACGTCACCAGCATCCATAGATAGCATTTGACCTAGCTTCATTGCTGCGCCACGTAAGTGTGCCAGTTGTTCGGTGAGTCTTGAGATATTCGCTGGTGTCAGAATCAGATCTTTCGCCTTAGGCCTTTGACCCTTTGCCAACTGCTTTGTCCCTTCAGTTAAAACGTTACCTGCAACACGTGTGGCCAGTGACGCAAGCTTTCCGAAGCGTGAGATTCGATGGGTAGGTATATTTCTCTGTTTTGTCGACATGAACTATCTCTTTAATGATTCACACTTGTATACGTTCAACAGACCACTTTGGCTTAACTAGCAACGATTTGTTCTCAGTTAAGGTGCTTAAATTGAAGTTCAACTAAGCGTTGATACAACTCACACCCCTCCATCAACTGTTGGTGGTTGCCGATATCCACCAGCTTTCCATCGTCAAAGACTGCGATTTTGTCAGCATGTTGGATAGTAGACAGTCGGTGCGCAATAATGATGGTAGTTCGATCGCGCATCAGCTCATCTAAGGCTTGTTGGACATGGTGCTCGCTTTCACTGTCTAAGGCGCTGGTCGCCTCATCAAGCAATAAGATACTTGGATCTTTTAGGATGGCCCTCGCAATGGCAATACGTTGGCGTTGCCCACCAGATAATCGCACGCCTCGCTCTCCTAGAAAGCTCTGATAACTTTCTGGCAGTTTGATAATAAAATCATGGGCGTGCGCTTTCTTCGCTGCCTCAATTACCTGCTCGTCGGTAGCATCAGGGTTTCCGTAACGAATATTGTAGAACACATCATTACTAAACAATGCGGGTTGCTGGGGAACAAGTGCCATCTGTTCACGAAGTTCACTTGGCGCAAAGTTTCGCACATCAACACCGCCAAACATAACTTTACCCGTTTGCGGATCGTAGAAACGCTGCAATAACTCAAACAGAGTACTCTTACCCGCACCTGAAGGTCCAACCAACGCCAGAACTTTGCCCTCTTCAGCTTGCAAGGTTAACTGCTCTAATGCGGGAGTATCTGGTCGTGATGGATAATAAAACGTCACATCATTGAAACTGACTTCGGCAGCCAAAGATGACGAAGGTTTGACCGACACATTAGGTGCGACAATGTCACTTTTCACCTGAAGAATTTCGACCAATCGTTCAGTCGCTCCTGCCGCCCTTTGCAGTTCCCCCATCACCTCAGAAATCGTCGCTAATGAAGAGGCAACCATAATCGCATAGAAGACAAATGCACCTAAATCACCCGCTGACATTGTGCCGTTGATGACATCACTGCCCCCAACCCACAGCATTCCTGAAATCGCACTGAAGACGATAACAATCACACCGGAAATTAAGATCGCACGTTGCTTTACCCGTTTACGGCCAATGTCGTATGCTTTTTCTACTTCTTTTGAGAAGTAACTTTTTTCCTCAGCTTCTCGGCTATAACTTTGTACGGTTTTGATATGCTCAATCGCTTCACCAGCATAGCTACCCACATCAGCCATAGAGTCCTGGCTTTGGCGTGACAGAGCCCGAACTCTTCGGCCATAAAATAGAATCGGCACCAAAACAAACGGTACTGAAGCCAATACTATGAGGGTCAATTTGATGTTGGTGGCGAACAGCATAATGATAGCGCCAACACACATTAGAGCACTGCGCATTGCCATCGAGAACGAAGAGCCAATGATACTTTGCAGCAAGGTAGTATCTGTGGTTATACGAGACATGATGTCACCGCTGCTATTGGTCTCAAAATAACTTGGGTGAAGCGTAACGATATGATTAAACACGGCTAATCGAATATCAGCACTGACTCGCTCTCCCACTGACGACACTAAATAGAAGCGAAAGAACGTACCGATCGAGATAAGGACGGTAACGATCAGAATAAAGCCAATCGCACTACCAAGCTCATACGTTGATTGCTGAGCGAAACCTTGGTCGATCAGTATTCTCACACCATGGCCAACGGTAAGCGTCAATGAAGCCGTAAAGATCAAGGCAACCAAGGCTGCACCAACTTTTACTCGATAAGGCTTAATGAACTTTAGCAGCTCAAAAAGGATTCCAAGGTTCTTCTTGGTGACTTGGGGATTATCTGACTCGAGATTTGATGCTGATTGCATTTAGATACCTTTTCACCATACGTTAGCGCTCTAACATAAGTTATTGGAGCAACTATAACTTTCGCAAGTCGTTCGGGTAAATAGTGTGCGTTGTGATACACCGACGAGCGATCAGTAAACACAAAAAAGCCCGACCGAAGTCAGGCTTTTTAAATCACAACCGCGAACTCATTATAGGAAATGGAATGTCGCGTTTAGAGAGAAGTTCTTCACGTCTTCTTCTTTCATTGAGAATACGTTGTAGCTAGCGCCTAGAGAGATAGGGCCCATTACGAAGTACTCAGCACCAACACCGTACATCATGTCGATTTCGTCTTCTTTGAAGTTAGTACCGCTTAGCTCGTAAGAGTGAAGACCCGCTTTTGCGTAAACGTGCAGTGGACCAAAATCAATGCTTGGTTTAGCAGCAAAGTAAACCGCTGAACCTTCAAGGTCACGAATTTGCCCCGCATAGTTAACACCATCAAAATCACCAAAGTCTTGGTAACCCGCCTCTAAACCAATTAATGGCAGGATACCGGTACCAACATGCACATTGTATGATGTTCCTGTCTCACCATTCAGATCGGCCTGACCTACACTTGCGCTACCGTAAATCCAAGAATCAGCAGAAGCTGTAGCTGACGCGCCGATTAGAGCTAGCGCTAGTAGTGTCTTTTTCATAATAAACCTTCTCTAGTTATTTAAAACAGAAGTTCGCTGCGGCAAACCTCTGCCAGTATAGTCAAAATTCCGATTGATACCCAATAAGTATGCAAATAATGTGCCTAACAAGCGTCTATGGCCATTTTCACGCGCTTGTCTGATACTGGGTAAGGTGTTCCAAGTTGCTGTGCAAAATAGCTAACTCGCAACTCTTCGAGCATCCAGCGAACCTCTTTAACATTATCAGGTACCGCGACACCTTTTGGTATTTTGTTCAGTAACTCTTTGTAATCATTCGCTACTGATTCAATTTTGAGCATGTGTAAGCGATCTTTATTTGGATCGATCGGTAGCTTCTCCATTCTACGCTCTATTGCTTTCATATAACGTAAAATATCTGTCAAACGTTTCCAGCCACACTCGGTTGCAAAGCCTTTAAATATCAGTCCTTCAATCTGAGCTTTGATATCAGATAAGGCAAAAGCCATCGTGAAATCGATTTTACCTTTTAACTTCTTATTGATGTTAAATGCGGTTGTCAGAATAGTCTCAACTTGCTGAGCGATTTCCACCACGGTGTCACCTAATTCCGCTCTGACATGCTCTTTTAACACTTCAAACTGCTCTGGTTCCCAAACGATGCCACCTTTCTCTTCGATAAGCTTATCAACACCGCAAGCGATGCAGTCATCTATGAGATCGAGTACCTTGCCGTAAGGGTTAAAGTACAAACCTAGCTTCGACTTATTCGGTAGATTCGAATGCAGGTACTTAATCGGTGATGGTACGTTGAGCAAGATTAAGCGACGTTGGCCTGCTTTCATCGCAGTGACTTGCTCATACTCTGTTTCGTATAGCTTAATCTCGACACTATCTTTGCTATCAACCAGTGCTGGGTAGGCTTTCACTTCGTAGCCACCACGTTTTTGCTGATACACTTTAGGCAGTTCACCAAAGCTCCACGTATGCAAACCTTGTTGCTCAATATCATCATCGGCGACCTTAGATAAGGTCTCTTGAACCTTGTCTTTTAGGCTCTCTTTAAGCTCATGCAAGTCGCGGTTTTCTTTCAGCTTGCGATTACGGTGATCGACCGCTCGGAACGTCACCTTCAAGTGTTCTGGCACTTGTTCAAGCTTCCAATCTTCGCGCAGTACTTCAACACCCGTCATACGGCGTAGCTCTTTCTCCAACGAATCGAGAAGTGGAGCTTCCATCGCTGTTGCTCGTGCTAAGAATGCGTCCGCGTAGTTTGGCGCAGGAACAAAGTTCTTACGGATGGTCTTTGGCAGAGACTTAATTAGGCTCACCACCAATTCATGGCGCAGCCCAGGGATCTGCCAATCAAAGCCACCTGGCTCGACTTGATTAAGAATCGGCAGCGGCAAGTGAACCGTCACGCCATCGTTGCCTTCACCCGGCTCAAATTGGTAGCTTAACTTAAGCTTAAGCCCATTCTGATGCCAGAAGTTCGGATAATCGAGATCAGTAACGTGGCTCGCATCGCCTTTGAACAGCATCTCTTTTTCAAAATTTAGCAGTTCACTGTTTTCTTTCGATGCTTTCTTCCACCAAGTATCAAAGTGCTTGCCAGATACCACTTCAGTACCGACACGTTGATCATAGAAATCAAACAGCTCATCGTCATCAACCAAGATATCGCGGCGACGAGACTTGTGCTCTAGCTCTTCTACCTCACGCAGTAGCTTACGGTTTTGCTTGAAGAACGCATGTTTGGTTTCCCACTCACCTTCAACCAGTGCACTGCGAACGAAAATCTCACGGCTTACCGTCGAATCAATACTGCCATAGTTAACTAGGCGTTTTGGTACAATTGGCACCCCATAAAGCATCACTTTTTCGTGAGCCATAACGGCAGCGCGCTTCTTCGACCAATGCGGTTCGCTGTAGCTACGTTTAATCAGGTGTTTTGCTAAAGGCTCAATCCATTCTGGTTGAATCTTGGCAATAATTCGGCCCCAAAGCTTAGATGTTTCCACCAGCTCAGCGGACATGATCCATTTAGGCTGCTTTTTGAATAGGCCAGATGCAGGGAAGATATGGAAGCGAGCATTACGCGCACCTTGATATTCATTCTTCTCTTGGTCTTTCATACCAATATGCGACAGCAAACCAACCAAGATTGCTGAGTGCACGCCTTGATACGACGCTGGTTCATCATTGAGTTTGAAATCCATCTCACGCATTGATTGATGGATTTGGAAGTAGACATCTTGCCACTCACGAACGCGCAAGTAGTTTAGGTAATCTTGCTTACACTGCTTGCGGAACTGATTGCCTGACAGATTCTTCTGTTGCTTTTGGATGTAGTCCCACAGGTTCACAAACGTTAGGAAATCTGACTCTTCATGGAAGAACCGTTTGTGCTTATCATCTGACGACTGCTGTTTGTCACTTGGGCGTTCACGCGGATCTTGAATCGATAACGCTGAAGCAATGATCATCAACTCTTTAGTTGCGCCGTATTTTGGCGACTCAAGTACCATACGCGCTAGACGTGGGTCGATAGGCAAACGTGCCAGTTGACGACCAATACTGGTCAATCGCTTCTTAGGATCCTTCGCTTCCGCATTGATTGCACCTAACTCTTCGAGAAGGCGAACACCGTCTTGGATGTTGCGTTTGTCAGGCGCTTCCACAAATGGGAAGGCTTGAATATCGCCCAAACCAAGTGCGGTCATCTGCAAGATAACCGATGCTAGGTTGGTACGCAGGATCTCTGGATCGGTAAACTCAGGACGTGAGTTAAAGTCGTCCTCAGAGTAAAGACGAATACAGATACCCTCTTCTACACGACCACAGCGACCTTTACGCTGATTGGCACTCGCCTGCGAAACTGGCTCAATTGGTAAGCGCTGAACCTTAGTGCGGTAGCTGTAGCGAGAAATACGCGCCGTACCCGGGTCAATGACGTATTTAATACCCGGAACAGTCAACGATGTTTCAGCAACGTTTGTTGCAAGCACGATTCGGCGACCTGCATGAGGTTGGAAAATCTTGTTCTGTTCACCAGCCGACAAACGTGCGTATAGCGGTACGATTTCTGTCGACTTTAAGTTTCGCTTACTCAGCGCATCAGCGGTATCTCGAATCTCACGTTCACCATTCATAAAGATTAGGATGTCACCTAACCCTTCATCGCACAGTTCATCAACTGCTTCAAAAATACCTTCAAGCTGATCACGATCGACGTCATCATCACCGCGAAGTGGACGGTAACGTGTTTCAACTGGGTAAGTTCGACCTGACACTTCGATAATCGGTGCATTATCAAAGTGCTTAGAGAAACGCTCAGGATCAATGGTCGCTGACGTAATGATCACTTTTAGATCTGGGCGACGAGGTAATAGCTCTCTTAAGTAACCCAAGATGAAATCGATATTCAGGCTGCGTTCGTGCGCTTCATCGATGATGATGGTGTCATATTGATTGAGAAAACGGTCATGTTGAATCTCTGCCAACAAGATACCGTCCGTCATCAATTTTACTTGGGTATTTTCAGAGATCTGGTCGTTAAATCGAACCTTATAACCAACAAACTCGCCCAGTTTAGTTTCCATCTCTTCTGCAATACGATTCGCTACAGAACGAGCCGCCAAACGACGAGGCTGCGTATGGCCAATTAAGCCAAACTTACCACGGCCAAGTTCAGCACAGATTTTTGGCAACTGGGTGGTTTTACCTGAACCCGTTTCACCGGCAACAATTACTACTTGGTTTTCTTCAATCGCCTTAGCGATGTCATCTTTTTTCTGGCTTACAGGAAGAATTTCTGGGTATTCAATGGTCGGGGTGTAGTTACCGCGCTGCTCAGCATCCATCATGGACTTAGCGATATCTAATGCGATCTCGTCGAAAACGGCGTTTCTCGCGGCATCTTTCTTAATTTTATTTGCGCCGGAAATACGTTTACTTAAACGGAATCTGTCTTTGATCATGCACTGGTTAAGTGCTTTGCGAAGTGACGCCGCATTGTTGGCCTGAGCTTTACCCTCAGCTGCGGTCGATTTTTCTGGCTGTGACGAAGTCAAAGCGTTACCTATTCTTTTTATCGATAAAACTGCATGAATTGTATCACATAAGGGCTAGAACAAGATAACGGAAAGCGGCATTGTACCTTCATTCAATTTTTTCGAACAACTTAAGCAAATCCATAGGGTTTTGAGCCTTAGTGCATTACCTATAATGCATCACATAGCCGAAAGCACTTATTAAAGGAACTCTATATGTCTCGTGTACTCGCTCTTAAATCAAGCATCCTTGGAGATTACTCTCAATCGAACAAACTGGTCGAAGACTTCATCAAAAATGTAGACCAAGATAAGCTAACTGTTCGTGACCTAGCTGCAAATCCACTGCCTGTTTTAGACTTTTCAGTCGCGACCGCACTTCGTGCAACAGAAGATCTTTCACAAGAACAACAAGCAGTGGTTGACCTATCTGATACCTTGATTGAAGAAATCAAAGCGGCAGATACATTGGTTATCGCAGCGCCAATGTACAATTTTACGATTCCAACTCAGCTTAAAAACTGGATTGATTTGATTGCTCGTGCAGGCGTGACATTCAAATACACAGAAAACGGCGTTCAAGGTCTAATTGAAGATAAGAAGGCAATCGTAGTCACCACTCGCGGCGGTCTTCATAAAGACTCACCAACCGACAGCATGACACCATACCTACGCACAGTATTGGGCTTTGTTGGTATCACGGATGTGGAATTTGTTTACGCAGAAGCACTAAACATGGGCGAAGACGCAGCAGCGAAAGGCATTTCAGCCGCACAAAGCCAATTGGCAACCTTGGCATAAGATTAAATAGAATTGAATACAAACAAAAAGGGATTGGTTCGCGCCAATCCCTTTTTATCGTTTTAAGTCAAAGCTAATGATGCTGTTGTAGCAACTTTGCGCGCATTGTCCGCAACCTTTGCATTTGGCAGCGTCAATTTTAGGTTTGACATCATCTTGCCACTGCAAGGCATCATAAGGGCAGCTGTCCTCGCAACTGCCGCAGTAACCGTATAAGTTTTCGCAGCTGTTTGAGATAGTAGCAATTAAGCCTGTAGACTCTGTTTGGTTTGAAAGCGCTAATGTAGGGCACGCCGACTTACACGCGCCGCATAAATCGCATGCCGAGTAACTGATATCTAACGCGGCAACGCCTTCAACCATTTCTATGATTTGGCTTGGACATGCTAAAGCGCACTTTCCGCATCCATCACATAGCCTTGTGAACATCGACTCTTCCACCGCGTACGGTGGTCTCGCGTTAACACGAGGCTCTTGAGCTTTCTCTACTGGTGCACGACGGAATGAAAACAGACGTCGCTTGCTTAGATCAACCGATTCAGACTGGCGCATCCGAGTAATCTCTTTTTGCTGACACAACGACTTGGTATTGCTCACTCAAGGATTGAAGTAATTCTTCGGTAAGGTTCGACAGTTTTGAGTAAGGCGTGAGAGTCACGGCTTTTTTGAAGCGCTTGTTGAAAAAACCAAACCACGTCATCAAGTGCTCGCGCAGCATTTCAGATGCCAGCTTTTGCTGTTCAGTTTCAATCAACATGCCTAACACCATCAGCATCAAGCCGATCTGATCTTCTGGCTCACGTTGGTCAGATTCCAAAGCAAAACCACAACGCTGCAAGAAGTAACGATATTCAATGGTTGATTCACCAAACAACACCGCCTCTTTATCTAGATAAGCCGAACCCCAAGGTGGCGCTGGCATCTCACCAATACCGGCAAACATGCGATCGTGCTCCATTTGCAGTGCATCTTCGCTCTCGTTTTGAAAGCTGCGCAGCATGTCATTAAGCGCTTCGATTGGCGTATCAGTATTACTCAGCAACGTATCGAGATTTGCCGCTGGGTAATCTTTTGGCTGGTAGTAAAACAGTGCACCAAACAGCTTAAGAACGATGCTGGTATCTTGTGGTTCAAGTTGAGAAATTTGCATGAAGTACCTTTGATGGCTGGTGTTTTTATTCTTCGATTAAATAAAACGGAATAGAGGTAGGACGAACAATCGCCCCCCTCTATTAATGGTTATCAGTACAAATAACGGCTACTAGTACAAACCAGATGTAAAGTGCATGCCGTAGAACACGTTGCGACCTAGAATCTCTGCGATAAACAAGGCAGCGAATGCCACGATAACTAACAAGTTCTTCTGACGACCTTCTGCGGTAAACAACTCAGCGAAGACCCAAAGAGCAGCAGCAACCACAAGCAACAGTACATGACCGGCAACATAGCCAGATAGCATAGTGATTTGATCTAAGCCACTGTGAATTGCCGTTGAGATACCTGCGAAGTAAATCGTCTGCATTACTGAGAACGCTAGGTTCAACGCAATCAGGCTGACACCAGCCCACATTAGGCGACGATTGGTTTTCTCAGCTGTCACGTCCAATACGTTGATCAGCGTGTAACCGAACATCAGACCCGAAGTCACGACCGTGAACCAAAAGGCAACCGTTGTCATTGGTGAGTACCATGCTGGAACCGTTTCGATTTGGTAAACATTGGCCATCGCGAACATGAAAATCACGCCGACCGCGATAGACAACCAGTTCACGATTTTGCGCACGCCTTCGCTACCGATTTTTAGAATCGTTAGCAACCAGTACAAACCCGCTAGAGAAAGAAAGCTTGCACCCGTTAAGATCTCGTTAGATAGCGCCGCACTACCAACACGGTTTAATGCGTTGAAGGCACGAAGTGGGCTACCTAAGTGAGTGGTTGAGAACAAGAAACCCAATCCCATTACAACCAAAATAGCGAAACGGGCGATGTTCATACGAGGTTCAGTCACGCGTGGTGGCTTACCGAATTTCTCGAACGCATTAACCGTTAGGTGCGCGCCAACCGCTGTTTGAGCGAGAACCGTAAAGGCAACTAATGGTGCTTCGTATAACATTATTTCACCTCTCTTGGATTCTGTAGGAAACCAGTGCGGTCATTGGTTGGACGACCATTTGGATTTAGCTTCACGATCAGGTTCGGGCTCGTAATGCGAGAATCTGGTAGTGGTGCCACATCCGCGTTTGAACCGTATTTCGCGCGTAGCTCATCAATTGGACCAAACTCAATCGCACGCAATGGACAGCTGTCCACACAGATTGGCATTAGACCTTCTGCAACACGTTCGTAACAGCCATCACACTTTGTCATGTGACCTTTTTCTTCGCTGTATTGAGGTGCACCGTATGGGCATGCCATGTGACAAGATTTACAGCCGATACACACACTTTCATCGACAACAACAAAGCCGTCTTCTTCACGCTTGTGCATTGCTCCAGATGGACAAACCTTGGTACACGCAGGGTTAGTACAGTGGTTACAAGAGATCGATAGGTAGTACGCGAATACGTTTTGACGGAACGCGCCGTTTTCTTCCGTCCAGTTGCCGCCTACGTATTCATAAACACGACGGAAGTTACGGTCGATACCCAGATCTTTGTTGTCTTTACAAGAGAGCTGACATGTTTTGCAGCCAGTACATTTGCTTGAATCAATGTAAAAGCCATACTGCTTCGCTGTGCTCATTATTTAGCCCCCATTTTCTTAATTAGCGTCACTTCAACGAGGTTGGTATGGCTCGGGTTCGATTTTGCCAACGGGCTTGGACGTTGTGTAGTCAGTACGTTGATCGAACCTGCTTGGTCAACACCTTTACCATTTGGTGAGTACCATGCGCCCTCACCTAAGCCAACGATGTGTGGCATGATACGTGGGGTCACTTTTACGCGAACGTTCATTTCACCGAACTGGCTGCGCACGCTGACCAAATCGCCGTTATCAATGTTGCGAGAAGCGGCATCGACTGGGTTGATCCAAAGCTCTTGTGGTGCTGCTGCTTTTAGGATGTCCACGTTGCCATACGTAGAGTGCGCACGTGCTTTGTAGTGGAAGCCCGTCAACTGAAGCGGGAACTCTTTACGATCTGGTGAATCCCAGCCGTTGAACGTCGATACGTATTCAGGCAATGGCTTGATCGATTCATCTTCGTCCAGTTCCCATTCTTCGTTGATCTTCGCTAGGGTCTCTGAGTAGATCTCAATCTTACCTGACGGTGAAGGCAATGGATTCGCTTCTGGGTCACGACGGAAATCTTCAAACGCCACATGTGGACGATCGAACTGCTTCTTGTAGATACCCTGCTTTCTCATCTCATCGTAAGACGGCAGGTTTGGATCGTTGTTTTGTTTAACGGTCTGAGCGTACATCCACTTAAGCCACTCTTCTTGAGTGCGACCTTCAGTAAATTCATCAAACACGCCCATGCGCTTCGCCACACCAGACATGATGTCGTAGATTGGCTTACATTCGAAACGAGGTTGAATCGCTTGACTTGCAAAGATGAAGTAAGGCATTGAGGCTGCTGCACCATCCATACAGAAATCTGATTGCTCTGACGTTGTACAGTCTGGCAGTACGATATCGGCATACTTCGCAGAAGAGGTCATGTGGTTGTCGATCACGACAATCATTTCACACGCTTTTTCATCTTGAAGAATTTCGTGTGTGCGGTTGATGTCTGAGTGTTGGTTGATCAGACAGTTACCTGCGTAGTTCCAGATGAACTTGATGTTGTTTTGTAGCTTTTGAACGCCTTTAATGCCGTCAGTAAGATCGGTCATCTCAGTGCCACGGAAAATCGCGTCTGTCCAAAGGAACATTGGGATGGAAGCGCTGATCGGGTTTGGCACTTTCGGGAAGCGTTGGAATGGGTAAGAATGGTTACCCTCACGAGCACCAGTACCACCACCTTGTAGACCAACCTGACCACGAAGCAGAGACAGCATCATGATCGCTTTACACGCTTGCTCACCATTTGCTGAGCGTTGTAGACCCCAACCCTGGGTGATGTAAATGCGTTTTGCATCGCCGATTTCACGCGCAAGTTTCAAAATCACATCAGCCGGAATACCTGTGATTGGCTGTGCCCACTCTGGCGTTTTCTCGATACCATCTGGACCTGTGCCCATGATGTAATCTTTGTAGCTGCCGTTTTCTGGCGCTGACGCAGGCAGTGTTTTGCGATCGTAACCCACACAGTAACGGTCAAGGAAGTCTTGGTCGACTTTATCTTCGCTGATCAATACATGTGCGATAGCAGCGATCAGTGCAGCGTCAGTACCATGCTTGATTGGTACCCATTGGTCTTCACGACCCGCGGCAGTATCGGTGTAACGAGGGTCGATACAGATCGTACGTGTGTGGCTAATGTTTTTTGCGTCCACGTAGTTGTGAACCTGACCACCGCCCGACATACGAGTTTCTGCCGGGTTGTTACCAAACATAAGACAAAGATCTGCGTTTTGTACGTCGTCAATCGAGTTGTTGTCTACCCAAGTGCCGTAGAAATACTCAGACATACATTCAATGTTCGCTGCTGAGTAGTCGCCGTAGTGGTTGAGGTAACCACCACACAGGTTCATCATACGTGCAACCAATGTTGCGCTAGGATCCCAACTCTTTGTTACCGTACCACCCAAGGTACCCGTTCCGTAGTTTAGGTAAACCGCGTCATTACCGTAGTCTTTAATGATGCGTTTTAGATTATCCCCAATGAGGTCAAAGGCTTCATCCCAAGTGATGCGTTTGAACTTACCTTCACCACGTTTACCAACGCGAAGAAGTGGGTATTTCAAACGGTCTGGCGAGTATACACGGCGACGCATAGAGCGACCACGCAAACAAGCACGAACTTGATGGTTGTGGTTATACACATCATCACCCGTGTTATCGGTTTCTACCCACTTGATTTCACCGTCGACTACGTGCATACGAAGTGGACAACGAGAACCACAGTTTACGGTACATGCCGACCAGACAATTTTTTCATTTGGTTTCGCTGGCGTTTCTTTGGCAACCGCTTTAGTTGCGAACGGGAGAGAAAGCGCGTTTCCTGCTAACGCTAAAGCGCCAAGTGCAGAACCACCCTTTAAAGCATCACGCCGAGTAATATTAAACTTACCATTTTGACTCATGGTTTTTTCCTAAATTACGTTTTTGAATTTGGTCGTAGCGCTTAATTAATGGCTAAAAGTGGGGAAAGAACACTCGTTAGAAATAAAAGTCATAGAGATTGTATTTTCAAAATAGGCATTCATTGAAAGCATCTAATTTCGCTTTAATTAATGCACAGGATAAATCAAAGCAACATATCTGCAACACCATCAATTAAGCTAGATAGCACAGGCCTTGAGCGACTAAGGCATGGCCATCTGCCACTATTAATATTCTTATGAATTTAACGGGCAATAATCTTGACCACTGTCAATTATTAAGAATAAGCAAAATGCAATCTTACATTTCATTTCAACGCTTTATATGAACAAAATATTAATAGGTCAAAGAGGTTTTAAATCAATCAAATATTGAAATATATTTTCAGGCAAATAAATAACAAATGCGAATATAGAGGAATGGAAATAATAATAATTACCAAATTAAACATAATTTAAAAGCCTCATGTCTATATGAGGCTTTTGGTAATTATTTTCAGGTAAGATTAGAAATCGAACTGCACGTAAATCGTATTGTAGTTACTGCCGCCTTTGATTCGACCGTATTGAGACGCTTGTTCGAAGATAGCACTACGATGGTGAAGCGAGTAGCCGACCCACATATTGCCTAAATCACGATTATTGATTAAGTCGCCAACATTTAAATCAAACGAAAAGTCTAAGTAGTTAAGGAGGTTACTCGCCGTATATCCCTTCTCGACCATTTCAGTGTCTTCGATATAAGTGATGTTGTCGATGTACGACATACCTTCCGCGACACCAAAGCGCCATTTGGTCGGCCAATCAAAGGTATAATACGCCTTGATTGCAGCAATATATTCCGTTGATGAAGATTGAACGTCTGACGACCAGTGATGGACAATACCCGGTGTCAGGTAGATATCAACCGGCAAGCCAAACAGCTCATCCGTTAACGGGTGACCATAGAAAAACGACGTTAGCTGATTATTGTGAGGGTCTTTTTCGGCGTTGAACTTCATGATGTCGCCGATATTAGAAGGGGTAGCCCAGCCATGCGCAATTCGAACGTAACGTTTGTTGGTTAGTTCGGATTTTTTCGCTTTACTCTTGTCAGTGAAGAAACCGAAACCGAGGTAAAACTCACCTTGATACCTGTCTTCAACAATCGAAGAATTATACGCATTGTCGTCAAGGCGCGTCACACTGGTAGCACCTAATAGGTAAAGGTTGGAAGCAACATGATAGCGAGCGCTCACCCCAATATTCATATCGATGCCTGCTCCGATGATTTCTCCTGTATGGGCAGAAAATGCGTAATACTTACTGTTAAAGTCAGCATCTTTGTAACGTAAAGTAACTTGCGGTTTTAATTCCCAATCGCCAAACTCATAATCACCGGTCGCAGTTAAGTTACCATGAAAACGAAAGTCTTTATCGGCTAGTAGCTCAGTATCAAGTGCCCACTCATCATTGATTCGATAACGAATCTGGCCACCAAAGTCTACAGAGTCACCTTCATTGGCATTCTGCGCCGACGCCGGAATATCGACGAAGCGCAAACGCATCAGCGCATTAAGCTGAAACTGTTCGTCATCGGTTTCAAAAAGATACGCGCCGCCTTCTAAACCATTAATGAAAACACGCTCGTTTTCAAAAAACATCATAGGCACAAATGTACCCACGGTTTGATCCCCACCATGAGTATCAAAAGGGATTGAAGCGGTACGATAAACTGCGGCAATACCCCACTCCTGTTCTGCTACTGCTGAGGTTTCTTCCGCTTGTACCGACGTTGTTACTAATCCACTACTGGCTAAAAATAAGCCTGCTAGACGTTTATAATTTGACATTTTTTACTCAAAAGTACCGAAGGCACTCAAATTCTGACCAATTAATTCCGTTAATACTTATGTTTATTGACGATTGGTCGTTAAAATAACGGTATATAATCCATCAAATTTAAAAAAAGTGAAAGCCTCAGAATTAAAAAGATTACTCGACTCCTTACCGGACGATAGCGACCCAGAAATTGTGATGGGCGAAGAGTGGTTACCTGAACGTTTAGTCGATGCAAAACTCAACGGCGAACTGATGTTTCTTGAATTCGACTCTGCGCCAGAAGATATCCAAGGCGATGAAGAAGGACGCGGATTCGTTGAACATGAAATTGACATGATTCGATACCGTTTTGAGCAAATCTTGATCGATAGCGAAGATATCAAAACCAAAGCGGATGCGATGTTAGCGCTATTTTTAATGGGGCATGAACTTTCTAGCTCCGAAATTATCGAAATACTCGAAGATCCTGACGTACCTAAAGACCCGACCGAGTAGTGAATGAAAACGCGTTTACCTTTTCTTATTGCAGGCCCAATTTTACGTAAAGTGACTCCCAATGAGCTGGTTTTCTGGCTTGTCACCAGCCAACCACTTAAAGGTCATTTCTCGCTTAATCTAGAGCCTGACCAAGGGCAGATTTTTAGTGAAGACTTAGATCGTTGCAACCAATTACAAATCGGCAGCCACTGCTATCTTACGCTGACTCATTTCCGCGGTGACTTCCCCGCTAATGTTGCACTCAGCTATGAGTTCCACACCGACCAAGGTGCCTTAAGTGAGCTTTATCCAGAGCTACTTTATAGTGATGAAACGCGGCTGACCTTTAAGATATCTACGCAAGCCGACTACATTTTGCATGGCTCTTGCCGCAATCCTCACCACCCTAGCCCTGACGCGTTAGTCAGTGCTGACAACAAGGTCGCAGCGTTGCCAATTGAAGAGCGTCCTGATCTATTGATGATGAGTGGCGATCAAATCTATGCCGATCATGTTGCTGGACCAACACTCGATGCGATAATTCAAACCATAGAACTGCTGGGTCTACCAGATGAGCGATATGGTGAAGCTCCAATTTCTTCAGCAACGGAGCTGTTTAGCCATGCTGATTGTTACTACGGTCGCGATAAAATCCTGCCGCACTATGTCGATGACGGCAGCTTATTAACAAAGCTGTTCCCGCATCGTAACACGCCAATCTTCAGCTCGCGCGAAGCTGAGAATCACCTAGTGAGCTTCTCTGAATTTTTTGCCATGTACCTGTTAGTTTGGTCGCCAACATTGTGGCCAGTGCTGAATACTTCACGCCTACACGACAACCAGTTTACGCACGCAGGTCAAAAGCTTGAGCCTAAATGGCAGCAAAAATGGCGCGAAGAAAAAACCATTATCGACCAGTTCGTTAATGGCCTGCCTCAGGTACAGCGTATGTTCGCCCACATTCCGACGTATATGATCTTTGACGATCATGATGTCACGGATGACTGGAATCTCACCATTGGTTGGGAGAAAGCAGCTTACAGCAACCCTTTTTCTAACCGAATAATAGGTAACGGTCTGATCGCGTACTGGCTTTGCCAAGGTTGGGGGAATGAACCAGATAACTTCAATCAAGAGTTCATGTCAGTCGCGACACGCTTCTTATCAGAGCCAGGTGAGCGCTATCAAGATGAGTTTATTCAATACCTATACACCTTTGAGCGCTGGCACTACACCATTCATACGTCGCCGAAGGTTGTAGTCCTCGATACGCGCACCCGTCGTTGGCGCTCTGAGTCACGCATGAATAAGCCTTCTGGTTTAATGGATTGGGAAGCTCTGATCGAGTTTCAACATGAATTGATGCACCAAGACAAAGTCGTCGTGGTCTCCGCTGCGCCGATGTTTGGTGTTAAAGTCATTGAGGCAATGCAAAAGGCGGCAACAATCGCGGCTCAGCCACTGCTAATTGATGCTGAAAACTGGATGGCCCATCCTGGTAGTGCCAATACCTTGTTGAGTATTTTTACTCACACTAAAACACCGACCAACTTTGTCATTTTGTCAGGCGATGTCCACTACTCATTCGCTTATGACATCAAATTAAGATTTAGGCGCAACAGCCCTAACATCTACCAAATAACCTGTAGCGGTTTTAAGAACCAATTCCCAGAGCCACTACTGGCAGGATGTGACCACGCCGACCGCCTACTCTATTCGCCTCGCTCTCCGCTTAACTTTTTAACTAAGCGCAAACGACTCAAGATAAAGAAAAGAGATCCAAACACTCCGGGCCGCCGTAGATTGGTTAATACCAG
Organism: Vibrio sp. 2433-A1; assembly: GCF_056726085.1. Classification (NCBI taxonomy): domain Bacteria; kingdom Pseudomonadati; phylum Pseudomonadota; class Gammaproteobacteria; order Vibrionales; family Vibrionaceae; genus Vibrio; species Vibrio sp. 2433-A1. Next base: position 40,204 of record NZ_JBRESC010000025.1, read on the forward strand.
TGCTATTGGTGAGTTAAAACTCGATAGCCATGGTAAGCCACAACGTATTTCTATACTGACCGGTGAAGGCGTTGAATGGGACTTTCCACCGATAGAAGAAAAGTAAGGTTTCTGTAAAGAGCCTTGAGTTGTGATTCGATAAGCACTATCTATATCAATAACAACCCAATAAAGGCCCGTTATATGCTCAACTCTATTACTTCATTATTCAAGCAGCTGCTTGAAGGAAACGATTTAGGCCACGCTACTCATGCAGACAGTAATCTTGCTATTGCTTGTTTGCTGTGCGAAGTTGCCGGCGCTGACCACCAAATTGAACAAGTAGAAGTGGAAGCTAAGAGGGTATTGCTCGCTAGACTATTGGATCTTGAAGAGAATGACACGATCGCATTGTTGTCTCGCGCAGAAGCCAAAAGCAAAGAGTCCGCTTCTTTGTATGATTTTACTTCACAACTACGCGAACTGAGCCAAGAAACACGTTTTGAGTTAATTAAAGCGATGTGGGAAATCGCTCATGCCGATGGTGAGATAGACCCACTTGAAGACTCTGTGATTCGTAAGACAGCCGAATTACTCTATGTGGATCACAGTGACTTTATTCGCGCTAAGTTAGACGTGACTAACTCAAAGCACTAACCGAATCAAAACACGAAATAGCAAAAAGGGAGCGCAATGCTCCCTTTTATGATCTTCTCGTCTGTCTTAAAACATGGTTAAAGCCAGTTTCGCAAGGTTATACGCATCAACATAACCTGAATGCTGACGCCCTTCCCACTCAATACCTTTTGCTTCTTGCGCAGCCTTATGGCCAATGCGCTTGTCTTTGAGGCGATTTTGGATTCGATACAGAGTCGCTAGGTTAATGAACTCGTTAAAAGGCATTTCGATACCCTTGTCTTGACACTCTTTGAGCAAGATGCGGTCATCTCGTCCCCAAGCCGCATAGATTTTGTTTGCGCCGCCGAAATTTTTAACCATCGACTTGAGAACTTCTTCAAGCGGTCGACCTTGCTTTTCCACTTTTCGCGGCGTAATCCCTGTCAATTGAGAACAAAACAGCGATACTTCATCATGCTCTGGCTTTACATAATATTGCGCTCGCTTAACTATCTTGCCATTGACAAGATCAATTTCAGCTAGCCCTACTTCAATAATTTCGCCAGTCGTACCGACACCGTTTTCATTCCAACAGCACATCTCTAAATCGAAACAAACTACACGGTTATGGTTCATGATTCGCCTATGTTCAACAATTGAGAAAGCGCAAAATTCTACATGAGAATCGCATAAAACTCGAATATTGTTCAGTTAACTGGTCAGTTAATCCGCAACAGTGACCCAGTTTCGACCTGACTTTTTACTCTCATAGAGTAAAGCATCTGCCGCTTGCAATATCTCTTCTTGGTTTTCTAACTTACGTATTGCTGCACCAACACTCAGTGTACAGCGAATTTTGTGGTGGTCGAATTCGTAAACTGAACTAGCAACCACTCGACAAACATTTTTTAGATAAGAATACAGTTCTTCTTTATCCGTTTTCTGGGTGATAATACAAAACTCATCACCGCCCATACGAACAAAAATATCATCGTCATCCAATTGAGCTTGAACCGTATTAGCGACAAAAATCAGCATTTCATCGCCAATATGATGACCAAAGTGATCATTGATCGATTTAAATCTATCAATGTCAAAACCAACCAATGTAAAGCACAGCCCTTGCTCCACCTTTTCAGACAAGAAGCGGTTAAATGCTCGTCGATTGTATAAGCCAGTGAGCGAATCATGGTCGACCATAAATTGAAGTTCTTCTGTTCGGTCGGCAAGTAGTAACGCAAGATGTTCTTTTTCTCGCATAAGTAACCAAATGATATAGCAGACCAATCCAGCGAAAATACTCCCCGCCAGTTTAATCAAAGTTACAATAAAATGTTCACTTTCTGTTGTGGTATCAACCAATTTAAAATCAACTAACCACTCTCGATTCGGCAGCGTGACCCGTTTGGTGACTTCTATGCCTTCAGATTCTTCCCATTTTTCGCTCTGGAATAGAATTGGGTCATCTTCAGCATCAAATCCCATATCAACGACTTTGAGCAACAAGTCCGGCTCTGTTGCGGTACGTTTCACTAAGCTGTCAAAATAACGATTCGTTCGTATTACGCCAATAACAACGCCTAATAATTGTTGGCTATTTTTGCTATCAAACACGGGGTGATAAACCAGCATCCCATTTTTATTTAAATGCTTATCGAGGCCATCTTGAAGCAATCGAATTTTATCCGAAACACTTGGCTTTCTTGTTTTATTTAGACTTTCAATCACCCGTTGAAAACGTAATCGTGACGAGTAGAAACCGAGTACGCTCAAGTTTCTTTCACTATGCGGAAAAACATCAGAAGCGACAAAGATAGCTTGATTGTCGGCCATACTGTAGCCCATAGTTTTTGGGCCATCTTGAGGAACAGTATAGATTTGAAAGTCGGGATACTTTTGACGCATGCTGTTGATATATTGAGTAAGGTCGTTTTTTTCAACACGCTGCATCCACTGTAAAGTGATTAAAGTATCAGATTGAGAAACCAGATCATGACCAAAAACAGCAAAGTTCTGCCAGTTATTTGGTTTAGTAGCATGATAAAAATTTGCACCAGCACCGATATAGCTTAAATCGATTTCAACGGCTTTTTGTATATTTTGAGCTTGCTGTTCTGCTAACTTTTCCACCATAAATGCGTCTTGTTCAAGCCGCATTTTACGGAAAACGCATAACGCGTAACTGGTAACAAACAACGCAACAATTAAGGTGATTATTGGATATAAAAATTTCTTGTTTATAACTCGTTGCATAAAGCCTTGTCGCTTTTAGCTGATCGAAATATACCCTCATTTTATCCGTATACTTTTATAGGATGGAAGAACTATTAACCAGATAATGTAAAAACCTTTATTTTTATGCACCATCCCTCTATCTTCACTCCAAAAATTGCGCAAAAACAAACCAGTTAATCGTTTAAACATAAGATTAGACCTGTTTTTGTAGCCGGATAGCACCTTGATTATGCTACTATCAGCCCCAATTTATCAGAATAAATTGGCTCTTAATTTATTAGTAGAGCCACAGCAGAGATTGAGCCAATCTCTCAGTACACTTAAACAAAAGAGAATTGTCATGATTGTCGATTTACAAATGATCCCTCAAACGTTCGATATGCTTCATGCGGGTTTGACTGCATCAAGCGTTCTTCTGCTTCTAATCGCTGTTTCACGCAAGTCAAAAGTGGTTGAGAAAGTGGTCGAAAAACCAGTAGAAAAGATCGTTGAGGTTGAAAAGCCTGTCGAAAAGATCGTTGAAGTTGAAAAAGTGGTCGAAGTAGAAAAAGTAATCGAGAAAGTCGTTGAAGTCGAATCAAAGCTAGCGACCGCATCAACAGACTCAGCAATGCAGTTGCTTTCAATCATGCAACAAGAAGCGCGCCTAATTGACTTCCTGAAAGAAGACCTAACTTCATTCTCTGACGAAGAAGTTGGTGCAGCAGCTCGCGTTATTCATACCGGCGGACAAAAAGTCCTAGCTGACTACGTAACGCTAGAGCACATCCGCAGCGAAGATGAAGAAACTCGCATCACAGTTCAAGAAGGTTTCAACCCACAAGAAGTTCGTTTAACTGGTAACGTAACTGGCAGCGCACCTTTCAATGGCACGCTTGTTCACAAAGGTTGGAAAGCAAATGCGATGAATTTGCCGAAACTGGCTGAAAACTACGATGCGTCTGTTATTGCTCCTGCTGAGGTTGAGCTGTAATGGAACACCAAGATCTAGCACAACAAACACCAGTATCTGAAACACCTAAATTCAGCGTTGGTATCGACTTAGGTACCACTCACTGTGTGTTGTCTTATGTGGATACCACTCAAGAAGAAGCACGTGTCCAAGTTATGCCAATCCCACAGCTAACTGCGCCTGGAACAGTAGAAACGCGTAGCCAACTTGGTTCGTTCTTGTACCAACCACACGAACATGAAATGAATCCGTCATCGCGCGTATTGCCATGGTCTTCAGAGCCAACGGCTTTGGTTGGTGCAATTGCACGTAACCTTGGTGCTAAGACGCCAATTCGTCTTATTGCTAGCGCAAAATCTTGGCTATGCCACGGTGGAGTGAATCGCCGTGACGCGTTCCTACCAGCTGGTAGCCCAGAAGAAGTTGAAAAAGTATCACCACTGCGCGCAACTGAGCTTTACCTTGAGCATCTAAAGCATGCTTGGGATCATACTAATCCGAACAACCCGCTCGCTGATCAAGACGTGACTATCACGGTGCCGGCGTCATTTGACCCTGCAGCCCGTGACCTAACGGCTGAAGCAGCGCGCAACGTCGGCTTTGTTCACCTAACCTTGCTTGAAGAGCCACAAGCGGCACTTTACAACTGGATTGATAACAGCAACGACAAGTGGCGTGATGAAGTCGCTGTTGGTGATATTGTTCTGGTTGTCGACATTGGTGGTGGTACTACGGACCTTTCTTTAGTTGAAGTGACTGAAGACGAAGGTAATCTAACTCTAAACCGCATCGCTGTAGGTGAGCATATCCTACTTGGCGGTGACAACATGGACTTAGCGCTTGCGTACCGCTTGAAAATGAAGCTAGCCCAAGAAGGCAAAGAACTTCAACCTTGGCAAGTTCAGGCGATGACTCACGCTTGTCGTGATGCGAAAGAAGCATTGCTAAACGACAGTGAGCTTCAGTCGGTGCCTATCGTCGTACCTAGCCGTGGCTCTAAACTACTAGGCGCTACGCTAAAGACTGAACTGACTCAGCAAGAAGTACAGCAGACGCTCGTCGACGGTTTCTTCCCGCAAGTGGCAGTAACCGAGCACCCTGTTCAACGCAATCGCGGCGCTTTGACTCAAATGGGTCTGCCGTACGCTCAAGATGCAGGTATTACTCGTCATATTGCTGCGTTCTTAACCAAGCAAGCAAACGCACAGAACGGTGAAACTCCAGCACAAGACTTTAACCCGTTTGCTAACATGCCGGATATGGGCGGTGAATCTGCTGCTGACTTTATCAAGCCTACCGCAATCTTATTTAACGGTGGTGTACTTAAGTCTGCTCTACTGGCTAATCGCTTAGAAGATACCATCAATGAGTGGCTACTTACTGCTGATGCTGAAATGGCGAAGCTCCTAACGGGCGTAGACTTAGACCTAGCTGTTGCAAGTGGCGCTTCATACTATGGCAGCGTTCGTCGTGGACAAGGCGTTCGTATCCGCGGCGGTATCGCATCTAGCTACTACGTAGGTATCGAAAGTGCGATGCCAGCAATCCCAGGCATGGCGCCGCCAATGGAAGCGCTATGTGTGGCACCATTTGGTATGGAAGAAGGTTCAAGTGTTGATGTACCGAGTCAAGAATTCGGTCTAATCATCGGTCAGCCAGTTAACTTCCAGTTCTTCGGTTCAACGGTTCGTCGTGAAGATCTCGCAGGGACACATCTCGACCATTGGGGGCCAGAAGAGCTTGATGAGTTACCAGAGATTCAAGTGACGCTTCCTGTATCAGAAGGCCGCCGCGAAGGTGAAGTTGTTCCTGTCACTCTAGCCTCACGCGTTACTGAGCTCGGTACACTCTACCTAGAAGCCATCGCAACCGACAACGGTCAAAAATGGCACGTTGAGTTCGATGTCCGCGAAGACACTAACGCAGCTGACAGCGAGCAAATTTAATCAATGTGCGGCACCCTCTGGGGTGCCGCTCTTTTATAATAAGAATTCGTCATCACATTGGCAAAATAAGGGTTTTTATGGCATCTCCTCGTTTTCTTGTCGGTATTGATTTAGGTACAACCAATACGGTTGTCGCATTCTGTGAAATTACCGACGACTTACAACAATCCGATGTATCCCTATTCAACATTGATCAGTTAATTGGCCCCAGCGAAGTAGTACGTAAACCGCTACTCCCTTCATTTCGCTACCACCCTGCACAAGGCCAAATTTCACCATCTGACCTCACTCTACCTTGGGAAGATCAACCCGTAGAGGGAGACATCCGCAACGTTATCGTTGGTGAATGGGCACGTGAGCTAGGCGCTAAAGTGGAAGGTCGTCAGGTCTCAAGTGCTAAGAGCTGGCTTTCTCACCAAGGCGTCGATCGCAGTAGTGACATTCTCCCTTGGGCAGGTGCTAAAGACGTCGACAAAGTTTCTCCGGTCATTGCTAGCGCGAGCTACCTCAATCATATTCGACAAGCTTGGAATTATCGCAATCCAAGTAACAAACTTGAAGACCAAGATGTGGTAGTGACCGTCCCAGCCTCATTTGATGAAACGGCGCGTAAACTGACACTAGAAGCGACTAAGCTCGCCGGCCTTAACAAGATAGTGCTGTTAGAAGAGCCTCAAGCCGTTTGTTACGACTGGTACGCACGCCACCAGCACACAGCGGCTGATGAGCTAAAACAGTTACCTTTGATTCTGGTCTGTGATGTCGGTGGTGGTACCACTGACTTGAGCTTAATTGAAGCGCGCTTTAATGCTGAAAGTGGCGCGCAAGAAGAGTTGTCCCTAGATCGTATCGGTGTCGGTGAACACCTGATGCTTGGCGGTGATAACCTTGACCTTGCGCTCGCTCACCTAGCAGAAACTCGCTTTAACCAATCGAAAAAACTCAATGCAGCAAGCTTAACTAAGCTAATTCAGCAAACTCGAAAAGCGAAAGAGAACCTGCTTTCCGCAAATGCCCCTGAAGAAGTTAAAATCACTATGCTCGGGAGTGGTTCAAAACTGCTGGGTGGCACAAAAAGTATCGGCCTTTCAAAACAAGAAGTGCACCAAATTGCCCTAGATGGTTTCTTCCCTCTCAGCGATTTCAATACCACGCCGGATAAGCGCCGCAGTGCGGTGGTTGAGTTTGGCTTGCCTTACGTTGCTGACCCAGCGGTGAGTAAACACGTCGCGGAGTTTTTAAATCAGCACCAGCAAGTTTCTTACTCTGCGCTGAATCAAGAAGACCAATCGCAACCAGCGATACCAGTGGGCTTGTTACTTAATGGTGGCGTATTTAACAGTGAGCTAGTTACAGAGCGTGTCATTAGCTTACTCGGCAATTGGCGTGGTGCTCCTGTCACGGTATTAGATAACCCACATCCAGACTGGTCGGTTGCGCTTGGTGCGGTAGCTTTCGGTAAAGCTCGCCGTGGTGCTCAACTAAAAATTGGTGGTGGCGCCGCACGCTCTTACTTCTTGCATCTACAAGAGAAGAACAAAATGGGTAAGGCGCTTTGCCTGCTCTCAAAAGGTACCGAAGAAGGTCAAGAGATTCGCCTTAGTGGTCGTCGCTTCTCATTGACTCTTGGCGAACCGGTTCGTTTCAATCTACTCACAACGACTCACGATACGCTATCGAACAACACCGCGATTCAAAACGGCGTGATGGTCGATGTTGATCCTGACTTGTTCTCCCCTCTCCCACCTTATATCTCTACATTAGAAGGTGAAGGTGCCGAACTTCAAGCCAACCAAAAAGAGCGTGTCGAAGTTCAACTCGCATGTCAGTTGACTGAGGTAGGCACACTTAAGATGGAGTGTGTTCATGTCGATGATGATTCGAAGCGTTGGGCATTAGAATTTGAAGTTCGCAATCAGAAAGCGGATGACGAACAACAGCAAGATCTGCACCCTCGACTTGGTGAGTGTAAAGAGCTGATTTCTCGCATTTACAGCAGTAATAAGAAGAGTGCGGATTCAAAAGAAATTAAGACGTTGGCCAAAGAGCTAGAGAAAAAACTCGGAAAACGTGATGAGTGGGATTTCACGACTCTACGCCACCTATTCGATTCTTTTGCTCTTGGTCGTAAACGTCGCCGTCGCTCTGAGCCTCATGAGAAAAACTGGTTACGACTGGCTGGCTTTTCACTACGTCCCGGGTTTGGCGATGCCACCGACTCATGGCGTATAGAACAAGTATGGGGACTCTACCAACAAGGGATTCAGTTTAAGAACCACCAAGGTTGGACTGACTGGTGGGTATTCTGGCGTCGTATCGCTGGCGGGCTTAGCCAAGAGCAACAAGAAACGATTCTGGCTGATATTGCCAAGTATCTACACCCGGGCGCGATGAAGAATCCTCAATCTGCCAAAGCGGCGCAGGATATGGGTTACGAATCTATGGTTCGTTTGGCTGCATCGTTAGAACATTTAGAAGTAGAAGACAAAGTGCTACTCGCTTCTTGGTGTCTGAGTAAAGCGATCAACCACAACCAGTTTGAACAAGCACATTGGTGGGCATTGGGCCGACTAGCATCACGTACGCCTCTGTACGGTAGTCAGCACAGTGTTATTCCTCGTGAACAAGCTGAACAATGGTTACCAAAACTGCTAGAGCAAAACTGGCAAAAAGAGCCAATGATTGCCTTCGCGGCAGTGATGATCTGTCGTAAGACTGGCGATCGTCTATTTGATATCTCAGATGACTTCCGTAATCAGGTCATCGCCAAGCTCAAACAAAGCAAAGTGCCCGATTCTTGGCTCTTACTCGTAGAACAGGTTAAAGAGTTATCGGAAAGCGAATCAAAACGCGTATTTGGCGATGCATTACCAAGCGGCCTAACATTGGTAAATCACTAAACACATCTATCGGCTGCCAGAGTATTGGCAGCCGCCTTTTTGAAATGAGAGATTGGCGATGAACAGACACTCATTTTCAGGTTTGGTTACCTCACTTGCTTGCTTAATGGCTTGTATCTATTTGCTGGCATCCGATACCCACTTCCCAGTCATTCAATGGCCTTATGAAGCATTTCAAGGTCTCGTTTTTTCACTGGTGTGGGGCTTTGGCGTCTCAGCGACCGTTGGCTACGTTTATGCCACACTAATTGTGGTCACACTTACTACTAGCAGTTTTGCTATCGGCCACAAGATCTCGCGTATAACATCAAAAACCAACAATCAATAACGAGCCCGTATGATGAAACCTTTTCTGATTCTTTCTATTACGTTACTTCTCAGCGGCTGTCTCGGCATGCCGAAAAGCGTCACACCCGTTGAAAACTTTCAACTCGATCGTTACTTAGGGACTTGGTATGAAGTTGCCCGATTAGACCACTCTTTTGAGCGGGGGCTAGACAATGTAACCGCAACCTATTCGATGCAAGAAGATGGGGGCGTTAAAGTCATCAATAGAGGTTTCTCAGTAGAGAAAGGCGAGTGGAAAGAAGCGGAAGGCAAGGCGTACTTTGTTGAAGATTCTGACCAAGGATATCTCAAGGTTTCGTTTTTCGGCCCATTCTATGGCGCATATGTGGTATTTGAACTCGACCAACAAGCTTATGAGTATGCCTTTGTTTCAGGGCCAAATAACGACTATTTATGGCTGCTCGCAAGAACGCCAAACGTGAGTGAAGAGATTACTAACCAATTCATCGCTCAAGCAAAGCAGCATGGTTTCGACACCAGCCAACTAATTTTTGTTAATCACAAACGATAGTGAATGGCCTTAAGTTAACAACTTCGCTTACCGTCTCTTCTCTTTTGCTACGATTTCGAACTGACTATGCACCCAGCAGAGTGTCCAGAACCCGATCACGGTGATTGAGGGATTAGCCATCACTATTGTGCATCTATCTGTTTGTTAAAAACGCCTCTTGTTCAAACCGTTACGTTGGCTCAATGCAATGTGGCTTCGATAAGCAGTTTGAGAAAAGTACTTTGATTGGCGTACCGGGCGTTTTGAACAACGACAAATACATTGTTAAACCAGACCAAATTCGTTCATATGAAGAGTACAACAAGTTAGTTAATTTCTTTCTTACACTTTATGCCTCCCTTCACAAAACTGGCTGACTTATGCTACTCCTCCCCAGTTAACTTTCATGCCAAATAAACGTAATATAATTCCGAAAAATAGCTTTTTTTGAATCCAATTCCACTCCAATTCACCGTAATGAAAACATGAGCATGGATATGAGCGAGATCAATACTGAGCACTACTAAAGGGGTAGTCTGTGACTAATAATTCAGCTTTGTGAAGAGTTATTCTATGTCAATAAAGAAACGTTACATCGCTTTGATTACTGTTATCGGTATCGGTATCGGCTGGCTGACATTAGGTGGTACAGCCGCGGTTATGCACTACACATCTAGTACCGAATTCTGTGTTTCTTGCCACTCCATGGAAATTCCACACGAAGAGTACGAAGGCTCGATTCACTTTAGCAATGCCAAAGGCATACGAGCTGAGTGTGCTGATTGTCATATCCCATCGGATCCGGTTGATTATGTCATCACTAAAATTCGTGCTAGCAAAGACATCTACCATGAGTTTGTCACTGGAAAGATCGATACAGAAGATAAGTACGAAGAACATCGAATGGCGATGGCGGAAACAGTCTGGGCTCAACTAAGAGCAAATGATTCTGCAACCTGCCGTTCATGCCATGAATTCGGAGCAATGGATACATACGAGCAGTCAGAAGACGCAGCCAAAATGCACCAATACGGCCAAGACAACAATCAAACTTGTATTGACTGCCACAAAGGTGTCGCTCACTTCGCTCCAGAGCCAGAGATGGACAGCGCGGCTTTCGACAACCTAATCGCCTTCACTGAGAAAACCGACCCAAATGCCAAGACAGTTTACCCAGTTGAAGCGGTTCAAATGGGTGATTTAGGTACGATCAACCCAACCACTGAACTGCACGTAATCGCTCAAACTGACACATCTCGTACTGTTCAGCTTGACGCGTACCAGATGAAAGGCGCAGAACAAGTTCTTTACTTTGGCGAAGGTCAACGTGCAATCGTCGCGATGCTGACTGATGCCGGCCAAGCTGCACTTACGGTTGGTGAATACAAAGCCGATGAGTATGGCAATGAATGGCGCTCAGCTTCTCTTCAAACTGAAATCACCGCCCCCGTGCTCGATAGCCAACAACCATTATGGGATTACGCAGAGCAACTAGACACCGTTTACTGTTCAACTTGTCACGCCAAAATCGCCGCGGGTCATTTCACAGTTAACGCTTGGGGCCCTGTAGCAAAAGGCATGGGCGACCGTACCGACATTTCAGAGTACGACTTAGAAGTGCTGACTAAATTCTTCCAGAACCACGCAAAAGATGTGGCTGGTCACTAAGAAACATAAGGAAAAGATTATGACTGATATTACACGTCGCGGATTCCTCAAAGGGACTGGTATGGCAGCGGGCGCGATGGCGTTTACCTCCTTAACGCCTCTAACAGCATCTGCCGCAAACAAACGAGGTTCTGGTGTATTAACAGCGGGTCGTATGGGACCAATGCTTTGTGAAGTTAAAGATGGCAAATTAGTCTCAACTACCAATGCAGTCGCGCAGACTGTAGAAAATAGCCTACAAACCACTGGTCCGGATCAGGTTTACACTAAAGCACGTATCAAATACCCAATGGTACGTAAAGGTTTCTTAGCAAATCCAAGCCAACCTGAGGGGGTTCGTGGTAGTGACGAATACGTTCGTGTGTCTTGGGACGAAGCGTACAAGCTAATCCACGAACAACACATGCGCATTCGTAAAGAGAACGGTGCAGAGTCTGTCTTTGCTGGTTCTTACGGTTGGCGTTCAAGTGGTGTTCTACACAAAGCGCAGACACTTCTTCAACGTTACATGAGCATGGCTGGCGGTTACTCCGGTCACTTGGGTGACTACTCAACAGGTGCTGCGCAAGTCATCATGCCGCACGTAATGGGCTCAATTGAAGTTTATGAACAGCAAACAACTCACCCTGTCGTTTTAGAGAACTCAGACGTTGTTGTTCTTTGGGGTATGAACCCACTGAACACACTTAAGATTGCTTGGAGTTCTACTGACTGTTCTGGCCTTGAGTTTTTCCACCAGCTGAAGAAGTCTGGTAAAACCATCATCGCTATCGACCCTATGCGCTCTGAAACCATTGAGTTCCTAGGCGACAACGTTCAGTGGATCGCCCCACATCCGATGACGGACGTTGCGTTAATGATGGGTGTTGCTCACTCACTAGTATCTAAAGGCAAACACGACAAAGCTTTCCTAGACAAGTACACCACTGGCTACGATAAATTCGAGCAGTACCTGTTAGGCAAAGAAGACGGCGTAGAAAAAACACCAGCATGGGCAGAAGGCATCACTGGCGTCCCAGCAAAACAAATCGAACTACTAGCAGATATCTTCAGTGCGAACCGCACAATGTTGATGGCTGGTTGGGGCATTCAGCGCCAGCAGTTTGGTGAACAGCGCCACTGGATGGTCGTTACTCTTGCAGCGATGCTTGGTCAAATCGGTCTGCCAGGCGGTGGCTTTGGCTTCTCTTACCACTACTCTAACGGAGGTAACCCAACACGTGATGCTGCGGTTCTTCCTGCAATTTCAGCGTCTATCGGCGGCGGCTCTTCTGCAGGTAATGACTGGGCTGTGTCTGGCGCGGTAAACAGCTTCCCTGTCGCTCGTATTGTCGAAGCTTTAGAAAACCCAGGTAAGCAGTTCCACCACAATGGTCATGATCTAACGTTCCCTGACATCAAGATGATCTGGTGGGCAGGCGGTGGTAACTTCACTCACCACCAAGACACCAACCGTCTGATCAAGGCATGGCAAAAACCGGAGCTTGTGGTTATTTCAGAAATTTACTGGACCGCTGCAGCTAAGCACGCCGACGTTGTACTTCCGATCACGACTTCATTCGAACGTAATGATATGACGATGACTGGTGACTACAGTAACCAACACCTAGTACCGATGAAGCAAGTCGTCGAGCCGCAAGGTGAAGCTCGTAACGACTTTGATGTGTTTGCTGATATGGCCGAGATGATCAAGCCGGGTGGGCGCGATGTCTTTACAGAAGGCAAAGATGAGATGGGTTGGTTAAAAGGCTTCTACGAAGTGGCGCAAAAAGCAGGACGTTCTGCACGTATTCGTATGCCTAAATTCGGTAAATTCTGGGATGACAACCAGTTAATCGAAATGAAGTTCAATAAGAAAGCAGCTGAGTTTGTTCGTCACGCAGACTTCCGCAAAGATCCGGTTATGAACCCACTAGGAACGCCAAGTGGCAAAATCGAGATCTACTCTAAAACAATCGAAGGCTACAAACTTGAAGACTGCCCTGCTCACCCAACTTGGATGGAGCCAACGGAATACACCGGCTCTGCCAAAGAAGGTGAACTACAGTTAATGACGGCTCACGCTGCTCATCGTCTTCATAGCCAGTTTAACTACGCTAAGCTTCGTGACGAGTACGCAATTGCGAACAGAGAACCAATCTCTATCAACTCTGAAGACGCAAAAGCGCGTGGTATTAAGAGTGGTGATTTGGTCCGAGCTTACAACGATCGCGGCCAAGTGTTAGTCGGCGCGTTAGTCACAGACGGTATTAAGCAAGGCTCTGTTTGTATCCACGAAGGTGGTTGGCCGGATCTCGATGCGAAAACCGGTCTATGTAAAAACGGCGGCGCTAACGTTCTGACTTCAGATATCCCGACATCACGTTTGGCGAATGGTTGTGCGGCTAACTCGTCACTGGTTCGTATTGAAAAATACACAGGGCCAGCACTTGAGCTAACGGCATTTGTTCCGCCTAAAAACGGTTAACGGCGTTCAATAACTAAAATTCCATCGTAAAACCAGAGCTTTAACGCTCTGGTTTTTTTATCCGTATCAGTTAGGATATTTGACGAATACCCAGCCAAAGAAGCTTAACCTATGACACTTGAAAAATTTGATGACATCTACCATCGAGCCGCAGCTAGAAAAGGTGGAGAAGCGAACTTAGAGTCGCTATTAGCCACTCCTTTAAGTCGAGAGGAGCTGATAGAAATACCCAATGACCGCTGGTTAGCAGCGTTCAGCATGAAGGTATTTCAAAGCGGTATTTCTTGGAAAGTGGTTAGAAACAAATGGCCAAATTTTGAAGAGGTGTTTTTCGGTTTTAAGATTGAACCGTTATTAATGCTGTCGGAAGAGCAATGGGATAACAAAGCAGCGGATACTCGAATCATTCGCCACCACGCTAAAGTGAAATCCATTTTGGCCAATGCTCAAATGATCTATGAAGCGTCTATCGAACACGGTTCTTTCGCCAAAATGGTCGCCAATTGGCCGAGTGAAGATATCACTGGTTTGTGGCTCTATTTAAAGAAACATGGTAACCGATTAGGTGGCAATACCGGCCCTTATAGTTTGCGTCAATTAGGTGTAGATACCTTCATTTTATCGGGAGATGTCGAAAGTTATCTACGCAACTGCAAGGTCATTGAAGGCGGAAAAGATACTAAGCGTTCTCTAGAAGCGGCGAATAATGCCTTTAGCCATTGGCAACAAGAAAGTGGCCGTGGTCTAACTCAGATCAGCCAAGTTATCGCCTACAGTACAGGCGATAACCGAGTTTTATAATTGGGTTCAATAATCCAGTTTTATAACCCGCTAGACTCTCGCCATTGTTGTTTAGTGATTCGATACAAACAATGGCGTTCTAACTCATGCCCTTTGGCTAGTTTCGGGTGGTCAAAATCTTGTTCGGTATTCACCATGCCAATTTTCTCCATCACCCGCTGTGAAGGGTGATTCGGCAGCGCGGTAAACGAGTAAACTTCAGGTAAATCGAGTCGGTTAAACGCAAAATCTAACGCCGCTTGGGCAGCCTCTGGCGCGTAACCTTTACCCCAATGTTGTTCGTCTAAACGCCAGCCGATTTCAACAAACGGTGTGTTAGGTATTTCTCGTTGTTCATCTTGCCCAAGCAAACCAACAAAGCCTAAAAACTCTCCCGTTTCTTTTAGCTCTAACGCCCAGAATCCCCAGCCTTTATTCTCAATGTAAGCTTTCGCGCGGCCAATTTGGGCTCTCGTTTCCTCTTCAGTCATCACAAATGGAAAGTAGCGCATAACCACTGGGTTAGCATTCAATCGAATGTATGGCTCAACATCGCTATCTTGCCATTGCCTTAATCGTAAACGTTCGGTTTCTAACATGCTTCCCTGCCCTTAATCATTAATCGAGTGTCGCAATAACTTTTTCGCACAGCTTCTTTAAAAGAATCAACTCTTCCAGCTCAAGCTCTATTTTGCATTTCATTGCTTGCGGCACTGACAACGCTGTCGACTTCAGTTCAACACCAGCATCGGTGAGCTTTAATACTCTCACCCGCTCATCATGCTCGCTGCGACCTCTACTGACAAAGCCTTTCGCTTCAAGACGCTTCAATAATGGTGTCAATGTGCCCGAGTCTAGGTGCAATCTAGCACCGATATCTTTGACGCTAATACCATCATTTTCCCACAATACCATCATCACTAGGTATTGCGAGTAAGTCAGCTCAATCGAATCAAGTAGCGGACGGTAAGTCCGAATCACAGCATTTGCTGCGCTGTAAAGAGGAAAACAAACTTGATTATCTAGCCGTAAACTCTCTTCTTGAGCGCTAATCATATCACTGTCGCAACTGGCCATACTCACCCTCTAACAAGCAATTAAAAATAAATTGCGCACAATATACTTGCATTCAAATCATTTCTCGATCTAATATTGCAAACAATTAAATTGCACACAACTTAAATTAATGAGGATGACATCATGGCGACTCTATACAAAACTCAAGCAACTGCTCTAGCTGGTCGAAATGGCCAAGTAAAAACTGACGATGGTCTTCTAGATCTTGAGCTGTCTTATCCGAAAGAAATGGGCGGTTCTGGCCTAGCAACAAACCCTGAGCAGCTATTTGCCGCGGGTTACTCTGCGTGTTTCTCGAACGCAATTTTGCACGTCGCTCGTGAAGGTAAAGTTGCACTTAAAGAGGCACCAGTTACTGCTGAAGTAGGTATTGGCCCAAATGACCAAGGTGGTTTTGCGCTAACGGTTAGCCTAGCCGCAGCTATCGAACTGCCTCAAGATCAGGCACTAGAACTAGTGCGTGTTGCTCATCAAGTTTGCCCATACTCAAACGCCGTACGCGGAAATATTGATGTGGCAGTGACTGTAAATGGTGAAGCGATTTAAGCAGTCATAAAGCTAATTCACTACACGCGAGTCACAGTAAAAATCCACCTGCATAGCAGGTGGCTTTGAAAGGCCCCCTAAAAGGGGGCTCACTGTTAGTTTTCTAACCCCAAACGCATCTGACGCTCTTCTTCTTCCTTTCCAACACGATCTTGGTGCCGGACATACCTACGTATAATTTCCTCATTCATCCCTACTGAATCAACGAAGTAGCCTCTTTGCCAAAATTTGTTACCCCATAATTTCTTCTTTCTTAAATACGGAAATTTGTTGAACAAGCGAATTGCGGTTCGTCCTTTTACAAAACCCATATATGTCGAAACACTCAAGCTAGGTGGCAATCTCACGACCAGATGCACGTGGTCTACTTGAACATTCAGCTCTACAACCTTACAGTTCTTCATATTACTGTAGATATAGATACTTCGGTAAAGCTCCTTACCCAAATTGCCTTTCAAGATTTTCAGGCGGTATTTTGGCGTCCAGACTATGTGGTACTGACACCTATAATATACGTGTGAGGCGGATTCATATTTGCTCATGTTCTTTATTTCCTTCATTTGCTGGTTACAACCGAGGACATCTTGAACATGAGCGTTCTTCGGGCATAGCCCAAAGGAACGATCACCACCTTCTAAAGAAGGTGGTTTAAGGTTAGAAAATAAAAA
>NZ_JBRESC010000026.1:0-53637 GCF_056726085.1 Vibrio sp. 2433-A1
GGCTTTGTTGCGTAATTCGATGGAACTAAATCAGGAAGTTACGATCTGATCGGCTACATCAGTTAATCATCGTAGCCTTATGCCGAAACCTCGTTACAAAACAACTAACTGGAAACAGTACAACAAAGCCCTAATCAACCGTGGTTCACTCACTTTCTGGATTGATGAGGAAGCCATACGCGAGTGGAAGCAAAGCAAACAGAGTAAGCGCGGCAGGCCTCGTCGATTCAGCGACCTAGCCATTACTACCGCACTGATGGTAAAACGCGTTTTCTCTATGCCATTGAGAGCGCTGCAAGGTTTTCTAGACTCAGTATTTAAGCTGGCTAACATACCGCTTGTTTGTCCGCATTACACCTGTATAAGCCGTCGAGCCCAGCAGGTTGAGGTTTCATTTAAAACTAAAACCAGAGGTGCGATACAGCATCTGGCCATTGATGCCACTGGTCTCAAGGTTTATGGCGAAGGTGAATGGAAGGTCAAGAAGCACGGTACTGACGGGAAGCGTAGAGTCTGGAGAAAGCTGCATTTAGCAGTCGACACCAGTACTCACGAGATAGTAGCAGCAGAACTGAGTTTATCTAATGTCACTGATTCAGAAGTCCTTCCTAATTTGCTCAAGCAAACACGTCGACAAATCATCGAGATATCTGGAGATGGTGCTTACGACACAAGGAACTGCCATGATGCCATACGGATTAAGCGAGCTATTCCGCTTATCCCACCAAGAGAAGGGGCAGCCTTCTGGGAACAAGGACATCCTCGCAATTTAGCAGTGGGTTGCCAAAAGCTCTACGGCTCCAACAAGAAGTGGAAAAAGCGGTATGGTTATCACAAACGTTCACTATCAGAAACAGCCATGTATCGAGTGAAGCAGTTGCTAGGTGGGAGGTTAAGCCTGCGAAACTACAATGCTCAGGTTGGCGAAACCTACGCCATGATTAAAGCGCTGAACAAGCTTACAGGGCTTGGTATGCCTGAAACTCAGTTTGTTGTTTAAGAATTGCACAATTTCGGGCGGTTTGTTTTTCTGTCCGAATTACGCAACAAAGCCTCTTAAAAGGTGAGAAGTGACAGCGGTTAACGCTTCCTTTGCTTTATCTTCAGCATGCTGTCTACCCGGAGATAGAGCCGTGCGATATATAAGTTTATCTCGATGAAAGATACTAATAATACTTCCTGATAAAGCCGTCGGGCGTTCCTTGACTGTTAGGTTCTCTTTTAAAGAGCCATGTCGTTCATTCATTAACTGAGTGAAGAAAAAATAAAAATCATCTCCCAATCGAGTCATTGTCCTATCGATAAGCAGTCCATCTACTTCATTTTCAAGTAAATGTGAGTCTCTCTTTTCTTCGATTTTTTCATCCGTTTCTATCACTGCAAATACTGGTGTTGAATAACTGACAAAAACAGTGACAGATAGAGAAACAAGCAATCCTTTTACACTACAACGACCCATATTAGCTTCCAGCCAATTAAATTTATTCTGCCATAAAATAAGCATGACAAAACTTATCTAATAATGAACAAACTTAAAACAGCACTTAATAAATAAATTAAGCATTCTCATTTATGACACAATCAAAATCTCATCAAATACACACATCAAAGAGACAAAGGAACCAGTTCAAATAACAACAACACCAATTTAAAAACAATCACTTAAATAGAAAAACAAACTAAAGAACTACAAATACTCAACAAGGAAATAAACTATATTGTGTCATTTTTGATATCTAACCCCCACTAAATAAACAAATCAATTATTAATTTTCCAATTATTAGTTCATTGAGTTTACCAATATCGAAATCATAATAAGTGCGAGTTCGGAATTACTCCAACTCTGCGGAGGTTAAGGTGCAAAATCATACACAGCGTACATTAGGTTTTGTTGTCTTTTCTTTATTAGTGGCGACTTCAGCGTATGCGGAAGGTACAGACATAAATTACTCCAGTGATATGGCGACTGAGTTTGGTGAGTTTTATGATGGCTCCCCTCTATATTCAGAGCTGTATGACAAGTCTGTCTCATACAGCAATTATGCGGAAGTCGTGCTCGAAAACACCTTTGACTCTGAGGTTCACATCTCTCAGATAAATGCAGGTTTAGGGACTAATAAAGCCAAAGCTGTACAAAGAAATACGACTAGAAATACGGCAGTCGTTTCTCAATCAGGTTCAGAGAACCTTGCTGTGATTGAACAATCTGAAGGACAAGATAATTACGCAGAAATTATCCAAGCGGGTTACAACCACAATAGCTATATCAGCCAAAGTGGCAGTCATAACATCGCTTACTTAAGACAGTGCCAAGGGTTTGATTGCTCATACTCAGATTACGGTAGTGATATAAGTATCGTGCAAGAAAATAACCACAATTTGGCCATAGTTGTTGATAAAGGCAACTCTAGCTACGGCATTGAACAAGACGGTGGAGACTCCATCGTCATATTTAACAATATGAATCGAGGTATTTACGTTAGGCAATAATGGACGTAAAGGATAAAACACAAATAAACGGACAATATAAAGGATCTATTCATGAAAAAGTTAGCAATCGCAATCACAGCTATTCTAGCATCAGGTACAGTTTACGCAGGTAATACAGCAACAACGACTCTTGAAGACTCAACCAATGACTATGTTAAGATTGATCAGAGTTCTCCTGGTACTGCTTGGGCTGACGGTAACGACGCTGTAGTTAATTTCAAGTACAGCTCGAACAACGACGTATACATTGACCAAGAAGGTAACCGTAACTCCGTTTTAGTAGACGGCGCGATCCCTGGAGTTTTCCCAACGGATGACAACTACGTTGAAATCAACCAAGACGGTGATGACAACCACTCTTACGTTCAATTTAAAGGTGCTGACGACAACGATGTCTACGTAGATGTGACTGGTAATGGTAACGCTACGTACAGCTACTTCACAGGTTACAATGCAGATAACAACACTGTAGATATTGATGTAGTTGACAGTGATAACAACTTTGTACAAACAACCGTTAAAAGTGCTTCAGGAAACTCTGAAAATAACCTAATCGACGTTGATATCACTGATGCTAGTAACGATAACTTCGTTTTTGTTGCACAGCGACGTGACAACAACATCGCAGAAGTTACTATTTCAGGTGGAAGTAACGACAACCTAGTCGATGTAGACCAACGTTCTCATGAGAACTATGCAGATATCGATATCTCTGGTGCAAGTGAGCGTAACTTCGTTTACGTTAACCAAAAAGGTCGTGATTCATTCGCTGACGTATCGATTCAAGCAGGTTCTGCAGACAACATGGTTGATATTTCTCAAACAACCAATGACTTTGCTTCAGTGACAATGACCAATTCGCAGCTAAGCTCTGTGTACATCACTCAAAACTAATCTTCGATGAAGTTTTTGATTGTTAATAAAGCGGTGCTTCTTGGCACCGCTTTTGCGTTATTGCCTTCCTTATCGTCAAGCACACAACCTCTTTTCGACCATGCGATTTCTGATTTCACCAGTATCACGTGCAAACTAAGTGGCGGCACATTGCAGCTAACCATCGAGTCTGATGAAACAACCCCTGATAAAGCGAAATTGACTGTTCAAACTGCGAGCCAATTAAACTACAAACTTTCCCCTAACTCTCGTTATACCCTCTCGTTAAAGCACCCTATGGATAACATCACCCTTACCCTTTCTACCGATACAGTCAAACCTACACTTGTTCTTAAACCTAGTTGCCAGCCCGCAAACTAGTCACTAGTACTCAGAAACAAAAAAACCCCTCTAAATAGAGGGGCAAAGTACCATCGCTTATAGTTATTATTTGTTATACCAAAACTTAATTAACCAAAGTCACCGTTTACGTAACCACGTGTGCGATCGTCTTGTGGTTCACTAAAGATTACTTGCGTATCGTTATGCTCCACCAGCTCTCCCATTAGGAAGAAAGCCGTACGGTCTGAAATACGACGTGCTTGCTGCATTGAGTGAGTCACGATAACAATGGTGTAGTCCTTTTTCAGCTCTTCCATCAACTCTTCAATCTTATGAGTCGCAATAGGATCTAGCGCTGAAGTCGGCTCATCCATTAAAATAACATCCGGCTCCATCGCAATCGTGCGAGCAATACACAGGCGTTGCTGCTGACCACCAGATAGCCCAAATGCGTGCGACTTTAAACGGTCCTTTACTTCATCCCAAAGCGCCGCGCCGCGCAGAGAGCGCTCTACAACTTGATCAATGTGCTTTTTGTCCTTGATGCCTTGTGCACGCAAACCATAAGCTACGTTTTCATAGATACTCATTGGGAATGGGTTTGGCTTTTGGAACACCATACCTACTTTGATACGTAGGTCTGCGACATCGATGTTGCCGTAAATATCATCACCATCCATCTCTAAGCGGCCAGTGATTTTTACCCCTTCAATCAAATCGTTCATGCGGTTAAGACAACGAAGCAGTGTCGACTTACCACAACCTGACGGACCAATTAGCGCGGTCACTTGGCGCTCTGGAACCGGAAGGTTAATCGATTTAAGCGCTTGGTTTTCACCGTAAAATAGATCTAGGTTTTCAATATTAAATTTGTTCATTTTATTATCTCTAAATTCGTCAATTCTGTTATCAGTATTTTAATGCTCAGCAAGTATTAGTAAGTTGCTGTGTTGAAGCGTCGTGCAATTAGTTTTGTCACTGTATTAATCAGTAGTACGACAACGATAAGTACTGTTGCTGTCCCGTAAGCTTGGTTCCACTCTTCAATGGTAAACAGCTCGGTAGTTAGCTTGTAAAGATGAACAGTTAACGTACGGCCAGAATCAAACAGAGAATCTGGAATACGTGCAACCATACCTGCGGTTAAAAACACAGGTGCAGACTCACCAATAACGCGACCAATACTTAGAATGACCGAAGTTAAGATACCCGGCATCGCACTTGGTAGAATCAAACGCCAGATTGTGTAGATTTTTGAAGCGCCAAGGCCGTATGAGCCCTCGCGATAAGTTTGTGGTACCGCCATTAGCGCCTCTTCCGTGGTACGAATGATCACAGGAAGAATTAGGATACTTAGCGTGAGTGCGCCAGATAGAATCGAGAAACCTAGTCCAAGTATCACGACAAAGAATGTCATCCCGAATAAACCAAAGATGATAGATGGAATACCCGCTAAAGATTCAGTACAGAAGCGGATTACCTTGACTAGTTTACTACCAACCTTAGCATACTCCGTTAGGTAGATGGCTGTCATGATCCCTAGTGGCGCTGCCACGGCGATGGACGCAATTACCATGTAGATTGTCGCGACAATCATAGGGAAAATGCCATGCTCGTCACCAGTACGTGTGTAGTTGTCGGTGATGAAGCTCCAATCTACGTGTTGCAAGCCGTTAGATAGAATGTACCAAATAATCCAGAACAGAAAACCGACCGTAACAGCTGCTGCCGCCCAGATAAAAGTAGTGAGGATGTTGTCTTTTGTCTGACGTGCTTTTTTAAGCTTCGCTTTATCCATGGTCATAGTATTAGAGTTGTTTACTAAAGACATCGTTACTACCTCGCCTTCTCACGGTTTAAGTACAGAAGAACCGCATTCAATGACATGATAAACACAAGAAGAACAACGCCCGTCGCATACAATGCATTAGCGTGAACGCCACTTGCATAAGACATTTCAATCGCAATGTTTGCCGTTAGTGTACGAGCTGAATCAAGTATGCCTTCAGGCATTGCAGGTGCGTTACCCATCACCATAATAATTGCCATGGTTTCCCCTAGCGCACGACCAATACCTAAGATAACACCCGTCATGATACCGCTACGTGCTGCTGGCACTAACAACTTAAAAATGGTGAATATCTTGGATGCGCCTAATGCAAGCGAACCTTCTTTGTAAGTGCGTGGCACTGCACGAATCGATGTTTCAGAAACTGTAATAACCGTTGGTAGGATCATCACACCAAGAACAATAATACCGGCCAGGATAGTGTTACCCGCTGGGACATTGAAAATGTCCTGAATCAAGGGAACGATAATCACAAGACCGAAGAAACCGTAAACCACAGAAGGAATACCAGCTAAAAGCTCAACGGCTGGTCGAATGATATCGGCAACACGTTTTGGTGCGATTTCAGCAATATAGATAGCAGTGAGGATACCAACAGGAACACCAACGGCAACTGCCCCTAAGGTAGAAACAACCGATGCGACAATCATAGTTGCCACACCATATAGTGCTGGTGGAAGCCAATTTTGGCCAAGCACGATGCCAGAAACACCTGCCTCTTGGAACGCTGGGATACTTTCTTGGACAATGAAGTAAACAATAACGGCTAGAGAAACAATGCCAATTACTGCACTGGTTAAAAACAGGCCGTGGAAGATTCGCTCTCTCCAGTCTACGCGTTTTTTGGTGCGTAGGCCTGACTTATTCAATTGAGTCGCTTCAATATTCATAAGCTTTTCACTATTTGCGATGGTCATATAGAAATCTCACAGTTCGATTCTATTAAAGATTCGAATTGGATTGAAAACACTCAGCCCGAAATGTGGGCTGAGCAAATAATCAGAGTAATGTTTAATTAGTTAATCGAGATGTAACCTTTTTGGTCAACTAGAGCCTGCGCTTCATCACTTAACATCCAATCTAGGAACTTCTGTGTCTCAGCAGAAGGTTTACCGTCTTTATAAAGCACTAGGAAAGGACGAGAAATTTTGTAAGAACCATTCTTCACGTTAGCATCAGAAGCTTTAACGCCATCAATTGGTAGTGCGTTTACAGAGTTATCTACAGTACCAAGTGAAATGTAACCAATTGCATATGGATTAGAAGCGACCATGGTTTTCAGTGCTCCATTACCGCTAGCAACCTGAGCACGTTGAGAGATCGCTGATACTTCTTTGTCAGATATCTTCATCTTCAACTTCATAATGTCTTCAAAAGCTCCACGAGTACCTGATGCGGTATCACGAGTAACCACAACAATTGGCTTATTCGATCCACCAACATCTTTCCAATTAGTTACCTCTCCCTTGTAGATAGCGCTAACTTGTTCAGCCGTTAAACCTGACAACTTGTTTTGTGGGTTTACGACAACGGCAATACCATCATGAGCAATAGCTTCTTCTTTTAATGTTGGTTCTTTTTCTGAGTCTTTTAGGCTACGAGAAGACATCCCTAGGTCAGCAGAGCCATTTTTCGCTGCTTTTATACCCACAGAAGATCCTGGGCCTTGCACCTCGACAAATACATCTGGATGTATCTTCATATATGTTTCAGAGAAAACTTCCATCAGTGGAGTTACGCTGCTAGAGCCTACAGCAGAGATAGTTTCTTTAGCAGAAACTGGTGTCACTGCCATTGCGCCTAGTAGTGCGATTGCACCGATTACTGTCTTTTTCATCACAATTTCCTTAAGTGGCTTTATTGCCGTTGTGTTTACTTGAACGGTGCTCACTTTAGAATTCCAATGTGACAATTGTGTTTCAGTTAATTGAAGCCTCTGTGACAAAGACATTTTAGGGTTTAAGCCAGAAGTTTAGCCACTCTGTACACTCAGCGCGCACATCGAACAATTAACAAACAACTTATAAATCAAATACAACATGAAAGTAACCCCATGAATAAAAAGGTAAAAACTGTTGCATAGTGTCCCTTCAAACTTTCACAACCCGACTTAATTTTCATATTGAATTATCCATCAAAGAAATTAGAATCATTCGCGATAAAAATAATAACAGACAATTACATTCATCATAGAGGACTTTTAATGCGCCAGTTATTAAGCGGCTTATCCATTAAATTACAGGTTGTAGTTCCTGTACTATTTACGCTGATACTTCTTTTTGTAGGTATCAGCTACAGCACCACAAACCTTAGAAGTGCGTTCCAACAGGTGACGGCTTCCACCGAAGTAGTCATTAACCACAAAGATCAACTGACTAAAATTATCGATAACACCTACGCGATGCGTATTAAGGCTATCTATAGCCTGTTTCGTGCAAATGACGTCGCGCAGCTACAATCAACATTACGTGCAAAACAGAACGAAAATCGACGCTTATTGGACTCACTAAGCGAAGTCCCTGGCCTTAAGAACGAAATTGAACAGATGGAAGTAGCAATCGAGAACTACGTGAGCTACTCAATCGACACTATGATCCCTCTGCTCAAAAGCAAACACAGCCAATCCAATGTTTCCAACGAATTCCAGCGTCAGTATGAACAGGCTTCCGCTCTTTATCGAGATAAGGGCAAAGCCATGGTTGAAGGCATCGACGCCCTGTCTAGCAAGCTAAATACCATCGCGATTGCAGGCATTAACAAGAACAGTGAAATCCATTCATCAGTGATGACCAACTCCATTATCGGTCTATCTTTAGTACTGCTGCTAGCATTTGTGATCAGTTGGGTGCTTGCTGGCATTATTGTCACCCCAATTAAAAAGCTGCAATTAGCGATGCAAAGCTTGGCGCAAGGAAACCTAAAGGTACGCGTAGAAGAAGAAGGCAACAATGAAATCACTGTCCTATCCCGTGATTTCAACTCAACCACTGCACAATTAAAACAAACAGTCGATGCTTTAGTTCGTATTAGTATGGATGTTGCTTCTGCTTCAACCGAGCTCGCTGCAGTAATGACACAATCTAGTGCAAACTCTGATCAAGAGAAAAATGAAGTAGAGCAGGTGGCGTCGGCTATCAATCAAATGGAAAGCACCGCCTCAGAAGTGACACAAAACGCAAACCTAGCTGATGCAGCATCAACCAATGCCGACAAACTCGCACGTGAAAGCCTAGAGATTTTTGAGCAGAACACTCAAACTAGCGCCAAGATGGCAGATCAGTTAGCGGAAGCTGCCAACGTAGTGAATAGTTTGCAAGATCAATCAGAGCAAATAGGTAAAGTCATCGAAGTTATTGAAAGCATCTCTGAGCAAACCAACTTGCTGGCACTCAATGCAGCGATTGAAGCCGCGCGAGCAGGTGAAAGCGGCCGTGGTTTCGCCGTGGTTGCTGATGAAGTACGTATGCTTGCTGCACGTACACAAGAATCAACCAAAGAGATTCAAACCATCATCGAAGAGCTACAGCGTCAGTCTGGCAGCGCAAACAACAGCATGACGACTAGCTTAGAGATGTTAGAGCAGAATCAAAAGCAAGCGGCACAAGTAAGCGCGTCACTAAACAATATTAGTAGTTCGATTTCAGAGCTTACATCGCTCAACGCCCAAGTAGCCATCGCATCAGAAGAGCAAGGCCAAGTAACGTCTGACATCAATAAGAATCTTGGTAACATCTATGAACTCGTTAGACAAAACGTTACGGGCATTACACAATCTGCTGCTGCAAGCCAAGAGTTGTCAAATCTCGCAGAGAACCAAAAACAGCAATTAGGCTTCTTTAAAGTCTAACTTTATCTCACTATCAATAAAAAGGGTTACCAGTTGGCAACCCTTTTTTGATTCTACTCATCGTCGACTTTAGGCGCGACTTTCTTCTTAGGAATAAACACTGAGTCCCCCACCGCAACATTTTGGTGGAAGCTCTTATCGCGCTTAACTGGCTTTTTCGCCGTTTTCTTCGCTTTAGGCTTCGCTTTATCAGCAACTTTACCTTTATTGCGATAATCTGCTTTGCGTGGACGTAGCCCTTTGAACTTACCTTTTAAACCTTCTAGCTCAGAGAAAGAAAGGTCTTGCTGTAAGTAGGCTTCAACACGCTTAAAGCTATCCCAGTCTTTAGGGCCAACCAATGACACAGCATCACCTTTGTTACCAGCACGACCTGTACGACCGACACGGTGCACATACTCTTCCGTGTGCTTAGGCATGTCAAAGTTCACCACGTGAGTCACATTCGCGATATCTAGGCCACGAGAAGCAACATCGGTTGTTACAAGAATCTTGAACACTGCGCGTTCAAACTGACTCATGATAGTGTTACGCTGAGTTTGGTTTAGGCCACCGCTCAACGCAACAGCTTTTAACTTCTTCTCGTTTAGTTTCTGCGTTAGGCGTTCAGTATCGACACGTGTTGCGGTAAAGATAATCAACTGCTTGTACTGAGCTTCTTCTAAAATGCGTTCTAAAATCGCCTCTTTATGATCTAGGTGATCACAAAGGTAGAATTTCTGCGTAATATCTTTGTGCTCTTCAGTTGACGCACCAACAGCAATACGTTTAGGGGCATCCAACATCTCAAAAGCAATATCGTTGACTTCAGCATGATCAAGTGTCGCAGAGAACATCAGAGTCTGGCGGCGACGGTGTTTCGCAGCATTGTGAATGCGGCGAAGCTCTGGAGCAAAGCCTAGATCCAACATACGGTCAGCTTCATCAAGAACTAATGTCTCTAAACCATCTAAGAATAGAGAGCGATGTTCGAGATGGTCAGCTAAACGCCCTGGAGTCGCGACAATAAACTTTGGGTATTTACGTAACGCTTTAACTTGGTCATTAAAGTTTTCACCGCCAACAATTAACGTCGCATCGTAAGACAAACCACCAAGCATTGAGCGCAATTCACCGTACACCTGCTTTGCTAATTCTCGCGTTGGAGCAAGAACCACAGCTCTAGGATCTTTCGCAGAGAACGCTTTATTTTTTAGAGACTTGTGGAGCATAGGAAGAACAAAAGCCAACGTTTTGCCAGAACCCGTCTTTGAAGAAGCCAACAGATCTTTACCAGCGATCGCGACTGGAATCGCTTTCTGCTGGATCTCTGTCGCTTTCTTAAAGTCAAAATGCTTCAAGTTCTTTAATAAGCGATTGTCTAAACCTAAATCTTTAAAATACAAAGTGTTCTCCATTCAATGGCTGATCGTTGTGAGTGAGCACATTTTCGCCACTCGCAACAAATAAATTTAAAAACAGGCTATGATAACTGGATTCGTATTCTGAGGATAGAGATCACAGAAAATATTATCTCTACGAGTCAATACCTAAAGTAGACTTGGTTAATGCACATACATTAATTACTCTTACCAATGAGACTTTGGTCAACTAATTTGATAATTACTTAAAAACTTGGTTTTTTTTGACTTTTCTATGCTTTTGGTAGCGCACAATTAGGGCTACACTATTCACCGTCACTATACGATATAGAATGTATAGGGCGTTTTATTGATACTATACATGCAAGGAGTTCTTTATGAACAAAATGTTGATCGCAGCAGCTGCATCTTCTGTTCTTCTACTAGCAGGTTGTGCGTCTGGTCCAGACGAAGCTACAACAGCACAGCTGGATGAGCTAAACAATCAAGTAAGCCAGCTTAGCCAAAGCGTAGAAGCTCTACAAGCTGAAGTAAGCAAGTCTGGTGATGCAGCAATGGCTGCTCAAGAAGAAGCCGCACGTGCAAACGAGCGCATTGACAACATTGCTCAGTCTTACACTAAGTAAGATTAACGCAGTTGATTAGTCATTAAATATCAACAACTTAATTAATGACTTCACACCAAATGGCGATAAAGTGGCGACACAATTTAGTGTCGCCACTTTTGTTTTATAGCATCTTACAAATCAGGCTTAGGTGACTGTCTTGGAATATGTTTGCGTAAAATGAACTCTTCCCCTTTATATGCAATGTAAGGGAATGGGTAGACGAAATAGGCTTCTTTTTTACAATTCGTACAGGTGTGTCGCCATTGGTTATTGCTAGGTACTGTCGAACTATCGACTCGGTACACACCACCGCTGCATTCATCACATTCAAACTCCACCAATTCAACTGTAATTTGCTTGCTTTTCTTCATAATCAGTCAACAAAATCCGCTTTTTTGTGGCATCACTTTGTCTAATGTTACCGTAAAGCTTTTCTTTTTTTCCTCTGTTCTATTTTGAAAAAATGTAAATCCACTAAAATTCGCTTTCAAACCTTGTCCTGTCTAGCCTAACAAGACACAAAAGAGATCTTTAAAAATCCCTTTCAGATCGTCGAAACAGTGACAAAAAATATCCCACCCGTTATTTATCAACAACTTACAAGCAATCACCAGATCCTTTCTGATCGTTAATTTTTCAATTTGCTGAAAAAAACTGAAATGACTGAAATTCTATATCGGGCTATATAAGCTATTTTGAGAGGGTTTACCCCACCCCGAATCCCTTTATAGCAAAAGGCTTTGCACCTTATCCGCTTGGCTTGCTGCCCCCCCTGATTTTTCATAACTCAAAAACTGTAAAAAAACTGATCGAAAAACCGCGCAGGCGGGTGAGGAGAGTGCGGATTTTGTCATCCGGTCTTTGTGTTTCGTGGCTCTGTGGTCGCTGTTTGCGCCGTAGTGATGTTGTTCTGGTTTTGCCTTAATGCAGGCATAAAGAAACGCAGCCGTTTGGCTGCGTTGATTGTGGGCGTTTCTGTGGGCTAACTTGTTTGTGTAATTGGGTCGAGTCGCCCTTTAAGGTTGGAACTATCCGAGCCATGGCCACTAATGGCACTCGCTTGAACTGGTGCTTTAGTTGTTGCCGGGCCAGCTACAACACCACTATGCGTATGAGTCGCTAATGTGTCGGCAAGTTCTTTCACTACCTGCATAAGTTCAGACAGAAGAATTAAGACATTCTCTTGCTTAGAGCCTACCCACGTTTTTGGCGACTGCAGCCATTGGTGATCAGCAGCAATACTTCGGCGAACTTTGCCGATAGTCTCCACCAATTCGCCAGCAGTCGCGGTTTGCATGTTGCCCAAACTACCTAGCACAATGTCATCACCTGCAATTAAGTTAATCGCGCCTAGTGCTTCAATAAGCTTTTTGCCAATCACTTCTTCAATGCTGTGCTCATCAACCAAAATATGGTGCTGACCAAATTCACCACGATAGCATTCTACTTGGTCTAGCTTTTCGAATGCTTTTTGGTTTTGCGTTTGGTCGGTTTGTTGGGTGGTGTTTCCTGCTGCATCAATTCGGTTGCTGACCTCTTCACGTTGCTGCTGCAGTTGTTCCCCCGGCTCAATAGACGGCAACGCATATTCACGGCCATAAACACCACGAATGATAGGTCTGTCATTCCGACCATATGCGAAAGCGATTTCAACCAATGTTCCCTCTAGAGGGTAAGACAGCAATCCAGATTCATGCCCACTCATATGAACAGGCAATGGAATCGAGCGATAGATAGGCACGTTACTATCTGGGTTTAAGTTTTCATCAAGCACCTGAACATCTACCGCAAACCTTGGGCGAAATGGGTCAGCAACTTGCCCGGCTGTCGCTGTGTCTCTCACTACCTCAACACGGCCAAACTTAGGCAAATGAAAACCTGCTGCCAACTCTGGGAAGTTCTGCAGCGTTTCACGTTTTTTCGGTGGTACTTCGGATTGTTCAGTTTTCCAATAAGCGGTCATTTCGTCTTGAATCAAATCAACTCGATTAACTCGCTTGTCGTTCATGACTCTGCCCGGCCTTAGCATAGGGAACGGAACAAAGGTGACACTGTTACCACTTTGGCGACTGGTAAACTCTTCCGGTATCGGCATAGGTTTGTTGTTGAAGTGGCTATCTTGATACGAACCGAAGTACACGACCTGATCAGTATGTTGGAACCAAACACAATCAGGAATAGAAAACGCCTTGGCGATTTGCTCTAAGCACTGATAGCCCGTGCCTTGGCAAACAAAGTTTGGAATAGTGGTTTTGATGTAGTCAGCATCAGGCAAATTAAACTCAAGCCCTGTCAAATCTGAAAGAACGCCGATCACCTGCTCTGCGGTTGGGTGCTCTAAGCTAACTGCCCAACGTTTAGACAAAATGCCAGCCAGTTCTTTAACCGTAATTTTATGGTAGCCATTTGCTGCAGGTTGAACTTTGTCAATATACCCCTCAAACCAAGGGGCGGTTTTGTTCTCATAACCAATATCAAAACGTACAGACGCAAACTGCTCTGGGTTTTCCTTGGTTTCAACTTCGAAGATCGCAACACTGCCTAGTGATAGCTTTAGGCTCACCATGTTACTAACCAGTTTGACTTCTTCACCACTAATAAACAGGCGTTTTTCTAGCTTCATTGCGTTGCTTCCTCTGCGTTATTCAGTGCCTGTTTTAGTCGTGTATTTTCTCGTTGTTCTGGTTTGGTTTGCTCTTTGGCTCGTTGCTCTTTTTGTTCTGCAACACTGTTGTGCTCTCGCAACTCAAAAGAGACGTTCCAAGCCTGTAAGGTTTCATGCTCTCTCGCATTGATACGGCCAGTAAATTTCACATTGCGAATCTTGAGTGCTAACGCTATGTCGTTACCAATCCGATACACCCTGCGTGTGTTGGTGTCGTCTTTGTCGGATGCAAGCGAATACAACTGGGTGAGCGTTTCTACACGAGTGAAAGGAACACGACCACTAAAGGTCAGTTTCTTGCCTTTATCGCCTTGCTCTGCCGTATCGGTACCCGATGATTGACCGCTCATGTCTTGGTCTTTTAACTCCATCGACATTTCAACTTTCATCGAGTCTAAGTTAACCGGCACACCATCGAGAGCTAACATAGCAACTCCTCAAAAAAGGTCATTGGATCATGGCTAAGCAATAGACTCGCCACGGTGAATTGATGATTGTTTGGTGCACCTGCTTGGCTAATCTGCGTTGCGATGCTTTCAGCACTACCAGAAACAGAAAAAGCGTAAACACTACCTTTTAGGTTTTTAAGTGCATTTATCTGCGCTTTGACATCACCCAACCTTGTAGCTCTCTTTGCTGCCAGTGCCTGCAACTTACCGATCACATGGTTTGCATCATCAGCTAACGATTCAAGCGTGGCGATTTGTGCCCCCTGCCAATGCAAAGCGTCATGCAATGGATTGGCATTGAGTTTCGCCATAGGTTTGAAGCGAGGCTGGACGATTGCAGCAGATTGGTGAAGCTTATCGGTTTCATTGGTCACTAATGCTTGAGTTTGCCTAGCCACCTGACACCAATCTGGCAAAGGAAACACGGAAACAAGATCCGTCAACTGATTAGCGAACTGTGCTAATTGTGAAGCTGTCACCATAAGTGCAATACAGTGAAGATTGCCATTTGGTCGGTACTTGTCAGCATGATCACGGAGTTTGCTAGATAGCACTTTAACTGCTGACTGTGGGTTCAGATAACAACCCGAATCCAACTTGGTACCAACTTGAAACTGGTAAGGTGTGGCGGTTAGTACAGTGCCAGTTCTTAACAAAGATTCAAGATCACCACGTAAACCAAGTAACGCATTCGCTTCTTCACTTAAAGAGTGACGCCCATAACTGGCGTCACTTTCAAGGTTAGTTAAGCGGCTAGCTGCATCATTCATCGTTGTGCCGATTTGGTCTGTCACCTGCTCGGCACTGGTTTGAATGGTTTGCGAACTGTTAGGCCAACTTAATGAGGATTGTTGCCACATATCGCTAGACCTCTGGCGGAGTCGGCCAAGGGTTTTCGGTTTGTATTAGCTCTACTGCCGCATCAGCTTGCTGTCTGAACGCTGCCGCTTCATCAACTAAGCCTTTTGACTCTTTGCGCCATGCTTCCATATACAACGAATCACTAACTTCACGGTAAGCAGCTCGACGTGCACTATCCACTTGGTCGTATTCAGCAATGTATTTATTGCTTTCGTTTGTTACCCAAGCGTCATTAATCCACTCATCCCATCGCGTTAACGGTTTTTTCAGCGTGTAGTCATCAGTGACTACAGATACATCGTCAAACACTTTTGATTCGTGGGTTTGCTTATTGTAAGCCGTCACTTCAACTGGTTTTGTCTCGACAAGCCATTTCTGATTTTTCACATCAAATTTGGCTTGTTCGGTTTCTTCGTCAAAATCAGGTTTAGCTATCCATGTAGAAAACTGAGGCAAGATATATTCATCATATCCAACCACCTTATGAATTTGACTCTCACCCTGATAAATGAGGGTTTTGTAATCGTAGTGATATGCTATTTTCATTACATCCAACCTCGGTGAATTTTGATTGAAAGATTTGCAGTGTATGGTCGGTTTTCATTCGCAGTTGGAACTACCCAAGAAGCATTGAAAACAATACCTGTTGAAATGGTTATAGGGCTTCCAGCGCTAACGCCAGACGATGAGGAGCTATTTGACACACTGTTCATTGCTCCCTCAAAACCATGAACAGGTAAAAAAGCCGACGAGGCACTCCCAAACGTTGGAATTGCTCTAGCCGTAATATTTCGAATTGCATCACCTTGCGTATCGCCATGACTCACTCCACTAGGTGTACCACGAACAAAATGCCCCAAGTGATGATTTGGCAAAGTAAAGGTTGTTGAACCATCACCATCACCAAACTTCATGGCATGAGTTATAGGATCAGCATCTTTAGTTGCTTGTGCTACAGTCATTCCAGAAGCCACTGCGTAATCCCAGAGTAACTTATCTGTAACTCTCGAAAGCTCACCACCTTTTAAATCAATCCAACCAAGCTTGGTTCCTGCATCATGGAACTCTCCGATTAAGCCAACTAAATGGGCTAGCTTTGTATATTGCGTGTGAGGGTTACTATCTTCCACATGCTCCGCCAAACCACCTTTAACCCGCCAATCAACTACTGAACCATCAGCATTAATTCCGGCCAATTTTGCCACATAGTGTTGGTTCCCGTTACCGTCGACATAATCGGTTAGCTCAGTTTCAGAAACTGCAATCGTGACCTTGTTTTCCCACACTGACAGCGCGGTACCTTGGCGAACGACATCCACGTACAAACCATTTGGTTTAGTGTCGATGGTTTGCAGCACTTCACCAGTTAACACACCACGTAAACCACCGACATATACAACACCAGGAGTCACTTTATATTTGTTCGGGTCAGCTTGTTGGGTAACGTCGAACCCATCAACAAAAGCGGTGTGACCGTAGTTATCTAAGCAGGCCAATCGGTGGTCTTCTTCGATACCTTTCAAACGTGCTTGATAGTCAATCTGCCAAGTCGAAGCATCAACGGTAATTCCGGCGATTTGTGCGGCTCCGTCATAGGCTTGCACCAATGACTTAGTGCTCGCCATACCGTTTTCTTTGGTTTCTTCGGCTTTGTGCACCACCATTCCGCAAGAATTCGGCACATTCTTGTCACGTAGATAAATCGCGTTAAAGGTGAACTCTGCAACGGTACCGGGGATCACCACTGAATACGCCAGTGCGTTGTCACCAAGTTTGCCCACTTGGTCGATGTCTTGTTGGTGAACCCATAGTGAAACATCAGGCAAACCATTTTCACGGTTAATTGGCTGGCTTGGGTCTAGCCCCGGAATGTGCGCAAAAATCATTTCGTTCATGTCTGGTGCATCACCGACACTAATCTGATTTTGCAAGTAACGCTCAAATTCGAGCGGGATTGCCGTTTGGCTCATTGGGTACCTCCCCCTGTTTTCTTTAACTGGCTATACAAATGTTTACCAACTAAAGGCTGGCAATAAAAACTTGTTGTTGATGTTCAACTGGCTGCGCTTTCACATTCATTTCAACGACTGGTTTAGTTTCTGCTAAAAACAGGCTGAAATTGTGTGAGAACTCACCACTGGCAACGGTTAAGGTTGTCGGGAACGTCACTTGAAAACGGTAGCGGCGACACGTTCGGCCATACTGTTCAATCAGGGTTTGAACCAACTTGGTATTATTGGAAATATCACCGTCTGTTAGCTCAATTGTGCAAACATCCCACTGCACTGCATCTTCACGTTCTTTAAACGCGACGATACCAATGCCCAACCTTTCAAAAATTCGCTTAAACCCTGCAACGCTGCCTGCGTCTTTGGCATTCACGGCAGCGTATTTCACTCGCTTACGAAACAGCGAAAGCGGCTCACCCTCAAAACGTTTGATGTCTCTATCCCAAGCCATTAGCTCCAAGGTGTTTTCACTGCATGTCAGCGCATCCATTTGGCGAAGTGGAAACAGCAACCAACCCCAAACCATTTGAAAGAATGCGAACACGCCTTTTGAAAGAAAATGCGGCTCTTTGACTTCTTCCGATGTGGTGCTGCCGTCTTGCCACCATGGAATAACCGTTTCCGGTAACTCTGGTGCATGTTGCTCTTGGTTGTAGCTTTGCGGTTCAGACATGGCTTACTACCTTACCGTTAACGTTTTCAAACGTGGCTGCTCTAGGTCGCTGATAATGTCCTCTTGAACCTTTCCGCCTACGGTGAACTTTACCGATTCAACCTGCGCCATATTGGTATGAATCTCAGTACCAAGCAGAGAAAGACTAAAGCGACTTTCTGGTTTTGCTCGGGTCATTTCTGGATAAGCTGCAGTCTCACGAAATGCTGCCCTGATACGGTCTTCGACTTCCAGCAGCTCGTTAACTTTGCTCGCTTCGTCTAAGTTCGCAACCAACACAACATCGGCGATCACATCGTGCTCAGTATCTGGAATAGCTTTACAAGTCAGCACATCACCATGGCCGTGATGCCCCTTAGCCATAATGTGGTCATTTAACTGGTCAAGAACTGGCTGCGGTGTTGCTCCGACTTCCATCAAGATCAATGCTTCTGCAGTGCCCGGCGTCACTTCACCTGTATTATTGAAATAGATGTTATCGCTACGAATCCCGGCAACACTGGAAATAATAGAGCGGTAAACATCATCAATGTGCCATTCACCCGAACTAGTGAAAGCGTTCTGAATACGCAGTGCCAGTTCTTCTTCACTTTCAGCGTCTGCGCCTAATTTGGTTATCCAGTCTGGTTCGTTTACCGCATCGACAATGCCCGGAATCTCTTCTGGAATGATATTGAAGTAACCTGCAGGTAAGTTAAAAGCTGCGCCTGCTTCGAATGCTTCAACCAGCACTTTGCCCGTTAGTTGACCTGCATCAATCACGGTTTCAGCAAGCACTCGAACTTTATACACAACACCATCAATCGGCAGGGTTTGAACCACTTTACCCGCTTCTATCGTGACAGCATCAGCAGCGTTCGCCTTGGTTAAAGTGATATTGCCTTGTGTTTTCTCTGCGTCTTTCGGCTCGATGTCATGTTCCCAAGCTTTCAGCTCTAAAGCCCAACGCTCTGCCGTTGCCACAAACATATTCGGCATGACGTGTTCTGCTAGTAGTGTTCTGATCAGCCACACACATGGTGTAACTACAGCAGCGCGAACCCATCGCCAAAACGGTGACATTTCAGAGTCATTAGATACCTTGCTGCCAGCTCCAACCACTTCTTGTTTTAGCTTGGTTTCAAATTCTTCTTCGGTAACAGGCACACCCGATTCACTTAGAATCTCAACAAAGTCTGCGTTTGGTCGTTTACTCATGCCCCGTTATCTCCTACAGAAAGCTCTAGATCACCATATTCATAAGCGGTTGCGGTTAACGTGATTTCACCCGCTTCTAACTCTGTTGCCGTTGCCGTACCGGGAACGACTCTCACATCACGCTCTGCTAACTGCTCAATCTGCACCATCACATCAGCTCGTAATGCTGGGTTACGTTCAGCAACCAATTGACGGGCCAAACCCGACTCCATAATGGCGTGCTTAATATCTTGTGCGATGCTGTATAAATCGCTGCATTCGGCAGGCTGTTGACCTGCGTCCATATCCCATCCACCGTCAATCACTTTAATGTCGATGTACTTCTTACTATCCGGCATTGAGTTCATCCCATTCGGCTAACTGGTCTGGTGTAATTCCATTCGGTGCGGTGATGTAAACGTCACCGTATGAGTTCATGTTGCCGCCTTGCGGTTTATGGGTAGTCGTTACGTTTTGAACCATGCTTGGCGGTAGTGTTGGCATTGCTCCCGGCTGTTTGTATTCGGCAATGCTGCCACCGTTACCCGTTGGCATTTCTGGGGCGTCGAACGCCATTGGTTGAATAGATGTAGGTGCGTTTCGTTCGGCTTGTACTGCTGCACTCACTTCTGGCGTGTCAACCTTGCTACCCAGATCAATATCCACGCCGGGGATCATGTTCAGCAGGTCAACAATGCCCTCAATAGCTCCGGCAATAACATCAAACCAAGCCGTGTCTTTGAATGCTGCGGTTAAGTCGTCCCACCAATAGATTGCAGCGGCCACACCACCAATAAGCAGTGCAATACCAGCTACTACCCATGTGATTGGGTTCGCCCATAAAGCGGCATTAAATAACCAAGCGGCGGCAGTGCTTGCAATTGTGGTAATGCGTAGCAGTTTCATGATGCTGTTCAAGCCCGTCATGGTGACGGCCCAACCTGCAGACATCATTTGCCCAATACCCATAGCAAGCGAGAGTGTTGCGACTACACCACCAAGGGATAAACCCGCAATAGCAACATAACCCAGAATTTCAGCAAGCCACGGAAATTCATCAGTCCAGCCAGTGATATAAACCAAGCCATTAGCCATTGAACCCACAATGGCATTGATAGACGGAAGAATGGCACCAAAAACTGCAGCACGAACGGCAAACCATGACGCTTCGAGCCGTTCCCATTGGTCGGTCATTGCACTTGCCATTTCTTCGGCTTTTGACATGCCTTGGACTTGGCCTAGTTGCTCAATGCTTCCTGCTAACCCATCAGTATCAGCCATGAGCAACTTGATCATGCTTACGGCTTCCTCTGAGCCAAATGCTTTTTTCAAGTCAGCAGATTCGGCAACGCTGAGCGTGTCACCGTACTTACCTTTCAACTGGTTGAGAATATCCAGCATTGGCAGCATTTGCCCTTGGCTGTCTGTAAAGGACAAATTAAGTTTGTCTTGAGCATTAGCAACGCCAGCTAGGAACGCTTTATATTTGGTACCTGCTTCACTGCCGCTCATAGTGGCTTGCAACGTACCTAAGATCGCCATTTGTTCAGACATCGCAATACCTGCCGATGTAGCGTTAGCACCCACACTGGTAAAGGCGCTACTCATTTCACTACCCGTTGTCTTGAACATTTGAACGGCACTGGCGGTCATGCCTGCTACTTGTTCAACCCATTCACCTTTGCCCATTTCTGTGGCTTGGTTCTTAAATATCCCGTACATGGTGCCCATGTAACTGGTGATAGTGGCAGTGTCAGCTTTAGTCGCAGCAGCAAGCACACCTGAAGCTTTAGTAAATTGGGAAAGCTCATCACCGCTTAACCCCGCAATAGCGGATTGAATATCATAGGAAGCACCAACAAACTCAGTTGCTGATTTGCCGTACTCAGCAGCAAAATCTAAAGCCGTTGCTTGCAACTGTTTTAACGCATCATCAGTGACACCAAGTGATTTAACCTCACCTAGTTTTCTGTCCATTTCAATGGCAGGCATCAACGCATTTTGGATAGCAAAACCAGTAGCAACCAAACCTGCGCCACCTGTCGCCATGTTCTGCATGCCTTGTTTGCCTGCTTCCATGGAAGATTGCACCTCTTTGGTAATGCCTTGTAATGGCTTGGTGACTTGGTCAACCAGTGCCACATGCATTAGTAGCTTTTCCATACTCATGCGTGATGCTTACCTTACTTACTAAACAATCGGCTAATTGCGCTCATTACTGCTCTTTCTTCGCGTTCGAACTGGTGTTTATCCAGCCAGATAGCGCGGCTTAAACTTTGTTCGTCGTCTGGTTCATTGGGGAGAAAATGACGACGCAGGGCAAAGGCTTGTTCAAGTGGGTTATCTTCAATCCGCTTTGCCCTGTCAGTTATTTTTTTAGTGAGATTTCAATGCCACCTTTAGAGGCATTACTCACCGTTGCGAACAGCTCAATGGTTAGACCGGGCACGCTATCAAGTAACTCGATCAGCGCATCTTTCTGCTCTGGTTTAACAGTGCGAGTCAAATACGTGTATGCAGGAGCCACTTTGTTATTCGGCATCATGTCATTGGTATGGTTGTTCGCATCTTGCACCGTTGGGGTGAATTCGAAATCAGTACCACCGATAGCCACTACTACAGGTTTTGATGTGAAAGCAGGTTTAGTCATGCTGCGTCTCTTCCTTTCAATAAGTTGTAAATTCGATCAAAGCCCGATGCCATGTTGCGTTCCATTCTGTCGCCCAACTCTTTTACATCGTCTTTGGTTGCGTAGGTTTCAGCTACGTGGGTTTTGTGTTCTGCCAAATCTTTAGAAACGGCTGTTAATCGAGTGATAACCGCACCCACTACTACGGCAATCAGCATTCCTACTGCTGCGAGTGCAGCCACCCAATCCGCCATTTAGCCCCCTTTAATCGCTGCTTTCAGGGTGTTGATTGTGCCCAATGGGGTGTTTCCCATAGACACTTGCTTGTCTTGCGAACGTTTGTGAATGTTGATGCCAAGCACTGTCAGCCCAATACCAAACAACGGCGTCATTGCTACCACGCTATTCACTACATTGGCTGCATGCTCTGGATAAAACATCATGACCACTGCAAGGCTCAAGAACAGCAAAACCCAAGCGGCACACATCGAGTAACCCCAAGTTGGACGCCAACGGCGCACATAAGGGTCATTACTTGCAAGTTCTGCCTGCATCGTTGCGTGTTGTTGAGTCATAGCCAATTTGCGTTCTTCGCTCTCAAGTTTTGCATGCTCAAATGCCAACTGTTTGAGTTCAACCTCATGATCAGCTTCTAACTGCTTGAGTTTCAGAACGGCTTCTGGATTCACAGCTAACTCTTGCTCGATTGCCTGCGGTGTATTTTCAACACCTAGAGCACTAGACACCAAGCCACCTACAGCGGTACCAACAGGGCCACCAATTAACGTTCCAATCAAAGGGGCATAATTGCCGATCAGCGATTTAACCTTATCCCACATAGTCAGTCCTTAACGATGGTAAGTTGTGCAGATTCGCCAGCTAATTCTTTCATTAACGCATTGAATGCAGCAGTTGAGTTCACCACCGCCCACTCACCATTCACAAACCCAAAATCAACACCAGGTGCTAAGCAACCTTGCAGCTCTTTAGGTGAATTAGCTTTATGAATCAGAATGTGTGTGCGTAGGCTTGGCCCTTGTCGAGTAACACCCAACGTATCAGCTTCTAAGGCATAACAATCACCAAATCGTGGTGACTTATGAGGGAACAAACTATAAGTACCCTCAACAATGCAAGATTCACTTGGCTTGTTGTTCAGCATTGGACGCTCTACAACACAGCACACTTTGCTACCATCTTCACGATGTAGAGTCGAATACGTTCCGTGTTCGAAATAGCGGCGTTTCATCAATAGTTTATTCATTGGAAAACCCTAAATTAGACCTTTCTCTGCTAGCTGCTGACAGCTAACGCAATACTTACAACCTGCGACTTTAATACGGCGCAGCTCTGGGATTTCATCGCCACACTCGTAGCACTCTTTCGCGCTTTCTTGTTGGCCTGTCTGCACTGACCGTTTAAGTTGGCTTGCAATAGCCATTTCGGTGAATTTGGCTTCATTACTACTGGCATGGTCGATAAAATCCGGCATTCGTTATCTCTCTGGTTAGGCTTAAAGCAGACCGCGTGTGTCGTCTGAACTTAGGTATGGAATACCATTGATGCGGACAAAGTGCGGACTCGTTACAAAACCTTTCAGTTTGCGCTTGGTCTTATCACTGCTATTAGGGTCGACACTTAGTAGATCAGAGATTTGAAGCTTCACACCAAACAGTTCCACTTTGTCTTCCGCATCGCCTGTATTTGCATAGAACATGCAATCATGAGGCTTGATGCCACGCCAGCTACCTGCTTCACGTGCTTTTTGCTGCAACTTGCGGAAGTTGTTTAAATCAAACTCATATTCGACATCACAGCTCACCGCACCATGAGTAAAGCCGGTTGGAATTCCGCGCTCTTTATCAACGGCTGATTCATCATTAATTGTTGCGGTTGCCGACTCCACATGAAGCATTACACCAAGAACATTGATGTCGAAACTTCGACCTGTATAACGAGAAGTCATTTATTACTCTCCTAGACGTTGGTTAAGCATGATGCCGATTGTGATTTTCACTGGGCACTCATAAGGCGTAACAGCTAGCAGAATTTCCACTTCTTCACTGTTAATCCAAGTGATGGTGATGTCTTCATCCTGTGGCGGTTTGATTTCACCTGGGAACTCGTAATCACCAATTTTCGTTACTACCGCCATTTCGCGCAGGTCTTGGGTAAAGTAGAGTTTTGCGCTTGCTTCACTGCCCGGCGTTGAATTGAACTCACGATCAGCGATTCGAGCAATCGCACGCACACGAACTTTACGGGCTGCTTTCATCGCAACACGGATATGGCGAATATCTTGAAAGTCACCACCCGGAACATCTAAAGTACGGCCCGTTGTCCAGTACTGCCCCGGATAATCTGGGTACCACATCGGAACCGCAATTCGAGCAGCTTCCAGTGCTTTAAGGGTTGCCAACTCCAACGGTTTGCCGTCTTTATCCGTTGCCAGAGTCATGCTACCCAGTACGCTGCCTGTTTTGACTCGTGCAGGGGAATCAGCAATAGACACTTCTTGGTTTGCTAAGCGGCCAGCGTATATACCTACTGTTGAGTTTTCTTTGTGAACTTGAGGAACGACGGTGATGTACTCACTTGCGATGCTCGTTGGTACCGCGACTGTCGCTGCCAACCACTCCGCCCATGTTTCACCCGTCACCGAATCATCATTGATACCCGGCAAGGTGCAGATCATGAATACTTCACGTCCTAACTTGTTTTTCAATTCAGTGCGGAAAGCAACAGCATCTTCAAGAGTCGATGTGCCTGTATCTGGCTTATCAAGCACTACAGCTTCAAAGCTTGATGTTTCATTGGCTTTAAACACTGCGGCTTGCCAACTGTCCGCTGGGTCTAAGACGATCACACCTGCAGTCCAGTTCTGTTTCCCGTTTAACTGGGCGGCTTTTAGCGTAAGCATGTGCACAGGGTCGATGTTATCGAACGTGCTATCTGCAAAATCCGTGGTGTTGTCCACCATAATTAGGTTGCGCTCTGTTCCTGCGACTGTGCCGTACACAACAAACAGAAAGTGAAATTCAACGCCCGGAATCGGTCCGCGCATCATGTTCAGAATGTTAATAATGACGGTAGGCCATGCCATGTTTAGTTGCTCCTGTTTCGATTCAATTCCCGCTTGATAATCATTGCTGCCCGTTTGGGACTAATACCTATCAATCGGCGTTCTGGGCGATCTACTTCCCACTTACGTGATGGAGTTTTGTTTTCCAGATCACTAATCAGTTTTGCGGCTTCGGCTACGGTCATATTCTGAGTAATGAATTTGAGCGTTGGCTTTTTGCCTCTCTTCTGCCTGCCTTGGGGCGGAAGTCTGTAACCTAAATCGCGTAGCTCTTTCGCTTGCTCTCTAGTTGCCGGGTCGGTTTTCTTTGGCTCTTTCGCTTTCTTGGCTTGCTTGAACCTCTGCTGCAAACCGCTTTTCTCTGCTTCACCTGTATGATGAGCCAGTGCTACGGTTCCTCGTCTTGAGGGCCAACCAACAACCAAAACCCGGTTATTGTCTTTTTGAAAATGCTTTAGCTTCTTGGTGAAGCCTCTAAGCATCTTGCGCCTGCCTTTTTTGCGCTTTGACCACGATTTACCATCTGGGTCACGCTGTGCTCGAATGTTCTTTTTGGTCGTCTTGGTGATGTATTTACCAAGCTCTTTCAGCACTCTGGCTCTGGCTTTTTTATCAAGCTTTAACAGCTCGAATTGCTCTTTAACTCGCAGATAACTGCGTTTATCTGCCCGTATCTCATACATTGCGAATAACTACATTTGATAGCCTTTCCGCCTGCCAAATCTCGTACTCTGCAATCTTCCAGCGTTGACCATTCCAATAGATTGGCCCGTCTTGGTCAGCAGTCACTTTGACTGGTTCTTCAAACATCACTGAGATCAGCACTTCGGCGTTTTTCTCATCTTCCAGCACTATATCCACGTCTGGGTCGTCTAAGTCTTCAATGTGGAAACGGTCAGAGTCGTTATCCATCAACCAAGCCCCTACGTTCGCAAACAACACTGCAGGGTCGTATTCTTTGAAAGGGAACTTATCGAAGTAGAAATCAGCAACATAACGTTGATAAAGCAGATCAAAGCCATGGCCCATATTCTTGGTT
This sequence comes from Vibrio sp. 2433-A1, assembly GCF_056726085.1. NCBI lineage: Bacteria > Pseudomonadati > Pseudomonadota > Gammaproteobacteria > Vibrionales > Vibrionaceae > Vibrio > Vibrio sp. 2433-A1. The sequence goes on from NZ_JBRESC010000026.1 coordinate 25,955, forward strand.
TCGAGTTTCAACTCAACCTTGCCCATTTCACATTCCATGCGCTTGGCTATCTTGTCGCCCACAACGCTGATTAAAAATGCGTTTAGGTCACGCAGCTTGTAACCTGCTTGGTACTGCGTACTCATAGCAAATCCACCGATGAACGGTTTAGCCCTTTCATGTTTCGAATAATGCGCTGGCTTTCTGAAAGCAGTTCAGTGCGAACCTCGGCGCTTCTGTCTGCCATATGGTCGCCTTTGTCCTTGGTGTGAACAGTTGCAATGTCTGGCAGCAAGTCAGCTTTAGCTCTCGCAAACACTGCTGATTCGTATTGATATACAACACGGTTTTTACCAAGCATCTCCGGAAAAGCGGGAACATCGCCAGCAGTTGCATGTCCCTCTTCCTGATACTTAGCTTTTAAGTCTTCAAGTTGCTGGTTAACTTCCGAAACAGCATTAACCAGAGCAATAGCGATACGTTCTGAATCTTGAGCTGCAGGAATACCGCGACGTTTTTCAAAGTCACCCGCATTGATGTTCGGCCAAAAACCGTCATTGGTGATTTCTGTCGCTTGGTAATCCGAGCCGGAAGATCCCGTAAACATTTTTACTGCTCCCCTTTAACTTTTTCTTTTAAAAGTGCTGCCACAATAGTTAAAAGAACAACCAGTAAAATGAATGCAATACCAGTGAACCAATAACCAAAATAGATGAACATGACGGCTACCAAAGACATCATCAAACGAATAGATTTACCTACCCACTTTGCCGTCTTGCGCTCTTTCATTTTGTTAGCTAATTTGGTCATTTCTTTGTCACTAAACATCAATAACGAACTGCAAATACCCAACGCAATCTCAATCCAAGCCCAAAACAGAATTAAGTTAACTAGGCCATCGCTAGACAGACCTTTGCTGTTAGTGACTAGCACTGTTACTACCAAAACTGTTTTAACCAACCAGATAAATGCGCTTTTCATATCAGTTCCTTAAATAAGTGAGCCTCTAGCCACTGGGTCGACGGTATCGAGTTAGCCTATTGGCACTCTTACCTCACCAGCCGAGGCTCGGCGGCGTAGGAGTCTTTACAGATTCTTGTTGTCTTTAATCGCGCGAATACGTTGCTCGATTTGACCAATCTTGGTTTTCACACCCACTTTGTCGTACTTGTCGTGAGCGTGTTGCAGTAGCACCAAAGCTTTTTCTAGTGTTTCTAAGCACCCGATAGCTGTTGGTTGTGGTTGGCCCTCTTCATTTCGAATAAGGTACAAGCCTGCGAATCGGTACCACTTGGCATGAACTTCTTCATGCAATCGCCACTCTTTTTCAACCTTTTCAAACACCTTGCTGAAATAAGGTTCAATTGAGTGACCACGGCCAGATTCTTTTTCTGCCCACTCAAGCACTGCATCAGCGCAGACAGTCGGCCAATCACGGCGGAAGTTGTCCGGTGTAGGCAAATCCAACTCGATAGCTTTCAAACACCAATCAATAGCGGTTTCCATGTCGTTGACATCGAACAACCAGATCACCATGTTGGTAAAGATTGGGTTTTCGAATACTTCGCCTTTTGCTAAGTAAGCTTCCACGTACGGTTTGTACTTAGGCACTAAAACATTGCGCTTATGCTCAATTCGGTCTTCGATTGCATTAAAAGAACGCAAATGCTTTCTATCTTCTTCAAAGTCGATCAGCTTGATGTGCAGGCTTTCCGTGTTGACTAACACACCAGAACTCAGCACTTGCTTCTGTTTTTGCTCTCGTTTAGCAAGGTTATGTCGCATTCCCGGAGATAAGCGCATTGTTAGTTACTCCTAATTACTGTGCAGGTTTAGGCCCGAAGTGAACTTTCGTTTCTTCGAAACCGCCGTAACCTTCGTAATCACCTACAGCGTACCCTTCCCAACGCAGATAAGAGTTTTCATGCTGCTTGCGATCTTCGACATGCTCAGACTTACGGTGACGTGTGTTTTTCTGCGTGTAGACGTGCAGGTTTTTCAATGTAGTTGCCACCATACGCATACCCGGAAAGTAAGGAGGGACAACAGCAGGACGGCCAGCAATAGAATGTGGCAACTGTTGGGCTGCTTTTTTCTCAGTTGGGGTAGACGCAGCATCGTATAAACGAGCCTGTTCAAATGACATGAGGTCAGCACCAACCAAGATCACTAGCGATGGGTCATTGCGCAGTGATGGGTGAATTTTGGTATTGATGAGGTCAGAGGCCATTGCATCCAGCGTCTTGTAATCACCGCCACCATCCGGATCTAGATAAACATCGAGGTCAATGATTTGGTCAGGTGCATCTTGCTTAACAAGCGCCTGCCAGCCTTTATTTACATCTTCACCGTTAGGATTTGTTGCAGAATTAGTGGTGTCAGCAACTGTCTTACCATTAAAACCAACGCGCAAAATGTCTGCCGAAAAGTTCGACATAGCATTTTCATTCATGCGTTTCATGAAGTCGCCCGGTTTACCCGAGTTAGCCCAAACACTGAGCGTATCCCACGTGACAACCGCACAAGAATCGGTTTCAACTAGTGCGTACTCATGACCATCTACACCAGCATCAGTAGTGTGACGACCACCTTTTTTACGGCCAGTGTGAAGACGGTTAGTACCTACCTGAACCACTTGCCCGGACTTTTGGTCAACATCTTCAACAGTGATCATTTTCAGGAAGTCCGCTTTTTCAAGAAGCTTGCTCTTTAGCTGCGTTTCCTTTGGCCCAGTAATCGCAAATGTTTTGCTTGGGTCTTTTACACCAAAGATTTCACTTTGCTTTGCGGAATACTGGTCTAGGTAATCGCGTGCGGCTTGATTAAGTTGCATCAGTTATAACTCCTTATGCAAAGTGGCTTGTATCTTCCGCAGCACCAGTGCCGCTAGGCTCTTGATTCGGTACTTCTTGCGAAAGTTGTGCGAATTGGTTTTCTAAACCAGACACTTTTTCAAGAATCGGATTTAGTTTGTCATCCAGAGTGGCAGAGAACTGTTCTGCAGCAGATTTCTCTTGGTTCACTTCCTGCTCTGGGGGTTGCTGTGCGAACTCTTGGGTGAGTTCTTCTTTCAGCTCGGTTTTCAGCTCGCTTTTGAAAGCACCTAATTGCTCTTTCAATGCGGCAGTCAGTTCTTCTTTGGTCACTTCCGTTTCCTCTGGTTCTGGCGTTTCAGTTAGGTTTTCTGGTAGTTGCCCACCAGATTGGAAATAGCTTGCGATGGTCGCAAAAGCCTGTGCTAACGGGTTTGTGGTATAGAACTCACTAAGATCAATCAGCTCCAATGAATCGGTTTCAATTTCTTGCGTTTCACCCGCTTGACGAGAGAATTTAAGGCGCGTTGTTCCTGTGGATGCAGGGGAGTCAGTCACAGCTAAGCCGATCAGGTAGGCGCGGCCAGTTCCTTGAAAGTCCGGGTGCATTTCAATAGATGTATAGAGCTTTTGACCTTTCTTGTTAGCAGAAAGTAAGAATTCATTCGGTGTAATTTTGGCTAGTAAGCGCCATTTACCAGCGCGTTTTTCAGCTTTAACTTCGGGTACTTCACCCCAGTTATTGCCCTCAAAAACATTCCAGTGAGAACGTGAGTGTTCAGGCCAAATTAACGCTGCATATAGCTCTTGCGAATAAGAACTACCCATATCTTTAATTTGTGCTGCACTAATCTGGCGACCATCTACAGTAGCCCCCTCAGTTGCAACAATTTTCCAATCACTGGTTTTGCTCATGTTTGTCGTTTGCCTAGTTAAATCACGTCAAATAAATCTCGGTCACGGCAAACAATACGCCTTTGAATGGGTGGTTTCAGCCACTTCAATTCCTAGAAATTCGGATTTAGCCCATATCCGAATTCATCCGAATTTAAGTTAGTCATTTGCGAGATTTCGGGGCGTATGATGCGCTTATGGCATATTCTCCCGAAGTACGACAAGCCGCCCGAGCACTCTATTTGAAAGCTTGGACGCCACGTGAAATCGCTACCGAACTGAACCTAAATAATGAGCGCATCATTTATTACTGGGCAGATAAATTCGGTTGGCGCGATATGTTGCGTGAACAAACTATTGATGAAGCAATAGCAAACCGCATTCAAACGTTGCTCGAATTGGAAGACCCAAGCAAGAACCAGCTAGACATGCTCGATAGGCTTATCAAGCATCACGCAACTTTGAAGAAACAAAGGGCACGAGAAAAGCAGCAAGGTGAACAGCCTTTAAATGCTGGCAACAAAAAACACGAGAACAAAAGTAACCGTGGTGATCAGCAATCTGGCAGCAACTCAAAATCGAATAAGAAACGTAAAGGCAAAAAGAATGACATTAGCGAACTGAGTGAAGAAGACTTTGCCACGTGGCACGATTCGCTTTTCGCCTATCAACACGTAATGCGCAACAACATCAAACAGCGTATTCGTAACATTCTTAAATCCCGCCAGATTGGTGCAACCTACTATTTCAGTGGTGAGGCTTTAGAAGATGCGATTCTGACTGGTGACAACCAAATCTTTTTGTCAGCGTCACGCGCTCAAGCGGAAGTTTTTCGTAGCTACATCATTGCTATTGCAAAAGAGTTCTTAGACATAGAGCTGACCGGGAACCCGATCATTCTCTCTAATGGTGCTGAACTTCGCTTTTTATCAACCAACAGCAAAACCGCGCAGAGTTACCACGGCCATGTTTATGTTGATGAATACTTCTGGATACCGAAGTTTGACGAACTAAACAAACTCGCTTCGGCAATGGCTACCCATAAAAAATGGCGTAAAACCTACTTTTCGACCCCATCATCGAAAATGCACCAGGCATACCCATTTTGGACGGGCGACCAATGGCGAAAAGGGAGAGATTCACGCGCTAAGATTGAGTTTCCAACGTTCGATGAATACCGCGATGGTGGTGTGCTTTGTCCTGATAAGCAGTGGCGTTATGTCGTTACTATCGAAGACGCTGCAGCAGGCGGTTGTGACCTATTTGATATTGAAGAACTACAGGACGAATACAGTAAAGACGATTTCGACAACCTGTTTATGTGTGTCTTCGTCGACGGCTCTTTGTCTGTATTCAAATTCTCTGACCTCGAAAAAGGTATGGTTGACTCTGCCCACTGGCAGGACTTTAAACCGAAAACAAAATCACCGTTTGCTGGGCGTGAAGTATGGTTGGGCTATGACCCAAGCCGAACACGTGACAATGCTTGTTTAGTAGTCATAGCCCCGCCTGCAGTTGCAGGTGAGAAATTCCGTGTTTTAGAGAAACACTACTGGAAAGGCCTTAACTTCCAGTACCACGTAAGTGAAATTGAAAAGGTATTTAAACGCTACAAAGTCACGTACATAGGTGTTGACACTACGGGGATTGGCGGCGGTGTTTGGGACTTAATTAAGAAAAAACACCCACGTGAAGCCCACGCCATACATTACAGCAACGAAAACAAGAATCGCCTTGTGATGAAGATGATCGACATTGTAGAAGCCAAGCGCCTGCAGTTTGATGCCGAACACAAAGACATTGCTATGGCATTCATGGCTATTAAGCGAGTACCGACCAATAGCGGTAACGCTATGACCTTTAAAGCTGAGCGAAGTGAAACAACAGGCCACGCCGATGCGTTTTGGGCTATTTCACACGCCATTATTAACGAACCGTTAGATCACGATACTCCAACGAAATCAACTTGGGCCACTGCAGCATGACCGACACAACAGAAACACTAGTTAAGCAAGAAGAACAACATGCAGAGTCTGTTTACCACATTGACTCTTCGCCAGAAGCAATTGACTCAACCAGTTGGATGACGTCTTACACTGAGCTTTTCTACAATGACATGGACGATTACTGGGAGCCGCCAATTTCACGACAGGGATTGGTCGAGACTTCACGAGCTAACGCCTATCATGGCTCACTTCTGAAAGCTCGGGCAAATTATGTTGCTGCTCGTTTTACAGGTGGCGGCGGAACTAGGCGTCGACAACTTCAATCATTTTGCAACAACTACTTCACAGTTGGGGATGCTGCATTTTTAAAAATCCGCGATCACTTTAAGCGCGTAGTCCGCCTATTCCCTTTACCTACCATGTATCTACGCAGACGTAAAAATGGCGATTTTGTATTGCTCGAACGAGACAACAAGCAGCAAGTGTACAAACCGGAAGACATCATATTCTTACCGCAAGAAGACTTGCAGCAACAGATTTATGGCTTACCTGACTATTTGGGCAGCTTACAAAGCAGCTTACTAAACAAAGACGCCACACTATTTCGTCGCCGATACTACAAGAACGGTGCTCACATGGGTTTTATCTTCTATGCGACTGACCCAAACTTGAGTGATGATGACGAAAAGATGTTGAAAGATAAGATTGCCAGCTCTAAAGGCGTTGGTAACTTCCGCAGTATGTTCGTCAATATTCCCGGTGGTGCAGAGAAAGGTATTCAGCTAATCCCTGTAGGTGACATTGCAACAAAAGATGAATTCGAACGCATCAAGAATATTACAGCGCAAGACATCTTAGTGGGGCATCGTTTCCCAGTGGGTAAGGCTGGCATTATTCCACAAGGGACAACCAGCTTAGGTGACCCGATCAAGATTGGTAGTGAATACGCCAAAGACGAGATCATACCTGTTTGCGAACTGATTATGGATGAAGTGAACAATGACCCGGAAATCAGAAACATAAAAAGCCTACATCTAAAGTTTGATGTTACTACCGGGGAAAACTCATAAACCTGTACAAAAACACAGCCATTGACGTAATATTATGCTGTCAGTCAGTTAAGTTAGGTCAATGTATGCGAGTTTATTGCAAATGTGGTGAACGCGCGATTGTAAGTAGAAGCATCGCTAAAGATGCCAATTGCGCAGATTTATCTTGTTCCTGTTCTAACCCAGAATGTGGGCATACCTTTGTGAGTTCTATCGGCTACCGCCACTCACTAAAACAGTCAAAGCTTCATTTCGGAATTGGTGCGACTAGTAAGCCGTCTTTATTTGGTAGTCGCATTACTTGCGGTTGTGGCGAACGGGCGGTGATTAATAAAACCAACCGCCTATCGAACGACTGTGCAGATTTGTATTGTGAGTGTAAGAACCCAGCATGTGAACATCAGTTTGTTATGTCTTTGTATTTTAGTCACACACTAAGCCCGTCATCGAAAGATACCAGTGAACTGGCTAACTGCTTAATCAAGGTGCTAAAGCCTGATCACAGAGACAGTTTAAAGAAACAACTTGCTCTTTTTTAGCCACTTTGCACTTACAATCACATTGATAATAAAGGGCGTCATGATGATGCTCTTTTTTGTGGGCAAGTATCAAAGAAATCAAGAATGTTCCAATATCTTGATTTTTTTCATGGTTCCCGCTTGTATCCTCAGCCAAAGCGCATAAAACAAACGCCTCCGCATTGTTATGTAGTTCAGACATTAAGCCTCCTAACTGACGATTTACTGTATATTAATACAGTAGTTTTTATCGAACAAATTTATTATTGCTTTTTGTCGCCTATACTCTTCGGTATGCGACTTTTATATACCTAGCAAAGCGAATCATACTTAAGAATGATTAATGACATTTGCGAAGTAGCACTAATTTATTAACACCCTCGTCTTGGTTGGCATATTTGTAGCAACTACTAGTCAGAACTGACTTAGGAAAGTGTAAATTGTGTCGATTAAAAACAATGAGTTAGACCCAGTTATTAGTTACTTTGTACAACTGAGACTCCAAAATCGCAAAACTCAGGAGCAAATTGCGAATCAAACTGGAATTAGACTAACAACCTACCAGCGAATTGAACAAGGTAAGCGCGACCCTAAACTTAGCGAGATCAAAAAGCTTTGTTTGTATTACGGTGTTACCTGTTTAGATGTGGCGTGGGCAGAACTAAACCAACGCACATCCAATAACACCGATTTGGCGGCAGCTATGAAGCATGTTCCTGCTCATATCCGCCAACCAATTCTGGACCTGATAAAAGCTGTTAGTAGTTAAGTCATTTTTTTAGCTTTCCAAACCATCTGAATACTCCTTGAGATACTCTCTTATGCCAGTTTGTTTGCATTAACTCTTTGCCTTCCCATGTTGCGTAATCAAACCCATAATTTGTATTTATTGCCGTGACAATCATTCTCTTAGCTTTCGAGTTTTTCACTGTCATCTCCTTAAAGCTATCGGCCTATGTTCTTTAACGCCGCATAGTAGGCAGCACCTTGCATCTTTATTGCTATTTCATTCTCTTTTTTTGACAACACATTTTTTATAGCCAACTGAATTTCAAAGTCTGTCGCGTCTTCGCTCATCTTTGATACGTATTCTTCAATTGCAGAGCTGAGCACATCTACCAACTCCATATCTAAGCTTTCAGCATTAGTCTTCATAACTTCTTTCTCCTACATTAACGGCCAGTCGTCCCCATCAGGGAAAATCGACAGGTCGGGTTGTTGATACTCTTGCTTTTCTGGTTGGGCGAATAAGTTGTCCCAACCCTCGAAATCCATCCAATTGGTGTCGTCCGAACGTTGACGGCTCACTTCTACCAACTGGGCAGGGCGTTTATTGCCGTGTTCGTCTACCTCCGCAGGGCGGATTTGAATACTGGTTGCATCGTCGATGCGAATTGAACTGCCTTTTAGCAGTGCGGCCAGTGCCGCTTCATCAATATTTGGTGATTTACTCGCCCATTTATTAACAGGGTCTAATAATCGGGTTAGCTGATCGCAGACCTGTACTTTCTCAGGCTCCGTACAGTTATTGACAGAACTCCGAGAGGAGCCAGAGGCTCCAAAAGCGGTCGCTTCGCTCCCAAGAGCGCACGCTTTAGCTTCATCATTAACCTTTGATTTCTTCTGAATCGTCCAAACTTTGGTGCGTGTTTTGATGGTTTCTTCTGGTGTAGTGAAACCCTCAATTTTGCGAACGTCTTCGCCATGTGGTGAAGCGAATGGCAGTACTTCATAAGAGTTCACGATCAGCAAATCTTCGCGCTTAACGAATGGGCCACCTTGCCCCATGATGTAACCTTGCCAGTTACCATGGTCGGCAGCTTTTAAAGTGTCTGTGATGCTTGCGTCTTCGGTCTTCATGCGTGACTGGTAGCTATCACCAATCACTTTCATTAACTCTTCATTGGTGATCAGCTTGCTAGGTTTAATAGGCCCAACAAGATCACGCTGCAGCATTGAGTAAATAGTGAGTAGGTCGACACGCTCTTGCATGAAGAGGTATTCCATAAACGCTTTTTTGTTCTGGTTAGCGAAGCGGCGTAGTTCACGGTAAGTCGTGACTGGTGCACCACCGAAGAACTGGAACTGGCGAATGTTCCAACGGCTTTTCCAAGCACTAACATTCTTCGCCATGTCTTTAACTGGCTTGCCTGTTTCGTCCGAGATCTCCCCGTCCATTGCAAAGCCGTCAATGTTCTTTGAAATGTACTTAGCGATGTAGCCCGTAGCAGTGCCTTTCTCTGGGTCAATAAAACCAAAGTCACAACGTGGGCGGTAATCTAGCGGCCCAACGTAAGCACCTTTGCGGAATGGCTTTTTCTTCTCTTTCTCAAGTTCTGGGTGCAGTTCGCCACGGTCTTCTTGCGTGGCGTAAGAAATGAAGATGTCACGCACTTGCATCACGTCTTCTGGTTTTACCCAGATAAGCAAATGCCAGTGTGGTGTGCCGTCATGGTGTGGCTCAGCGACACGAACACCAAACCAACGGATTTCTTCACGACCTAGTTTGGCGCGAATTCGCTGCCATACGTTGTTTAGGTAAGATTGCGCATCACGTGGGCTTGCACCGTTCCAGTGACCAATAAAGCCGCCTTTCTTGTATGAGTTGTGATACTTAGATGGAGTGGTCAACGTTAAGAACAGACCTTGCAAACCCAGCTCGTTGCCAATGTCTTCACAACCACGGCAACGCACCATTAATTCATGACGACGAATGGCAGGGTTAGCCACACTCTTTTTGACCATATCCCAGAGATCAGCTTCTTCTCCTGTTTCTTCATCTAATAACTGGCATTGTTTAATGTATTCATAGTTAGCAGTTTGCTGCGCTTGGTGTTCACGAACGCAATCCCATGACGCATAAGGTGATGCTTTTGACGAAACTTGCCCCATAGCAATGGCTAGGTGCTCACGCATGATTTTGCGTATTTTGTTGAGACGTCCATACCACCACTTTTCATCTAACATGCGTGAAATGTCATTTAGTGCGGTCAGGTCGGTTTGTTTCTTTTTCTTGCGCGGTGGAGTCATACCAAAATGGCAGACAAATTCGGCTAATTCTTCATAGCCGATCACCTCTGGAATTTCGTCTTCATCCAGATCACGGTTAGCCACACGTGCAGCGATAAGAGGGAATTTAGCCTTAGTGATTTGGCTAATTTTGAATGCCATGTCTTTAACTTCTGACGGCTCAAGTTCTGCCAGCAGTCGGCTTTTAACTGGCTTGCGATTACGCTCCGCCTTTTCGAAGTCAAAGCGCATTTGTTCTTTTTGTGCAAAGTCGCTTTGCTCAGTGTCGCTAAACTCTTCACTAAGCAAAGAAACCTTTTGGGTTGTCGGTAACTTTTTGTATTTGCGTAAAACCATCAGCGCACGTTCAGCGGCTGGCCCCATACGCTCACGCAAAAATATGTTGGCATCTTTACGGCCTTTCTTTTCGAACACTGAAACGTAACGAGTAACAAAGTACTTGGTTAGGTAGTCCGGTAGGTCTTTAATCTTATCTTTCGCCCACTCGAAATCGTCTGGGTTAGCATCAAATAGCTTACGTTCCAGAACACTAAGATCATCAGGCTCAATGATTGTATTGTATCGACGCGAACCAAAGCAGCCCGCTTCAACCTCAGTCAAAGGGGCTTGCCATGGAAAATCGTATAGGTCGATTTCAGTTGGTTCGATTAGAGTGTTCATTTAGTGGCTTTCGTTCTAACCTGAAATGGAAAGAAACAGTGCCTTTCAGCAGGATATTGACCACCTGCTTGAAAGCAAATCTTCATCAACAGGCGCTCTTTACCACGAACAGCTTTCTTTACATCACGATTGCCTAATGTTGCTTTCCAAAGGTCAATACCTAAAACGCGCTCAATATTTGTAATATCACCGCTAGAAAAACACACATAACCTTTGCCCTCGGGATGCTTTATCGCGTCAAGAATAGATTGCATATCCTCAATCGCTTTCACTTCTTGTTTGTTCAACTTCATGCTGCCACCTCATGAACTACTGGTGCGCCGCAACCTTGGCACACTAAGTCTTTCTTCTTGATTTCATGTAAGCATTCATCACAAACAACTAGACCTACAGAAATGATATTGCTCAGACCATTAGGCAAATCGAAGCGGTTACCTTTATCCCAGATAAACCACATGTATTCGCATGAGTCAGAGCCACCGCCAACAAAGCGAGGGCGTGGAACGATAACAGGCGTTTTTTGAGGGAATCCAATTTCATGCCAAAAAGGTAAACGCGCTATCGAACCTAAATAATTAACACGCTGCAGATAAGCCATTGTCCCGTCAGGGGCTAACTCACTTAGGCTTTTGCGAATGAATTCCTCCGTTAGTGAAAACGGTGGATTGGTGATGATCACGTCTTGAGTACCGAAATCAGTAGTTAGGTAATCAATCCCCTTTTCGATTTCAGCAAATGACTTTTGGCTTTCTGGCAACATGACGTTTTCAAAGATCGCACCAGTGCCATAACAAGGTTCAAGAAACTTATCAGACGGGCGAAGCGTCAACTTTTCCAAAAGAGAGATAACACACTCATCTGGCGTTGGGTAAAGTTCGCGTGGTACTACTTTTCCGTTGGTAGAACTCATTTTGAACCCTCCCCAAGAGTGCTTAGAAACTCGTTAGCCATATCAATAAATGCACGAGCATCATTGGCCGTCATTTCAGCGTCTGCAGTCGTATGCCCTGACCGTTTGATGATGTCGTGGCTTGCATCAATACAGTCGCACGTTTCCTGCAGACGATCACGTAAAAAGCAGATCAGGTTTAGAGCTGATTTACTGGTACCGCTTTTTAATGACAGGACACACCAACCCTCTTTGATACCAAACTGACCACCGTGTAAAACGTGGCTAACTTCGGCATTCGCTTCTTGTCCGGTGTATTCTCCATTAGCATCAATCTCACGTAGGTTTAAGCAGTCGCCAATTTGGTAATCACGATCATTGATTCGAACTTCATGTGTTTTGCGGTGGGCTAGAACATCGGCGAAGTGAACAGATTGGATTTTTAGTTCATGAACTTTCATTTTGACTCTCCCGTATCTTTCACCGTTAGTTCGTCTACGGTTCGTCTTACCCAATCTTCTAGAGGTGCTGGTTTGCTAGACGGCGTTGCATTTTCGTTAGTGCAAAATTCAGGAACACGAGAAAAGAAGAGAGCATCACCACCGCGCCATTCGTGTGGAACAATGAAGCCGTCTTCCGTCTTACCGCAAAACGCAATAGCCATAAGGCGAGTTTTATTCACTCTTACAAAAGGGCAGTTACCACAAGTTTTCATGCTTCCACCTCTGCTTTTGCTTCGGCTTCTTCACGGGCTTCAATGATTAGCTCTGTTAGTTGGCTTTCGATTGAAAGTAACTGCTCTAATGCTTTTGGGCCGTTAAGCCAAACAGTCTTATCAAAATCACGTTCTCTATTGTCACCATTTTCATAGTCATGCTCTGGCGGAAAGGCGAAAACAGCCAAATAATTCATATGCGCGGCGTAATTTACAAAAATATGGATGATGTCGTGATTAGTGACAGCTAGTACATTGATAGCATGAAGAATATCTAGCATTTCACGCTTTCGGATTACTTCTACATTGTCGCGTGAAACCGTTGCAGTATTTTCAATATCAGCTTCATTTAAGTTGAAATCGTTTCTCAGTGATTTAGGTAATAGAGAACTTACTGCCAATGCTATGCGGCGTTGGTTGATATTGGCTTGGTCATTGAAGCGGATTGTTTTATTCAACAACTCACGAGACTCGCTCAACGCTTCTCGGGCTTCATCCCTAAACTGTTTAGATTCTTTGTTTAACTGGATTGCTTGTTCTAGTTCACTCATCTTCTATGCTCCTACGCTAAGACGAAAAAAAGCCCCCTGTTACAGGGGCAAAGGCTGGCTAGGTTTAATGGGTACTGCTGAATTGGTAATGCTTGATGAGACGAACGTCTCCTAAGTGGAAATCGAAGCCTGCTATCGCATCTTTTAGGTAACACATGCCCTTGCGCACTTTATGCAGCTCAAGGTCTGTGAAATCTTCAAACTTACGTTGGTAATCTTTTGGAGACATTCCGCCTGCAATAAGAATCAACCCACGTGTTTTATCTGGTAACGAGTTGTAGTACTTGCGTAGCTTTGCGCGTCTCGCTGAACCACTAAATAAAGCTCGACAGCTCTCTATGCTTTCATTCGCACTCGGTACTTCTGGTTGCAGTTCTTGTTTGTGTGCCAACTGATTCACAACTACTCCTTAGGCTATGCCGGGGATAGGTGCACCATTAGCCAAAAAGTCTGTGCCCATTTGTACAAGTGGCTGCAGGCCTGTGGTGCGGTGTTCAAGGTCATTGATTAGCAAAACCAAGTTGCCTAAAGCAGCTTGTGCCTTGGCTAGTGTTTTGCGTTTGGTAGATCGCGGTAAACGCTCTGCGGTGCACATGGCTAACGCATCGCTAGAAAGCTCACCAGAATGGGTGTTGAGTTTTAGAACTCGTTCAAGCAGGTTCAGATCATCTTCTGCTTTTGGTAGTGGGATAGTGACCACCCCATCATCAGTAAATAACGTATTTACGATTGAGTAATCGCCAGAGTCGCGGCTAATAAGACTAAGCACTACAGGAGTAAGCACTCTCGACTGCGCAGGGTTAAGCATGTTTCGAATGACTTGCCCATCAACGCCGATTCTGCGCCCAATCGCTTCACAATCGTGATTGACGACAAAATCGCAGCAAGCTGCATCAAAAGCTTGTTGTTTGCGTTCACGTAATACATACATTGAGTTATTTGCGTCCATAACTAATACTCAAATGAAGAAGAACGGTGCAAAAACGAATGACCAGCCAACGATATTGAGCCATAGCGGACATTTGTTTGGATACTTATCTTCCCAAGACTCACTCATTGCATCTTGCAGGGTGAGTTTGGTTTTAGGTGGGATAGCGAAACTCATACTTGTTGCGCCGCTAGCTTTTCCATGTACTTCACCATGTTGACCATAATCAGGCCCTTGGTGGTGTCTTTTGGGACTAAAGGAATGTTGCCAAGGTCTTTTTGGCGGTCGAAAGTAGATGGAGACATGCCAGTGCGACGTAAAAATTCCTTTTTTGTGCAGACAGGCGCATCAATTGCTATTTGTAACGTTGCCATAAGTGATATCCTACGTTTTTGAGTTTTATTGATGCTTATTGGTGAGATATGAGGCATCAATTTTGTGTATGTGAAAAGACTACGATCATTTTTTCTTATTTGCAAAATTTATTTTTCTTTTATGAGAAAGCGCAAACGCAAATGTGATCTGGAGCAATTCACTTACCTATTTGAATAGGAAAAATTCTCTTATGGGCAGATTAAAGGCAAAAATACCTCCGTTTGAGTATCTTGGAGGTCGAGACTTCACCGAAAAGCTCAAAAAGGTTACTGGTTGTAAGACTTTTGAATTGATGAGTGACCGCTACGGTGTACCAAACTCCACTTTTTCAACTTGGCACACTCACAATAGAACTGGCTTTGAGTTGATAGTTAGAGAGCATCTAGCCACTGGAGCTTCTGTTCGTTACATGGCATTGGGAGAGGGTGAACCTTATGACACCGGAGAAGATAGAACACCAACCGACTCTATAGCCGTTCATTCAATAACTAATGGTGAGCTTGTTGAATCAAGCCAAATCGCCATTGATGCTTTGACTCTTGACGGTTACGGGTTGAAAGTTGGCTCAACACTTATCGTTGAAATAGAAAATCAACGTTGCTTTTTGAACACAGAAGAAACTAACGCGACCTCTGGTAGATATTTAATCGAAATTGATGGTGCTCATTCAGTAAACCATGTTCAGCGATTACCTGGTAAAAAGCTTGCCATTAGTTTCGGTAACTCAACCATTGAAGCATCAGAAGAAGACATAAATGTGCTTGGTCGAGTAACCATGAGCATGGTTAGAGAATAGGTGTGAATATGACTAGCCAAATTATGAAGCCATTAAAACTTGCTCTAGTTCCGCTGTTAATCCCTAGCGTAGCTTTAGCATGGTTTTCTAATCCAGAAGTTAGCGAAGTTAAAGCAGTGTCACACGATGCATTCCAGATCTGTTTCAATGAACCCTTCAAAAATGAAAAGCTAATTTACTCTCTTGAATTTGAAGTTGCTGACGGCAAAGCCTTTTCTCACGGTGGGTACTTCAAACAACTTCTAGCAAAAGAAAAAAATGACTTATGTTCCTCTCAAATTCGCCTCTATGATTATTTCGATAGAGGAAACTCCACACCAAAAGAGCTTAGAAAAATTCTTCCTCAGATTGGTTTGTCTAGTTTCGAGGTTATAAAAGTTAAAGTTGCCACAGCACAAGGTCAAACATCCCTCACCAAGACCCAACCAGATGAAGTGATATTTGAGCAACGTTTACTTACTCGGCCTCAATAAAAAATGAGTGTTCGTAAACTAGAAGACGGAAACAAAAAGCCATGGCTCTGTGAGTGCTATCCACAGGGTCGAAGCGGTGCGAGAAAACGTAAACGCTTTGCCACCAAAGGTGAGGCAGTGGCTTATGAAAAGTTTCTAATGAAAGAAGTCGATGACAAGCCTTGGCTGGGTGACAGAAAGGACTTGCGCACACTTCAAGATTTAGTCGAACTTTGGTACAAGCTTCACGGCCAACACCTAAAATCCGCGAAAAAAGTTTACCCTCGCCTCTGCACCATAGTTGAAGAACTCGGCAACCCGTTTGCAATCAAGTTTACTGCAAAGGACTTTGTTCACTGGCGCTCTAGCCGCAAGGCAAAAAACCGATACGGGGATGAGACTACCGCAGGCAAAATGATTTCCGCACCTACTAACAATCTCGACTTGAGATATTTGCGGGCCGTCTTCAATGAGCTGATTTCACTTGGCGAGTGGACACAACCAAACCCACTTGCCAGCGTTAAATCAATTCAAGTTTCTGAATCCGAAATGGGCTTTTTCTCAAATGACGATATTAGTGCGCTATTCGACAGAATAAACAAAAGTAAACGAGCCAAAGAATACGAACTAGTGTGCAAAATTTGCTTGTCTACTGGTGCCCGTATTTCCGAAGCTAATAACCTACGTTTGCCGCAAATTACGAAATACAAGATCACGTTTCTTGATACCAAGAGTAAAAGAAACCGTACTGTGCCGATCACTGAGAAGCTCTATAACGAGTTGATAGAATTTAAGCGAACAGGCGAAAAGGATAAGTTGTTTAAATGCTGTCTTCACGGCATTGCGTATATTGTTAATAAGACATTTCCAGATTTACCGGAGGGACAAAACACACACGTGTTTCGTCATACCTTTGCCAGTCGATTTATGGAAGCAGGCGGCAACATTCTGGTATTGCAAAAAATCCTTGGTCACAGTGACATCAAAATGACAATGCGCTATTCCCATTTCTCTCCCGATCACCTGATTCAAGCAGCCGAATTAAACCCTATTTCTAGATTAGGTCTGTAGCCACTTCTTACCAAAAAATGGCGACAAAGTGGCGACAATTTTTATTGATATTGATGAGTATTGAGTGATATTGATTAAACGGGCATTTTGTAAGGCATTGAAATAGCAGTGAAAGCCTTGATTTTACTGGGTTCTAGAAACCACTATTGATTACACTAAGTAATAGCGTTAAGTTTCTAAAAAAGGGGCCAGTAGGCCCCTTTTTTTATTTGTACTATCTAACATCAATTTATAAAGCTTGGTGCAACCACTTCAATCGGAATACCATTTTGAGCCAGAATCGCAGCTCGAACTTTAACATCAGAATGATCAAACTCTTCTAGCCACCACGTCAATTCCTGAGGAACAACAAGTTGCTGCTTAATGCCGTCACTGCGCGTCAATGGCTCATGTGCTTCTAAAAACACACTACGGTCTGGTTCTAAAGCAACTTTGATCGGCTCATTAATCACGCGAACCTTTTCCCCTAGTTTCACCTGAGAGAACAACCATTCGATATCTTTAGGATCCATACGAATACAGCCAGAGCTAACACGAAGACCAATACCAAAATCCTTATTCGTCCCGTGGATTAAGTAATCACCAGCGCCATAAGAAAGTCGCAGCGCATACTCGCCTAGTGGGTTTTCAGGTCCTGCGGGAACAACGGCTGGCAGTTCAATACCCTTTGCTAAATACTCTTTGCGAATTGAAGCTGGTGGTGTCCAAGTTGGATTGGGGCGTTTTTGACTGATGGTTGTCTTCATTTCTGGCGTGTCACGGCCAATACGACCAATACCTACAGGGAAAATATGTACCTTGTTAATCTCAGGTTCAAAATAATAAAGTCTGAGCTCAGCTAAGTTAATCACAATCCCCTCTCGTTCGACATTAGGAAGAATGATCTGAGTCGGTATGGTAAGGACATAGTCAACTTGAGGCAAAAATGGGTCAACGCCTTTATTCGCCGCCATTAATGACAAAAATCCGACATCATACTTCTTAGCAATGTTCGCTAAGGTATCGCCTTCTTGCACTTGGTGATATTGAGTTCGGCCAACAATACTACTCCCTTCAGCTGGCAGTTCATAAGTGGCAGCAAACACTGACGAACTTATGCAGGCAAGAAGCGCGACGAATTTACGCACCATCCAAATTTTCCTTAGCATTTTTGTAAAGTGCTAAGGTTATCTCTCTTTCGGTCTTGTGATCAACTATTGGCGATGGATATGACAGTGATTTAGCGTTTGGCCAACACCATGGCTTATGTATATATTGCTCTGGGACCGTTTCAAGTTCAGGAATCCAGCGGCGAATAAAGCTTCCATCAGAGTCAAACTTCTCTCCCTGAGTTATCGGGTTAAAGATTCGGAAGTAAGGCTGTCCATCACACCCTGTCGATGCGCACCACTGCCAGCCTCCATTATTGGAAGCGTAATCACCATCAATTAGCTTAGACATGAAATACTCTTCACCAATACGCCAATCTACGTGCAAGTCTTTAACTAAAAAGCTGGCGGCAATCATCCGAAGACGATTGTGCATCCAACCAGTATTGTTGAGCTGCGCCATAGCGGCATCGATAATAGGGTAACCTGTTCGGCCTTGCTTCCAAGCCTCTATCTCTTCAGGATTATTACGCCAAACCAAATTATCTCCCCACATTGTAAAGCTATGACCTTTCGATAACTTTGGTTCGAAGTAAATAAGATGCTGATAAAACTCTCGCCAAATAAGCTCGCTTTGCCATACCTCACGACCACCTTGCAAAGGTAAGGCTTGCTGATACAACAGCCTAGCCATACATTGCCTTATCGATAGTGCCCCAATAGCTAGATAGCAAGAAAGAGTGCTTGTACCGCTGATTGCTGGAAAATCTCGTCGTTCAGAGTAAGAATCTGCTTCGTCTGCAACAAAGTCTCTTAACTTCTGAATAATTTCATCTCTTCCGATTGGATATTGTTCACTCTGCTCCCTCGGGTATTCAAACAGAGAACGCCCATCAAACAATTTAACCGACTCGGAAGTAAGGAAAACCTGTTCACTCATTTCGTTCGGTTTATTTACCGTGAAGGACGATTGGTAAAGTTTGGTCAAATATGCACGCTTAAACGGAGTAAAAACTTTGAAATAATCACCTTGTTTATTCTTAACTGAGCCGGGCGGGAAGAGACATTTATCATCGAAAGCATCAACATCAATTTGAGTGTGGCTGAGAAGGTCAAACAACAGTTCATCGCGTTTTGATTCATTGAGCTCGTATTCTTTGTTTAAACTTACTGAACTCGCGCCTATCTCCTCAGCGAGTTTTGCAATGAGTCGTGCCGATTGCGAGAAAGTGTCTACCTGCGCGTAATACAGAGAAATATTAAGCTCACCAAGCTCGTGTTTGAGCGCGATAAGCCTCCTAAATATAAGATCAGCTTGAATGGCTGAATGATGATGGTTACGCCATGTCTGAGGCGTTGCTACATAAACTGCAACAACCGGCTTGCCTGATTCAATCGCCGATATTAGGGCAGTGTTATCATCTACTCGTAAGTCTCGACGAAACCAAACTATATTCATTAATAAACCTCATTATCCAACGCTAACAGTTTCTGAGCTAAGAAACTCTCCTTGAAAGGATTCTTTCACTTTCTCTAGCGAACTCTTTTGCGAGGCATTCAGCGGTCGAGAGCTGAAAACACCTAACGTTTGAAACGCCGATAACCCTGCATGCTCAATTAAACCAGAGAAATCATCAATGCCATCTACAATAACAATCTGTCTTCCTTGCTCAGATAGCCTTAACGCCCACATTCTCGAGGAAACATTACTACTTGAGTCACAGCTCACTAGTAAGCACTTACCCGAACGCGCCGCTTTGTTTTCTGATTCGATGATTGAGTTTAGCCTCGATACAAGAATGGAATCGAGTAACCCAACTTGTAAAACTCTTAAAGCGTAACGAACCACGTTCAGAGCACTATATGCCGGCTGAATAAACTGCTTATCGACAATATCAAGCGGATACTCTTTAAGCACAGTGCTCACAATGGACTCTGCTTTACCCTTATTTAGAGCGGATAGAGCATTTAAAAGCCGTTCCAATTCGTCCAATTGTTGTTGATCCGACTCGATTGGTTCGCCAAGTTCTCCATTTTCTTCAAGGAGTTTCTTTACCTTACCAATCGGCACTCCTTTATTGAGCCAGCGCTGAATATTGCCAATCAATGCGATATGCTCGTCTGTGTAGAGCCGATGTCCCTTATCTGTTCTCTCTGGTTGAACGAGGCTGTAACGCCTTTGCCAAGCTCTAAGCGTCACAGGCTTTATGCCCGTTATTTCTGACACTTCGCGAATCGCGTATAAGTTTTTCTCACAATCCATATCGTAAACGTAGCTCCTGTGGATAAGGTTCTAAAAATGCTTGCTGCTCCAAATAAGGTTCTGGATGAGCAGCCAAATAATGTTTAATTAAAGTAAGCGGTGCGAGCAAAGGAAGTAGGCCTACACGATAGTCATCAATCACTCGACGCAACTCCTGCTTGGCCGGGCTATCTAGATCACGTTTAAAGTATCCTTGTAGATGCATCAACACATTGGTGTTGTTTTTTCGACTAGCACGATGAGCCACAGCTTGCATCAGTCCAACTCGGTATAAATGAAAGAACTCATCGATATCGTAATCGGCAATATTGGCGACTAACTTACCCAACTCTTTATATGACTCAGGATGGTGCGCCATCAAAGTCAATTTATAGCGAGAATGGAAAGCAACGATTTTACCTCGAGTAGGCTCACTCCCCATGGAGTTATAGAAATCATCAAGCGTATACACTCGAGTAATGAAGTTCTCTTTTAGTACTGGATCATTCAGCCGACCATCTTCTTCAACAGGCAACCACGGCATCGCCTCCATGAGCTCTTTAGTGTACATGCCAACGCCATCGTTTTCGGCACCATGCTTCTTGTAGACTTTCACTCGCTCCATGCCACACGTTGGTGACTTTGCACACACGATATAACCACGCAGTTGTTCACGTTCGAGCTCTGCAACTTTTTGCTTCGAATAACGAATCATTTTCTCCGTATGATCCTGGGTTTGGTCTTTAGTTTCGACGAGCGCTATACGCTCTTCATCAGAAATCAGGCGGATTGTGGGACGAGGAACCGTCATCCCAGCGCCGACTTCAGGGCAGACGGGAACAAACTCCAAGTAAGGCGCTAACTCCTTAGTAACGAACTTACTTATTTTATGACCTGAGTCGAAACGAACTTTCTCGCCCAGAACACAGGAACTGATGCCAATCTTAATTTGATTTTCCATAACTCACTCCTTCCTTAATCGGGTTGTACAGGCTAAAATCTTGTATAAGTTTTAGCATGAGATTACAAAACTGTACAATTATTTTTCTTGTACAACTTAAAAGAAATTACGAAAAAAGATGGATTTTGGTTCACTTCAAATAGCAAACGTTTTTGCAAATCGATTGCCCTTTTACTTTCAACATATTTAGTTATCAACTGGCGACACCTGCTTTCAATACTGCTCTTTTGTGACATACTTCTCATGGAGTGCCGTCATATAAGGCTAGTATTCCCTCAACAGATTTTTGAGAATCAACATATTTAGTAATCAGAAATGATTAGCTAATAAAACTGGAGTAAAAACTATGGCAACCCCACACATTAATGCACAACCAGGTGATTTCGCTGAAACAGTTCTAATGCCAGGTGACCCACTACGTGCTAAATACATTGCGGAAACATTCCTTGATGATGTAAAGCAAGTATGTGACGTTCGCAACATGTTCGGCTACACAGGCACTTACAAAGGTAAGAAAGTGTCTGTAATGGGCCACGGTATGGGTATTCCATCATGTTGTATCTACGTACACGAGCTAATCGCTGAGTACGGTGTAAAGAACGTAATTCGTGTAGGTAGCTGTGGTGCAGTACGTGACGACGTTAAACTGATGGATGTTGTTATCGGTATGGGTGCTTCAACTGATTCTAAAGTTAACCGTATTCGTTTCAATAACCACGACTTCGCAGCAATCGCTGATTACGGCCTACTAGAAGAAGCGGTAAACCAAGCTCGTGCTCAAGAAGTACCAGTAAAAGTGGGTAACGTATTCTCTGCAGACCTTTTCTACACGCCTGAAGCAGACATCTTCGAGAAGATGGAGAAGCTGGGCATCCTAGGTGTCGATATGGAAGCGGCTGGTATCTACGGCGTAGCGGCAGATCTAGGTGCTAAAGCACTAACAATTCTTACAGTATCTGACCACATTATCCGTGGTGAGAAACTCAGTTCAGAAGAGCGTCAGAAGTCTTTCAACGACATGATGAAAGTTGCTCTAGAAACTGCAATTAACATTTAATTTATTCCTTTCGCCACCAGGCTAGCTTGGTGGCCCGAATAATCCCGAGGGGGAGATAGTGACAACTGGCAAACTGCCACAGGAAGCAGACGGTTTACAGCTCAACTTTTGTAAAACATTGGCGTGTGACAACTTTGGATTGAGTGATGCACATCGTTACGTTGTGCAGCATGCGAACCCTAAACGACCTGCGATGGTATGTCGGGAGTGTGGTGCTTTCCCCCCCTTACTTAACAATCAAGAAGTGCTCAATGAACTTCATCGATTGAGACACTTGCATAGTGATGGCCTACCTGCCTGTCGTAATGACGACTGCAGTAATTTTGGTCTATCCGTTCATACCCACAAACATCTCTATCATGCCTTTGGTTATAGCGGCGATCGTCAACGCTATCGTTGTAAATGTTGCCAGTCTACCTTTGTAGACAAATGGTCAGGTGCCAATAAGAAACTCCAATTTCAAGAAAACCTCCTTGGTTTGCTTTTTATGGGCTACTCGGTCCGAGAAATTTGCCGAAAACTAGAAATCAACCCAAAGACGTTTTACGATCATGTCGACCATATTGCTAGCCGATGTCGACGAAAACTGGCCATGTTTGATGCACGCTGGGTAAATCATGCAGCAAGCTATGAGCTCGCCTCCCATTATGTATCTTTACAACCAAAAAGTAATAATGGTGTTCTTTGGATTGCTACGGGTGAAGCGCACAGTGGCTACATTTTGTGCCAACACGTTAACTACTCATCCCATGAAGAACCTATGGGTGAAGTTGACCATGACCCCTATAAATTCCCAGCAAGATTTGTTTCACGAGAGCACTCATCGGAAGCAAACATGCCGGCTCCTACGCCTTCTCCAGTACTACGTGAACGCATTGATCAACAGTATCAAACCATTCTCGCAAGAGGGAACGTTGAAGACCCGATGGGTAACCTAACTGTCTTTAACTACCCAACTAAAGGCGCGCTTGTGCGACCGCCATACACCTCATATGCGCATTTCCTGCATGTGCTTGATCTGTGCCAAGAAGAGCGTCGAGTTTCTATCTATTTACCTCAAGATCCTGTTTTGCGCTCTGCCGCATTAAGCATCTGCCTACCTCGCATTCAGCGTCAAAATATCGACCTAATGTATGTCGAAGAAGATCAAGGTTGGAATCCTGAGTCTAATATCGACAAAATTGACATTGTCCATATGGGTTGGTGGCGTGACCGTTGGGCTATCACTTCTGGCATTAATGCATCAAAGGGGATCTGTTATCTTGCGGGCGATAGGAATCAGCCGAAACACTGGCTACGTAACGCTTCTATCCGTCGTACAGAGTTTTATCAAAACCGTTTTCAGACCCTTTTTGAAAGCTTTATCAACGAGCCTAGACGTAAACTTCGTCCGGGGGGCTTACTTCCGATGCTGGATATTTTTAGAGCTTGGCATAATTTGTGCTACCAAGATAAGAATGGCAAGACAGCGGCCCAAGCCTTAGAGTTGACTCAATCACCTTTAACCTTGCGTGAGTTACTGTCTTAACAGTTAGTAATGTGACGGATACCTTTAAACAGTCGCCGTTTTATTACTTTTTATAGTGTTCGTCTGCACTCTATTCATATAATGCCATAATGTAAGATGAACTCTACGCGGTAAAGGATTGATTCATTGGATAAAAGCCAGCGACTTTTAGAAGTCGAGATTGAACAGCTAAAGGATAAGATAGAATCCGAGCCCGAAAAGGTCTGGGCGATAGCTGAACAGTGCGCTGCGCGCTCTGCGCAAATCCTATACTCTGAAGGTGAGATTCAGTCCCTGATCATCATGTCACGCTGTGCATGGTGCAGTATGGACTACCGCAAAGGGCTAAAATACATCAAAGAAGCACACAGTAAACTTAGTGCTTTAGATACCGATGATCTTCTTCCAGAAATTCTCCATATCCACGCCCTCCACTACTGGGGCCAAGCTAAGTATTACTCGGCCCAACAATACTGGATAAATGCCCTAGAACAGTCCGCTCTGGTTGACGAAGTCGAAATACAGCTCGAGGCATTGATTGGCCTTGGCAATGTATGGCGAATCACTCATGAATACCAACTTGCAAAATCCACTCATGAGCTAGCAGTGAAAGTTGCCAACAAAGCCCGAATCCAATGGTTAGAAGGTAAGGCACGAATTTTACTCGCTTGGGATCTTTACTTGCTCAATAACTTCGTTGAAATGCTGTCCGTTTTAGATGGCGCGACCGAAGCTCTGAAAAACCATAACGACAATACCTGGCTAGCTGAAGTCTGGGATTTCCGTGGCCTTGCATTACTTGGGCTTGAACGTATAGAGGATGCAGAAGAAGCAACCAACAAAGCCCATGATCTCGCGATCCAACACAACTTAGTTTGGATGAAAACCCACTCTTACATCAGCCGTGCTCGTGTCGAGCTCCTTCGAAAACGT
Organism: Vibrio sp. 2433-A1; assembly: GCF_056726085.1. Lineage (NCBI taxonomy): Bacteria > Pseudomonadati > Pseudomonadota > Gammaproteobacteria > Vibrionales > Vibrionaceae > Vibrio > Vibrio sp. 2433-A1. The sequence continues at coordinate 50,409 of NZ_JBRESC010000026.1, forward strand.
CCTGATGCCGCTGCAAAACTCTTGGTTCAAGCAGAGCAGTCTGCGGTCGCTTTTGACAATGGTGAACTACTTTCGCAAATTTGTTTCCAACAGTCTCGCGTGGCGGAAGAGTCCGGCAACTTTAAACTTGCTCTTGAAGCTTTTCAAAAATACAGAAAGCACTCAACCACCATGCTTCGTGAGCAAACCGCAAGAGTAAGCAACGACAAAGCAAGATCATCAAAAAGGCAGTTAGAGCAACGAGCAAGAAAGTTGATTAATCGAATTCGTGGTCAACACGAGTTCGACCCAGAAAAACAGATGACCCAAATGGTGTCTGAAACCTATTGGTGGGAGCAGCTGATCTTATTTAAGACAGAACTCAAACGTTCAAACCATTCAGTCATCATCATCCAGCATCCTGACTCACAGTATCTTGATGTCTGCGCAGAACTCGCCCACTCCATCTGTAACAAACAAGATATGCTGTCACGCATCAGCAGTGACCGATTAGGCTTGTTGCTCGCAGATAAAGGAGAGGCGGCTCTTAGTGTATTTCAGATATTGGCCAAAATGATTGAGATTTATCCTTGGCAACGTAAAGGGTTAGAATGCTCGTTACCCAAAGTCATCTACCAAGACATTCTGTCTTTCCCATTCACATTAGAACAACTTGAAGAAAGCCAGAAACAGGAAGAGCAGCATGGAAACGATACTCAATAAGATTTCTGATTCCGGCTTAGACGCTTCTTCTGTTAGTGGTGAAGAAGCGCTGATTTTTTGGAATCACGTCCGTCAACACATCGCCTCCACAGGCCAAGAAAAAGCTCAGTGCTTGATTATCAGCGCAGAGTTTCGTTTTGAGCTCAAACAGTATCAAGCCAGTATTGATGAACTTAAAGAAGCGCTTTCCCATTTGTCTTTGCCCAAAGATGCAGAGCTTATATTAGAAGTACGCAACGGATTAGCCGATAAGCTGATTGAGTACGGCGATTACCACGGCGCGCTTAACGAATACATCAGCGCCTCAACCATCGCAGTCGACAATGGCTTTATCGACGAATATGTTTTGGCGGTATTGGGGATGGGTAACTTATGTGATGCCTATGGTGACCACAACCGCGCGCTTCGATACTACCAAAAAATCGACAGTATCGATCATGCTATCGGTAGCCGATCGCTTAGACTCCGCTACAAGCTATACATGCTCGCGTGCTACATTGAGCTCAATAGAACAACAGCGGCAACAGACCTTATTAAAGAGTGTGAAGAGCTGAGTATTTTGGTCAGTGATAAAGTACTGTCTGGACAAATTCTACTCTACCAAGCAAAGCTTTACCTCCAAAGTGGGCAGACAGAGCTTGCCATGCAAAGTCTTGGAAATGTGCAGTACTCACATGGGAATGTTCACTCAGCTTGGCTCTCGAACTCAATTCGTATTGAGCTAGCAGCATGTTTAAGTGAACAAAACAAACCGCATCTAGCCAATTGGGTCCTTGAGTCTACACATAAGCGCATCAAAGAGTACGCTTCTCCTATTTTGTCTTTAAAACTCGCCAATTCACTCGCTAATATTAGTGAGCAAAAAGGTGACTACCAAAGTGCGCTCGAACATCAAAAACGCGCTTTTCGTATCGAAAGCGACTTGATGAAAAAGATCCCCATAGGTGAGCTTGGTGCAAGCCAATTAAGACGCTTATCTCGTTTCGAACTGCAGCTAAAACTGATCTTATCAGAACAAGAAAACCGTGAACTGAAGGAGACCACTGAAAGCCAAAAGCATACCGTAGCTCAACTTCAACAAGATGTCTTCACCGATCCTCTAACCAACTTACATAACCGACGCTGGCTTGATGTCAAACTTAAGGACTTATTGTTGCACGACGTGCCTTTCTCCTTAATGGTGGTCGATATTGACCACTTCAAATCAATCAACGATGAACTAAGTCACCTAGTTGGTGATAAAGCGATTGTGAGTGTCTCCCATGAACTTGCGGCCTACTTTAAGTTTAGAGGCGCGTCATGTGTCCGCTTTGGTGGCGAAGAATTTTTAGTGATCTTAGAGCGAGTCACCTTAGAGCAAGCGGAAATACACGCTGAAAACTATCGTGAAAGAATCTTCAAATTCGGATGGCAGAGTATTCTCGGAGAACGCGGACTTACTGTTAGTATTGGGATCACTTTGCATCGTGGAGGGGCTTTGTTGCGTAATTCGGACAGAAAAACAAACCGCCCGAAATTGTGCAATTCTTAAACAACAAACTGAGTTTCAGGCATACCAAGCCCTGTAAGCTTGTTCAGCGCTTTAATCATGGCGTAGGTTTCGCCAACCTGAGCATTGTAGTTTCGCAGGCTTAACCTCCCACCTAGCAACTGCTTCACTCGATACATGGCTGTTTCTGATAGTGAACGTTTGTGATAACCATACCGCTTTTTCCACTTCTTGTTGGAGCCGTAGAGCTTTTGGCAACCCACTGCTAAATTGCGAGGATGTCCTTGTTCCCAGAAGGCTGCCCCTTCTCTTGGTGGGATAAGCGGAATAGCTCGCTTAATCCGTATGGCATCATGGCAGTTCCTTGTGTCGTAAGCACCATCTCCAGATATCTCGATGATTTGTCGACGTGTTTGCTTGAGCAAATTAGGAAGGACTTCTGAATCAGTGACATTAGATAAACTCAGTTCTGCTGCTACTATCTCGTGAGTACTGGTGTCGACTGCTAAATGCAGCTTTCTCCAGACTCTACGCTTCCCGTCAGTACCGTGCTTCTTGACCTTCCATTCACCTTCGCCATAAACCTTGAGACCAGTGGCATCAATGGCCAGATGCTGTATCGCACCTCTGGTTTTAGTTTTAAATGAAACCTCAACCTGCTGGGCTCGACGGCTTATACAGGTGTAATGCGGACAAACAAGCGGTATGTTAGCCAGCTTAAATACTGAGTCTAGAAAACCTTGCAGCGCTCTCAATGGCATAGAGAAAACGCGTTTTACCATCAGTGCGGTAGTAATGGCTAGGTCGCTGAATCGACGAGGCCTGCCGCGCTTACTCTGTTTGCTTTGCTTCCACTCGCGTATGGCTTCCTCATCAATCCAGAAAGTGAGTGAACCACGGTTGATTAGGGCTTTGTTGTACTGTTTCCAGTTAGTTGTTTTGTAACGAGGTTTCGGCATAAGGCTACGATGATTAACTGATGTAGCCGATCAGATCGTAACTTCCTGATTTAGTTCCATCGAATTACGCAACAAAGCC
>NZ_JBRESC010000027.1:0-50044 GCF_056726085.1 Vibrio sp. 2433-A1
ATTAGTCGAAGATCTTAGCAACAACACCAGCACCTACTGTACGGCCACCTTCACGGATAGCGAAACGTAGGCCTTCATCCATTGCGATTGGAGCGATTAGCTCTACTTGCATTTGGATGTTGTCGCCAGGCATTACCATTTCTACGCCTTCTGGTAGAGAGATATCACCAGTTACGTCAGTTGTACGGAAGTAGAACTGTGGACGGTAGCCTTTGAAGAACGGAGTATGACGGCCGCCTTCGTCTTTAGAAAGTACGTATACTTCTGACTCAAACTTAGTGTGTGGGTTGATTGAACCAGGTGCAGCAAGTACTTGACCACGTTCAACTTCATCACGCTTAGTACCACGTAGTAGTGCACCAACGTTCTCACCTGCACGACCTTCGTCAAGCAGCTTACGGAACATTTCAACACCAGTACATGTAGTCGTTGTCGTTTCTTTGATACCAACGATTTCTACTTCGTCACCTACAGTTAGGATACCGCGCTCGATACGGCCAGTTACTACTGTACCACGACCTTGGATTGAGAATACGTCTTCGATTGGTAGTAGGAATGGTTGGTCTACTGCACGCTCTGGCTCTGGGATGTAAGAGTCTAGTGCTTCAGCAAGCTCAACGATTTTCGCTTCCCACTGCTCTTCGCCGTTTAGTGCGCCTAGTGCAGAACCTTGGATAACTGGTAGGTCATCACCTGGGAAGTCGTACTCAGATAGAAGTTCACGAACTTCCATTTCTACTAGCTCTAGAAGCTCTTCATCATCAACCATGTCACATTTGTTCATGAATACGATGATGTAAGGGATACCAACCTGACGGCCTAGTAGGATGTGCTCACGAGTTTGTGGCATTGGACCATCTGTTGCAGCAACAACTAGGATACCACCGTCCATCTGTGCAGCACCTGTGATCATGTTCTTAACATAATCCGCGTGTCCTGGACAGTCTACGTGTGCGTAGTGACGTGATGGAGTGTCGTACTCTACGTGAGAAGTAGCGATTGTGATACCGCGCTCACGCTCTTCTGGAGCGTTATCGATAGATGCGAAGTCTTTCGCAACACCGCCGTACACTTTTGCAAGTGTAGTACAGATAGCAGCAGTTAGAGTTGTTTTACCGTGGTCAACGTGGCCGATAGTACCAACGTTAACGTGCGGTTTAGTACGTTCAAATTTTTCTTTAGACACGATCGTGTTCCTTCCTAGTTATGATTCGCCACGATCCGAATTGATCGAGACGCGCCAGAAATTGCTATTTTATGCGCCAACGTCAGTCAGCGCAATATTTGGACGCATTGATCTTCAAAAAAAACCAGACTTTTTTCAGATCAAGACGTTTCATTAGTAACCACGCGCTGCAATGATTTTATCTGCAAAGTTTTTCGGTACTTCAGCGTACTCGTTAAACTCCATAGAGTAAGACGCACGGCCTTGAGTTGCAGAACGTAGGTCAGTTGCGTAACCAAACATCTCAGATAGAGGTACTTGAGCGCGGACGATCTTAATACCCGCCACACCGTCATCCATACCTTCGATCATGCCGCGGCGACGGTTAAGGTCACCAACAACATCACCCATCCAATCTTCAGGAGTCGTTACTTCAACATTCATCATAGGCTCAAGAAGCACAGGTTGCGCTTCAAGCGAACCTTTCTTGAATGCCATCGAACCGGCGATCTTAAACGCCATCTCGTTAGAGTCAACATCGTGGTAAGAACCATCGAACAGCGTTGCTTTAATATCTAGTACCGGGTAACCCGCTACCACACCGCTATTCATTTGCTCTTCGATACCTTTCGATACCGAGCTGATGTATTCCTTAGGAACCACACCACCCACAATTTCGTCAACAAAGACAAAACCTTCGCCAGGTTCAGATGGCTCCAGTTTGATCCATACGTGACCGTACTGACCACGACCACCAGATTGACGAACAAATTTACCTTCAACTTCCGCACTTCCACGGATCGTTTCACGGTAAGCAACCTGAGGTTTACCTACATTACAGTCAACGCTGAATTCGCGTTTCATACGGTCAACGATGATATCTAGGTGAAGCTCACCCATACCAGAAATCAGAGTCTGACCCGTTTCGTCGTCCGTTTCGACACGGAAAGATGGATCTTCTGCCGCTAGTTTACCTAGTGCAATAGCCATCTTTTCTTGATCGGCAACAGAGCGAGGCTCTACCGCGATCTGAATAACAGGATCAGGGAATTCCATGCGTTCCAGAATCACTTTATGGTTCTGGTCACACAACGTATCACCTGTAGTCACGTCTTTTAGGCCAATCGCAGCGGCGATATCACCCGCACGGACTTCTTTAATTTCGTCACGCTTATTTGAGTGCATCTGTACGATACGACCAAAGCGTTCTTTCTTCTGCTTAACCGAGTTGTAAACCGCATCACCTGAGTTCACGACACCAGAGTAAACACGCATAAAGGTTAGCGTACCTACGAATGGGTCAGTTGCGATCTTAAATGCAAGTGCTGAAAACGGTTCGTTGTCGTCTGCGTGACGCTCAACTTCATTTTCGTTTTCATCAATACCTTTAATCGCAGGAACATCTACAGGTGAAGGCAAGTATTCAACGACTGCATCTAGTACCGCTTGAACACCTTTGTTTTTAAACGCACTACCACAAGTGGCTAGTACGATTTCGTTGTTTAGTGTACGAGTACGTAGAGCTTGTTTGATCTCTGCTTCAGTCAGTTCGCCTTCTTCAAGGTACTTATCCATTAGCTCTTCAGTCGCTTCTGCAGCAGACTCAACAAGGTTGTTGCGCCACTCTTCAGCGATTTCTAGCATATCAGCTGGAATATCTTCGTATGTAAAGGTTGTACCTTGGTCTTCTTCGTTCCAGTTGATCATCTTCATCTTGATCAGGTCGATAACACCCTTGAAGTCTTCTTCCGCACCAACGTTAAGTTGAATTGGAACAGGATTCGCACCAAGACGGTTTTTGATTTGATCAACAACGCGTAGGAAGTCAGCACCTGCACGGTCCATCTTGTTGACAAACACCATACGTGGAACGTGGTACTTGTCTGCTTGACGCCATACAGTTTCAGATTGAGGTTCAACACCTGATGAACCACAGAACACAACAACCGCACCATCAAGTACGCGTAGTGAACGCTCTACTTCGATTGTGAAATCTACGTGTCCAGGGGTATCGATAATGTTGATGCGGTGGTCTTGGAATTGCGCTTCCATACCACGCCAGAAAGTTGTAGTTGCAGCTGAGGTGATTGTAATACCACGCTCTTGCTCCTGCTCCATCCAGTCCATGGTTGCAGCGCCATCGTGCACTTCACCGATTTTATGAGAAAGACCAGTATAGAACAGAATACGTTCACTTGTGGTTGTCTTACCTGCGTCTACATGAGCGACGATACCAATATTACGGTAGCGCTCAATAGGTGTTTTACGAGCCACGATTGAATCCTCTTGAATTAGGGACTATTGCTATCTCTAGTAGATTTTAGGACTGCATAACGCAATTTTCCTTACCCCTAGATATAGCAATAGTTCCTAGGCTTGCGCATAGGAACTAGAGTAGCGCCGCAGGGATCCCTGCGGCACAGAAAGGTATTACCAACGGTAATGTGCGAACGCTTTGTTTGCGTCAGCCATGCGGTGAACGTCTTCACGTTTCTTAACCGCAGTACCTTTGTTCTCAGACGCGTCTAGCATTTCAGCAGCTAGGCGTTGAGCCATAGATTTTTCACCACGCTTACGCGCAGCTTCAACCAACCAACGCATAGCAAGTGCGTTACGGCGAACCGGACGTACTTCTACAGGTACTTGGTAAGTTGAACCACCTACACGGCGAGATTTAACCTCTACCGCTGGGCGAACATTTTCAAGAGCTTCTTCAAATACAGCTAAGTGATCTTTACCAGATTTCTCAGCCATTGCATCTAGTGCAGTGTAAACAATTTTCTCTGCAGTAGATTTTTTACCGTCAACCATAAGGATGTTAACGAATTTTGCCAGCAATTCAGATTTGAATTTAGGATCTGGAAGGATCTTACGCTGACCGATGACGCGACGACGTGGCATGGAATTTCTCCGTTGTCTTATTCTTCAGGTTATCCAAAACTTTTCAGTTTCTTCAAAAATTAAAATTTAATTTTAGTGTTTGGCCTTACTTAACGCTTCTCTTTAAAAGAAAAGACGATTAAGACTTAGGACGCTTCACACCGTACTTAGAACGACCTTGTTTACGGTCATTTACGCCAGCACAGTCTAGTGCACCACGTACTGTGTGGTAACGCACACCCGGAAGGTCTTTTACACGACCGCCACGGATTAGAACAACTGAGTGCTCTTGAAGGTTGTGACCTTCACCACCGATGTACGAAGTTACTTCGAAACCGTTTGTTAGACGTACACGACAAACTTTACGTAGTGCCGAGTTAGGTTTTTTAGGTGTAGTAGTGTAAACACGAGTACATACACCACGTTTTTGTGGACACGCTTCTAGTGCAGGCACGTTGCTTTTAACAACTTGCTTTGCACGAGGCTTACGTACCAACTGGTTAATAGTTGCCATTAACTAGCTCCTGATTTACTTGAAAGTAAGCTTTGTGAAAAATCTATCCCTAACTACTAGTGGCAGTTAGGGACGCAAAATTCTATTCAGCAGTGAGAGGTGTGTCAAGAAATATACGGATCTTTTTTGCTCAACTCTGAGCAAAAAGCGTAAACATACGACGACACAAAGTGAGCGGTGAGATTCGGCTACTCCCAAGTCACCGAATTTGCGTGTGTGACGGTCAATTCAACGAAACCATCATAATCGACAAGCGTAATATTTGAGCTGATTCGATTTTCTATACCACGAGCTTTGGCATCACTGACCAATACAGAGATATCCAGCCCCTGGATTTGACGATATGCCTTATGCTGAGGGTTAGCAGCAAACGCCGCCTGCTCAATAAGAATCAAGCTATCGCCGTCACTAAAGACAGAAACCACCTCTTCTAACGCTTGTATGTTTTTAACGATATGGAGCATGAAACACCTAGAATGTAAGTAATTTACCAGCGCTATGAAGCAGTTCACTTATCTCAGGATGCGTCAGTGACTGAGCATCAATGACCAAATCAGCTTGCGCTAAGCCTCTTTCTTCCAGAGAGCTCTGGCAGACGAAGACTTGCTCGATATCATAGAGATCAAATAGCTTCATCATCGGCGAGTAGTCTTTGCTTAATATATCTGCCGTTTGCTGGCCATGTAGCAACTGATAGACGCCATCGCCCATAAAGATGACACTGATGTCTTCACAGTACGCTGAAGCCGCCAGCAAAGCATCAACCCCTTCGCGGCCCGAGGAAAGGCTATGAGGTGCACTACGGAAGAGATACGTTAACTGACTCAAAACTGTACTACCCTATCTTGAACTAACATCGCTTCCGCCAAGCTACCTAAACCCGCTTGATGAAAACCTTGCGCTAAGTTGCTTTGACTCAAGCCATGCTGATTCGCTTCATCCTGGCTGACAATGCCACGACGCAAAGCAGCTGCAACACAGGTTTCAAGACGAACATTGTGTTCGTGAGCAAGCTCTTGCCACGCTTTAACGAGGTCAAATTCGTCATTGGCAGGGACGGTCAACGCGCTGCCATTCGTTACGCCATCTTGATAAAAGAAAACGCTAACCAAGGTATGCCCTTTAGCTATCACAGCTTGAGCAAACTGATAGGCACTACGCGCAGATTGACTGCCGTAGACCGAGCCATTCACCACTAAGGTATAAGTCAATTGACTCAACTTTCTTCATCCTCAGTTTTACGTTGGCGAATATAGAGGTAAACGGTATGCTTAGAGATATTCAAGCGATCGGCTACACGGTTAATCGCATCTTTAATATCGAAGATACCTTTATCGTATAGCTCCATCACGATTTGACGATTCTTAGTATTGTTCGACACTGACTTATCGGCGTTGATTTCTTCAATCGTACGTTCAACCGTTTGATCCACCAGCTCTTCAACGTCACTTGCAAAGTTTACCGACGATGCGGCTTGTTTGGCCTCTTCGGTTGGCATGAACGATTGCAAAACCTGAGAAAAAGGTGCATCCAGATTAACGTTAATACAAAGCAAACCAATCACGCGGTTTTCACCGTTGCGGATAGCGACTGTGATCGACTTCATCAATACGCCACCTTTCGCTCGGGAAAAATACGAACGAGAAAAGTTGCGCTCTGAACCTTCGATATCACGCAGCATTTTTAGTGCTAAGTCAGTGATTGGCGAACCGACTTGACGACCGGTGTTTTCACCATTGGCGATCTTAATCGCTGAGGTATTCAAGTCTTCAAGCGAGTGAAGAACGATTTCACAAAACGGACCGATGAGACTCGCAATCCCATCGACGACAGCTTCATAAGATCTAAGAATAATTTTGTCGTGCTCACTAAATGGCATCACATTAACAGATTCCATTTCGAGCAGCATATCCGTGTTTACTGTTTCTGTAGTTGTCACTTCTTTGAGCCTTAGAGCGAAAAATCAACAAATTGGTGTAAGTTTATCAGAAATTTTGAATAGCACACCTAGCTAACCTGTCATCTAGTGATTTAGAACAAAAAATTCGTTAGTTATATTTCATCATAGCGAGAAATAAAAAAGGCTTGGAATCATCCAAGCCTTTAACATGTTCACTATTTAAGCTTATTTAGCTGCTTCACCGTTATCGATTTTCAGCAGTTCAACTTCAAACACTAGGGTAGAGTTTGCAGGAATAGTCGGCGTATCTTGCTCACCGTATGCAAGCTCTGGCGGAATAACAAACTTGAACTTAGAACCGACAGACATTAGCTGAACGCCTTCAGTCCAACCAGGAATTACACGGTTTAGTGGGAAGGTAGCTGGTTCACCACGATCGTAAGAACTATCAAATTGAGTACCATCAATCAAAGTACCTTTATAGTGCACTTGAACGGTATCGGTTTCTTTTGGTTTCTCACCTTTTGCTGGTGTAATTACTTGATACAGCAATCCAGAATCCGTTTTTACTACGCCTTCTTGTTTTTCAAACTCAGCACGGAATTTATCCCCTTTGCTCTTCGCTGCAGCGGCTTTTTCAGCGGCTTGCTTTTTCATTGTTTCAGCAACACGCTTGTCCAACGACTCGAGAGCAGCACGAGTTTCTTCTTCATTTAGCTCCGGCTTACCGGCAAATACGTGCTCAATACCTTTCAGTACAAGATCTTTATTTAGCTCAATACCAATCTCACTTGGCTTATCTAAACTTGTATTGAGGTAATTGGCAAAAGAGACACCAATTGCGTATGCCGCTTTGTCATCTTCTGTTTTAAAGTGAACCGCTTTGCCTGTTTCTGCTTGTACTTGCTCTGCTGCAGGTGTTGCATCTGTTTTAGGTTCTTCTTTTTGACAGCCAGCAGCTAGTGCTACAGTTGCAGCAAGCAGTGACACTTTAAAAAATGATTTCATTTAACTCTCCAGTTGAGACTTTTGTCTTTGTGCACAGTTCTTTAAGAAAGACTGGTACACATTCGCATGTTGTACCAATATAACCAATATGCATTTTAATTAAACGTAAACAAACGGATATTTGAACTTAATGCGTATAATTTTTAACTCACTAATCATTGCTGTTGTCATCTTTTCGTTAAATGGGTGTTTTTTCTCAACCCAAGATGCACAACGTTGGACCATCGAGCCTCAAGGCACTACTAGCTTTGCACTCAGCCGGGATGCACGCTTTGCCCTGCTCTACTCCAGAGAACACCAGTTAGTTCTTTGGGATCTTATTGAGAGTCAAGAGCTTGCTTCTCTAGGCCCACAAGATCCGCAATCGAGCACCGTTTCACAAATTCGAATCTCGGATAATGGACGCTTTGCCGTCACCGCAACCCAAATAAACTTTGCCGTATGGGATTTAGCTTGGACTCAAGCGCAAGGCTTATGGTCTATTTCTGATGGATTAATCCGTGACATTGATATTGCAAGTAACGGGGACCAAGTATTACTCGGCCTCTCAAATGGCAAAGCCATCTACGTAAACTTAGTCACCGGACGACGTCTAGAGTTCCTTGCTCACAATGAAAAAATTAATTCGGTGGCTCTTTCTCCCAATGGCCGCTTCGCTCTGTCAGGAGGAAACGACTATAAAGCATACCTTTGGAACACTGATACTGGGCAAATTATTCACACCTTTGAGCATGAACAAAGAGTCAATCGTGTGGCCTTACAGCGTGATGGTCAGTTAGCATTTACTTCTGACGGTGGTAACCAAGCGATCATATGGGAGCTCCCATCCGGAAAGAAACTCTCTCAACTGAGTAGTTTTTCACGCCAACTTATTTTCTCTACTGCGCGTTTTTCCGATGACGGCAAGTACTTAGTCACAGGAACACCTTCAAGCCGAATCATGGTTTGGGACACTCAAAGCGGTAAAAGGGTCGATGGTTTCGAAGCCGAGCCGCTAAAAGATACTCGCCCTCCTCGCGCAGTGGTGTATGATGCAGCCTTTGATAGCCAGAACCGCGTCATTACCGGCACATCCGCTGGGATAGCTCAAGCTTGGGACGTGGACTATTAACAACGAAGAACCGTTAACGATGACAGAAAAGCGAATTGAACAGTTAGAAAGCCGTGTAAATGACCTAGAGTGTCAGTTAGCTTTCCAAGAGCAAACTATTGAAGAATTGAATGATGCGCTGAGCCAGCAGCAGCTACTGATCACCAAGATGCGCGATCAGATGAAATACGTAGTTGGCAAAGTAAAAAACATGGACTCTTCAAATCTTGCCGATCAATCTGAAGAGACACCACCTCCTCACTACTAGTGAGTGACCACTTAGCGATTCCAAGGCTAACTAAATATATAAGCAATAACAGCTCCAGCAACGACCAGACAGCCGCCAATTCGACGTAATTGGTTGTCAGACTGTTGACTCATCTCAGCAACCATACGGCGCCAGCCATTAGGTGCGATCAGTGGGCCTAATCCTTCGACGATAAGTACTACCCCAAATGCCAACCATAATGAATTCGACATAGTTAACCTACTTGTACTAGAAACCAAAAATAAAGGCTCCATCAGGAGCCTTAATCATAACTGAATAGCCATTACTTCGCTGGTGCACCGTTGGCGTTATTCATGTACTGGAAGAAGTCACTCTTCGGATCCAATACTAGAATGTCACTCTTGTTGCTGAACGATTTCTCGTACGCTTTCAGAGAGCGCATAAAGCCATAGAACTCAGGATCTTTATTGTAAGCATCAGAGTAGATCTTTGCTGCTTTCGCGTCCGCATCACCACGTGTTACACGTGCTGTCTTATCTGCTTCAGCAAGAACTGTTGCCACTTCTAGTTCAGCTTGTGCACGGATCACTTCCGCACGCTCACGACCTTGAGAACGGTGTTTACGAGCAACCGACTCACGCTCTGCACGCATACGCTTGTAGATAGAGTCACTGATGTTATCAGGAAGGTTGATTTTCTTCATACGGAAATCAACAATCTCAACACCTAAGTCCGTTAGCGCACTGTCACGTGTACCTTCCAGTACATTTGCCATGATCTTGTCACGCTCACCATCAATCTCTAGTGCTTCTTTTGCCGCTTCTGTTGTTACTTCTTCACTGTCTACGCTATCAGGTAGAACATCGTTATTACGTGGACCAGACACAATCTGTTTGATTTCACGTGCACCGATTTCAGAACGAAGAACGTCAGTCACTTTACGCTCAAGCAGCGCTTCAGCCGTTAGTACATTACCGCCGCCAGTTGTCAGGTAGAAACGACCGAAGTCTTCGATACGCCACTTAACGTAAGTATCGATGATAACGTCTTTTTTCTCTGACGTTACGAAACGGTCAGAACGGCCATCCATTGTCTGAATACGCGCATCAAGTGTTTTCACACGGTCAAACAGAGGCATTTTGAAATGAAGGCCAGGTTCGTAGATCTTCGATACGCCATTGTCATCTAAGACACGACCGAATCGGATAACTAGGCCTCGTTCACCCTCTTGGATAACGAATACTGACATCAGCAGCAATGCAATCGTTACGACTAATACAGGGATCATTAACTTACGCATTCTTAATATCTCCCTTGACGTGAACCAGTTGTACGAGATTGCGAGTCTGAAGTTGTGTCATTTGACTGAGTTTCAAGCTCAATTTGGTCGTAAGCCGATGTTGTTTTCGCTTTACGTTTAGTTTGAGTTTGACCTTCGCCCGCTAACTTGTCGATTGGCAAGTAGAGTAAGTTGCCACTTGACTCTGAATCGATCAGAACCTTAGAAGTATTGCTGTAAACTTCTTCCATCGTATCTAGGTACAGACGGTTACGAGTAACTTCTGGAGCCGCTTGATATTCAGGTAGTAGTTTTTCAAACTGAGCTACTTGACCCAATGCTTCGTTTACAACGCGCTCAGAGTAACCCAGAGCTTCTTTCTTCAGACGCTCAGCACGACCTGTCGCTTTAGGAAGAATATCGTTACGGTAAGCTTCTGCTTCACGTTCGAAACGCTCCTCATCCTCACGAGCCGCGATAGCATCATCGAATGCATCTTTAACTTGCTCAGGTGGACGTGCAGACTGGAAGTTGACGTCAACGATGACAACACCCATGTCGTAGCTATCAATAATTTCATTCAGCGTTTCTTGCGTGCTTTGACGAATCTGTTGACGACCACTTGTCAGGATACTATCCATCAAAGAGTCACCCACAACAGCACGTAGCGCAGAATCGGTCGCTTGGCGTAAGCTGTCGTCTGCGTTCGTTACGCGGAATAGGTATTTGTATGGGTCTGCAACACGGTACTGGACATCCATTGCAACCGTCACAACGTTTTCATCTTTAGTCAGCATTAGACCTGATGAACGAAGAGAACGAATTGCCTGAACGTTAACGGCCTCATACTCGTCAATAAAACGAGGACGCCAGTTAAGACCAGGATCGACCACGCGATCATATTTACCTAGGCGTAGTACCACACCACGCTCAGCTTCACCGATAGTGTAAAAGCCGGCGAAGAACCAAATAGCTATTGCGATTGCTGCGATAACACCAAAACCTAGTGCACCACCGCCACCAATAGACGATCCTTTACCACCTTTGCCACCAAACTTTCCACCCAGTTTCTGACTTAGTTTATTAAATACTTCGTCCAAGTCTGGCGGTCCTTGATCACGGCCACCTTTGTTACCACGATTGTTATTACCCCAAGGGTCATTATCGCGGCCATTGTTGCCGTTGTTATTACCAGGCTCATTCCACGCCATTAGAAAGCTCCATCATTTGATATGACGTTATACTGTAGCAGTCATTTAAGTAACTATAAAGTCACGTAAAACTGCCTCATCTCTTTTTTCAAGTCTAGACCAATCCGCCTGTTGCATTCGAACTTCAATCAACAGGTTACCTTCTTGGTCATATTCTTCTCGTTGAATACACTTCATCTGAAAGAATGTACTACGAAGTCTGCCTTGATGTTGTGGCGGAATTCGCATTTGGTGCTGAACCATTTGACTTGCCAAACGTTCAGTCAGCGCGTCAAACAAGAGTTCAATCCCCTTGCCTTCCATTGCTGAAACCCAAACCGTTTGAGGGACACCTTCGTCATCCCTATCGATTCGAGGGTTCTGACCTTCGAGGTTATCGATCTTGTTCATGACAACCAACGCCGGAATTTCATCCGCATCGATTTCAGCTAGTACCTCATGAACAGCTTGAATATTCTCACGAAAACGCTCATCACTGGCATCAACAACATGTAACAAAATGTCAGCTTCTTGCGTTTCTTGAAGTGTTGCTTTAAACGCAGCAACCAAATCGTGTGGTAAGTGTCGAATGAAACCTACCGTGTCAGCCAAAATAGCCGGACCGACATCTGAAAGCTCGATCTTACGCAAAGTAGGATCCAAAGTAGCAAACAGTTGGTCAGCAGCATAAACACCCGCTTCGGTGATTCGGTTAAACAGCGTCGACTTCCCGGCGTTGGTATAACCCACGAGGGAAACAGTCGGGATTTCCGCTCGACTTCTTGCACGGCGACCTTGTTCACGTTGTTTAGCCACTTTCTCTAAACGACGTAATATCGTCTTAATACGTACACGCAATAAACGTCGGTCAGTTTCTAGCTGAGTTTCACCTGGACCACGTAAACCAATACCACCTTTCTGTCTTTCAAGGTGTGTCCAACCACGAATCAATCGAGTAGATATATGGCGTAGCTGAGCAAGTTCGACTTGTAGCTTACCTTCGTGGGTACGGGCACGCTGAGCAAAGATATCAAGAATTAGACCAGTACGGTCTAGTACGCGACATTTACACAACGCTTCAAGGTTACGTTCTTGGGCAGGAGAGAGGGAGTGATTAAAAATCACAATATCAGCACCAGCCAATTGCACGGCTTGTGCAATCTCTTGGGCTTTACCCTCTCCGACATAGTATTTAGGGTGTGGTGACTGGCGACTTCCTGTTACAACTTGTAACGTAGAAACGCCAGCAGAAGAGACCAGCATCTCAAATTCACTGAGATCTTCCCACTCCCCTTCTTGCGTGAAGTTGATATGAACAAGTACGGCTCGCTCACCGGCTTCATAACGGTCAAACAAGCAATCAACTCCTTAAAAACTAAATAGGTAATTCAGAAAATTAATCTTCTGATTTCTCTGGACGATCACCTTGTGGACGATCACCGCTATGGTGGCTCACTGGACGAGCAGGAACTACCGTAGAAATAGCGTGCTTGTACACCATTTGGTTAACTGTGTTTTTCAGCAAGATAACAAATTGGTCAAATGACTCGATCTGACCTTGTAGTTTAATTCCGTTTACAAGGTAGATAGATACTGGAATACGTTCACGACGTAATGCATTTAAGAACGGGTCTTGTAAAGATTGCCCCTTAGCCATTTTTATTTTCCTTATTTTGTAATTTTGTTTTAGTTATTTAGCTAGTGGTGCGCTGCACAAAGTGCGGCCTTTGCTCTGAGCTAAACGAATAAAATAACACCCTGTCGTTACCTGTTATGACGACTTTAAACCGAAATTTCAAGTAACAGATCCTTTACAGGGTACATTCACGCAAAAGCGATCACATTATACACAGCTAAAACCTTCAGATGCTATTGCATTTGAAACAGTTTCTAGCGCGTGTTCAATGTTCTCACTATCTAACCAAGTTAAATCATCCCAGCTGCGTAACCAGGTGATTTGTCGCTTGGCCAATTGACGAGTTGCACAGACACCTTTAAAGATAGCGTCATCTAACGTGCAATTCCCATCCAAATAGTCCCACATCTGCCTATAACCTACACAACGAATCGATGGTAGATCCGGATGAAGATCATCACGAGCATAAAGTGCTCGCATTTCATCTTCAAAACCCGCTTCTATCATTTTCTCGTAGCGTAGTTCAATTCGACGATGGAGCTCAGCCCTTTCCTTGGGAGCTATTGCAAACTGTTTAACTCGATAAGGCAGACTTTCGCCTTTGATTTGAGTCAACTCAGTAAGAGTTTTACCTGAAATTCGATAAACTTCCAATGCCCTAGACAATCTTTGTGGATCATTCGGGTGGATTCTCTCAGCGGAGACAGGATCAATCTCTTTCAGTTCATCGTGGAGCTTATCCCAGCCGTCAGTCAATGCTTCTTGCTCAATTTGCTGACGGATCTCTGGATTCGCAGCTGGAAGAGGTGATAAGCCTTCCAACAATGCCTTGTAGTAAAGCATTGTGCCCCCCACTAATAGTGGGATCTTGCCCTGCTTAACGATTTTGTTCATTTCATTCAACGCATCACGGCGAAAATCGGCGACTGAATAGGCTTCACGAGGATCTAAAATATCGATCAAACGGTGAGGTGCTAACGCCTGCTCTTGCGCATCAGGCTTAGCAGTACCTATGTCCATCCCTTTGTAAATCAAAGCTGAATCGACTGAGATTATCTCTACTGGGTACTTCTTTCTTAGGCGAATCGCTAAATCTGTTTTGCCTGATGCGGTTGGCCCCATTAAAAACAGAGCCAAAGGTAATTCTTTGTTTTTCATAATTCTAAAGCTGCAATAGTTGCAGAAAAATCAACAGGCCTGACGAAGGTGGCGTCCCCTAGTGGAAGCTGCCCCTGCCAAAGTTGTTCAATATCAGCAATGATTTGAATTGCTTCCGATAAAGTGTAGTCGCTTTTTACCTGAGTAATTTGATCACTTAACCAGTTTGCTAACTGGGCATGATCTAGTGGCTGTTCGCTGGCGACATACGAAGCGGCGTAAGATAACAGATCTGGCAACAGTTGTTGTAGATTTTGTTGTCGAAGCGGCTGCGGCACCCCCATGATCATCAACGCCTTGCTACCACGTGCTTTCAATTCAATGCCAAATACTTTCAACACTGGCTCTAGCTTATTGGCGGTATCAAGTAATTCATCATCCAATTTAAGAGATAACGGCACTAATAGTGGTTGGCTCTTTAAACTGCCGCGGTGTGTAGCTAATTGACCATTGACTCGCAGCCACTCTGCTTTCGCCAAGTTCACCAAGCAAGTACCTGTCTTACCGCCCATCACCAGATAATGCCCTTGAACCACATGCATCGCTTTACCTAAAGCTTCGACCACAGGCAATGGTGCTTGTTCCATAGTTTTTTCTTGCTTAGGCTGCTCTGCTTGAATGGGTTCGCACTCTGGCGTCTGCATTAGCTCTTGGTAGGCCTTTACTTCTCGCTGGCTTGGCGCAGGTTCGCTATAACGCTCAGTAACCCTTGGCTTACTGGTAGGGCGCGACTCATTCCACTCACTGCTAGGTCGCGCTTCACGAAGATTGTCTCTACTTTGTTGATAATCCGTTTTACCCGGATAGGAAGGGACCGATTCGATCGCTTGATATTCTTGCGAAGAGACTTGTGCTGACGACTCGACAGGAGCCACCTCAGACTCAGTATGCGCAGGCTCGATATGGAAAGCGGAAGCAGTTTGCTCTGGTTTGTCGATATGAGCGCTTTGCGCTAGAGCGTCACTTAGCGCTTGATAGATAAAATCATGCACTAGTCGTGCTTGATGGAAACGCACCTCATGCTTAGCAGGGTGAACGTTAACATCGACTTGGTGCGGATCAAGCTCAATAAACAATACATAGGTAGCAAATTGATCTGGGCGCAGGCTGGTTTCGTAACTCTGACGGATCGCGTGATTGATCAACTTGTCACGCATCATCCGCCCATTGACGTAGCAGTACTGAAGATCACTTTGTTGGCGAGCCCCTTCTGGCGCCGTAATCCAACCGTGAAGTTTTAACCCTTGGTGCTCCAGCTCAATTTTGAGCATATGACGAACAAACGCACTGCCGCACACTGCCGCGATACGTTTCTCTGCCTGTGCATCAGTTTTCGCTGCTCGGTACTGTTTGATCAACTTGCCGTTGTGTCTCACGTTGATCGTCACATCGAAGCGACTTAAAGCAATTCGCTTGAGCAGCTCATCAATATGGGCAAACTCGGTTTTTTCGGTACGGAGAAATTTACGCCGTGCTGGCGTATTGAAAAACAGATCGAGCACTTCTACTGTGGTGCCAATCGGGTGCGCTGCAGGTTGCAATTTGACCTGCATCTCTCGTCCTTCACTGTATGCAGACCAAGCTTGCTCTTGTGTCGCAGGGCGGGACGTCATCGTCAAACGAGAAACAGAGCTGATACTTGCCAGAGCTTCACCACGAAAGCCTAAACTGATGATGGCTTCAAGATCATCCAAGGTGTGAATCTTGGAGGTTGCATGACGACTAAGTGCAAGGCCAAGCTCATCTTTGACGATGCCTTTGCCGTTATCTCGCACGCGAATCAGCTTAGCGCCACCCTTCTCAATATCAATATCGATACGCGTAGCACCTGAATCTAAGCTGTTTTCCACCAACTCTTTGACAACAGAAGCGGGTCTCTCAACCACTTCACCCGCAGCTATTTGGTTAGCAAGACGAGCTGGAAGAATTTTAATCGTCATGTTTGATCACACTGTTAGTTACGAGGAATAATCAACACTTGGCCAACCGCCAATTGATCTGAACGTAGATTATTCGCTTTTCGAATGCCACTGACACTGACACTGTACTTGCTAGCAATCTTGCCAAGGAACTCGCCACGTTTCACAGTATGCTTACGCAGAGGTTGATCCTTCATGCTGACGGTAATATTAAGTTTCTGACCCAACTTAAGTGTGTCTGACTTCAAGTTGTTTTCACGTTTAATCGCCGAAACTGACACTTTATATTTAGCGGCAATCTTACCTAAGTAATCACCTTTTTCAACCACATGCGTGAGTGTTTTAGTCTCAACCGGGTTGCTAACTTTCGGTACACTAACAGGCTTAGATGTACCAGGGATAGTCAGCACTTGGCCAATGGCTAAACTACTGCTTTTTAGCTTATTGGTTTGCATAATCACCTTGGTCGATGTGCCATATTTCTTGGCGATGACAGACAATGACTCACCGCGCGACACTTTATGCTTAATGGTTTTACCACGGTTAGCAAATCTCGTCCCTTCTGGTGGGTTTGCTTCAAAATACTGAACGATCGCTTTGGCTAAAGAGCGAGCGATCTTATCTTGGTGACTACGCTGGAAAAGCAATCTCTCTTCAGTTGGATTAGAAATAAAGCCAGTCTCGACTAACACAGATGGAATATCTGGTGATTTCAGTACCGCAAGGCTTGCGTTCACAGGTTCTTTCTTATGTAAATAGATACCCGCATGCTTCATCTCTTTCAAAATCTTAGTCGCAACCTTGTAGCCCTCTTTTTGTGAGTGGCTAAATTGCAGATCAAGCAGCGTTTGACTGACATTTTTGTCATTGGTGTTCTTAGCAAGCACATCCCCAGCACCACCTAGTAACTGAGACTGTGCTTCATGGTTTTCAACCCAACGCGCTATTTCTGTATTCGCCCGGCGAGTATTCAACACGAATACCGAGCCGCCACGAGGCTTCGGTGAACGAAAAGCATCTGCGTGAATAGAAACTAATAAATGCGCCTTGTTTTTACGCGCAATAGCTGAACGCTTGTTGAGGTTTACGTAGTAATCACCTCTGCGGGTTAATACCGCTTTCATTCCTGGAATGGCATTAATTTGCGCTACAATTTTCTTTGAAATCGCTAACGTCACATGCTTTTCATATTTCTTACTTGGGCCGATCGATCCTGGGTCTTCACCACCGTGACCAGCATCAATTGCAACAACGATATCTGCAGTACCAAGTAACTGAGAGGCATCACGGCTCACCGTAGTTGGGCCGGTTGGTTTTGTAGTGACTGGGGTTGAGCCTTTTTGGCT
Organism: Vibrio sp. 2433-A1; assembly: GCF_056726085.1. NCBI lineage: Bacteria > Pseudomonadati > Pseudomonadota > Gammaproteobacteria > Vibrionales > Vibrionaceae > Vibrio > Vibrio sp. 2433-A1. The sequence continues at coordinate 17,315 of NZ_JBRESC010000027.1, forward strand.
ACCATGAGGCATATCAATCACCAATCGGTGACCATACTGCCCGCCTGGAGTTGGGGCCAGTTTAAATAGCTGAGGCGTTACTTTGCGGCTCAGTTCAAACACCAAACGATAAGTGCCTTTATCTGGCGGAGAGCTCTTACGAATTTTTTTCAGAACTGGACTATCTGAGATATTGATAGGCAGTTTGGTGCTTAAAGTGGTCTTTTCCAGATCGACCACCAAGCGTGAAGGGCTAGAAAGCGTGAAATAGCTATATTCCGCTTCCGATTTCAGATCGATAACAACACGCGTCTCATCAGGGGATGGCCAAACACGAACGCCTTCTAAAGCGTTCGCAAAAGCCAAACTAGGTACTAAGGTAAGAGCGAGGAGAAACGGAAAGAAAACAGCTCTTAATAATCGACTCTTCAACATAACTCCAACTGTTCTAATAATTGACATCCATATTGATTGTTTGCAGTCAGCTCAACCACACGCTCTTCGCCTTGATAACGCAGGTCAATATCCAGATCGGGTTCAGGCAATAAACCATGCCCTTTTTCTGGCCACTCAACAAGACAGATTGCATCTGGAGTAAAGTAATCACGAATTCCCATAAACTCCAACTCTTCTGGATCAGCTAAGCGATAAAGATCAAAATGATAAACCTGCCATTGATCGAGCTGATACGGCTCAACCAAAGTGTAAGTTGGACTCTTTACATTACCTTGATGTCCTAGCGCACGTACAAAACCACGACTAAATGTGGTCTTTCCTGCACCAAGATCACCATGTAAGTAGATCGTGGTTTGCTGAGAACACTGGTTAGCCAAGGCTGTCCCTAATTGAATCGTCGCGTGTTCGTCTTTTAGGGCAAATTGTTTGGTGGTCATGAAGATCAATCTCTAGGGTCTAATGCGGTGACTATAAAAATCAAAAGAACAGGAATAGTAAACTGGGTTGGATTTGAGAGACAAGAGATCTTGTGTAAGTAAAACGAAAAATCAGCGATTTCTTGGTATTTTTCCCTATTAGCCGCCTAGATCCTATGAATAAGATCCGTTAAGATCCTGCCCCTTCAACTAAGGCGTATCCGCATGAACTATCAAGAGCTCGTCGAAAAGATCAAAGTTTGGGGTCAAGAACTTGGCTTCCAAAAAGTTGGTATCTGCGATGTAGACCTCTCAGCGCACGAACAAGAACTGCAAAGATGGTTAGATGCGGGCTACCACGGTGACATGGATTGGATGGCGCGCCACGGTATGATGAGAGCACGCCCAAATGAGCTACTGCCGGGGACGCTACGAGTCATTAGCGCGCGTATGGACTACTTACCCCCTGAAGCACGCTTTGCGGCAAATCTAGCCGATCCAAGCCAAGCTTATATTAGCCGCTACTCACTTGGTCGTGATTACCACAAGCTCATCCGTAATCAGTTGAAGAAGCTCGGCCAAAAAATTGAACAAGAGGTCGGCCAATTCGGTTATCGACCTTTTGTAGACTCAGCACCAATTCTAGAGCGTCCCTTAGCTCAAAAAGCGGGGCTTGGTTGGACTGGCAAGCATTCCTTAGTACTCGATAAAGAGTGCGGCTCGTGGTTCTTCTTGGGTGAGCTGCTGATCGACCTTCCTCTACCGATTGATGAACCGAGTGTAGATGAATGTGGAAAATGCAAAGCCTGCATCACTTCATGCCCAACGCAAGCTATCGTTGCTGACGGTGTTGTTGATGCAAGGCGCTGTATCTCATATCTGACGATAGAATTTGATGGTGTCATTCCCGAAGAGTTTCGTCAGGAGATGGGCAATCGCATCTATGGTTGCGATGATTGCCAATTGGTCTGCCCTTGGAATCGTTTTTCAGAGATAACTGAACAGAAAGACTTTCATCGACGCGAAGCGTTTGAAGATTCAAATTTAGTTACTCTGTTCCTATGGGATGAAGAGACTTTCTTAAAAAATATGGAAGGTTCAGCGATTCGTCGAATTGGCCACCTTCAATGGCTACGCAATTTATCTATTGCCATGGGAAATGCCCCTTTTTCACAATCGATTGTCGATGCACTCCAAACACGTATAGGACTTACTGAAGTTTTAGACGAACATATCCACTGGGCTTTAGCGCAGCAGCAGTCTCAACTGCCTCTCAGTTCAACAAAGCTCAATCGCCTTATCAGAATTGTCGAGAAAGGACTACCTAGAGATGCATAATACTTGCCGAAATTAGTTGTCGATAAGTTGATTTAGATCCAAAAATGAAAATGTGGAAAAAAGAAAGGATGATTACTCATTTTCTTACAGATAAAGAAGTTAATCACAATGCAAAGAAATGACTAGGATCAAAAAACAGTGACTTAATGATCGTAACACTATGTAGGGCCGAGTATGAAAAAATCGACATTTCATTTAAAAAACAATAACTTAAATACACAAACAACACAAGCAAGCAAGCTTAAAAAACAAAAAGATCTTTTTCGTCAAGCACTCTTTCTGAGTTAATTTTGGGTTACCCACCAAGTTATCCACAACGAGAAAAGTGTGGATAAGTCTGTTGACTGATGTGTAGATGCCTAGCTCACACAGGGTTTGCTATCGCTTTTTCATCAGCACATCCCGTGCTTATACAATAAATTCAGACATAAAAACGCCCACCTAATATATAGGAGGACTTCTTACGGTTTTTTGGGGTTCATGCTTCGCAGCATTAGCTAAAGAGCGGTGGCCTATGGCCGTTTCAAATGAATGTGTCATTTGAAGGGGATTTGGAGCGTCTCGGCTGGATTCAGTCACGAGGTTCCTCGTGTGAGCCAAGCACTCTAAAATTTGGAGCGACACACGAGGTTCGAACTCGTGACCTCAACCTTGGCAAGGTTGCGCTCTACCAACTGAGCTAGTGTCGCATTTTATCACCGTTAAGCACGATGAGGGCTATAAATTGGAGCGACACACGAGGTTCGAACTCGTGACCTCAACCTTGGCAAGGTTGCGCTCTACCAACTGAGCTAGTGTCGCTTTGGTTGCGGGGGCCGGATTTGAACCGACGACCTTCGGGTTATGAGCCCGACGAGCTACCAAGCTGCTCCACCCCGCGTCCGTATTCACCATTTGAGGCATGATGAGAGCCTTTTCCTTTCCACTTAAAGAAAAGTGGAGCGACACACGAGGTTTCCTATTCATAAGCAAAAAGGCGTGACCTCAACCTTGGTAAGGTTGCGCTCAATCAAACTGAGCGGGTGTTGCATCTTTATCACCGTTAAGCACGATGAGGGCTATAAATTGGAGCGACACACGAGGTTCGAACTCGTGACCTCAACCTTGGCAAGGTTGCGCTCTACCAACTGAGCTAGTGTCGCTTTGGTTGCGGGGGCCGGATTTGAACCGACGACCTTCGGGTTATGAGCCCGACGAGCTACCAAGCTGCTCCACCCCGCGTCCGTATTCACCATTTGAGGCATGATGAGAGCCTCTTCCTTTCCACTTAAAGAAAAGTGGAGCGACACACGAGGTTCGAACTCGTGACCTCAACCTTGGCAAGGTTGCGCTCTACCAACTGAGCTAGTGTCGCATCAACAACGTTTCCGTCATTCAGGGCTGCGAATTATAAGAGCATTTTTTTGTGATGCAAGTCCTTCATCAAAAAAATCATCTTTTTTTTTCTTATCGGATAAAAAGCACACACTTATCAATCAAAAAGCTTGAAAAATATACTAAATGTCAATTAGGCCTTGTGAGGAAACAACAAAGTGCGAGATTCAGCGGTGTTTTGAAGGTTACTCATCGCGAATGTTTTCCGTTTCTTATATAACTGTTCAGTATAAATTTTGCCCCCCCTGAAGCTACTTAAAAATAAGAGGCGCATATGCAATTCAGCGCAAGATTGTTTCAGCTCATCTGTACTGTATTACTGGCAGTAATAGTTACAGGCTGTGGCTCAATGCCTAAACCAATGCGAAACCTAGGGAAGAGCGACGTAGATTTTGTCATGGATGTTCATGCCAAACAGCTTAAAGTTCAAATGGTCGAGTTGACGCGTAAACTCTACGTTAGAAACCCAATTCAATTAAGTAAGAATCCCTCCGCTACCATCAACAGTCGTATTGAACAAATATTTGGGCCAGAAGAGAGTATTGCCCTACCGCCGCTGGTTTTTGATGAGCTTGGTGGTGTCACTGGGATTGACGCGATATTACTGAGTTTTGATGAGAGCTTCGAGGGCGATCGCGTGTTTGCTGCAACTGTTGGTCTATCGGAGATGCTAAGGCGCTCTTATAACCACCAGCAAGAATTTTTTATTCTCGATTCTTTGGATGAACAATCTCTGTATAACAGCGCAAGAAACATCGAGATATTTGTTTGGCGACTCTATCACCGCAAAGATGACAACGGCAACCCATTCATCTATACCAATCAAACGACAGAAAATGGCGGTGATATTAGCTTCGACCGTTTATTTACTAAGATGGTGATGATCCAAGATATGATGGCGCTGATTGTGGCGGACAAAACCAACCGCGGCATCACTAAAGTTGCACATGGTGTGGCGCAATTTGTCTTTTTACCGGTCCCATAAAAGAGCAGAAAAAAACCAGCATCGAGTGCTGGTTTTAATGATTAGATTGAGATAATCGTTTTGCGATAATATTGCAGCTCTGCAATCGACTCGCGAATATCATCTAGGGCTAGGTGGCTACCCGTCTTGCTAAACCCATCCAGTACTTCTGGTTTCCAACGGCGTGTTAGCTCTTTCAAAGTGCTCACATCGATATAACGGTAGTGGAAATACTCTTCCAACTCAGCCATATGTTTGTACAAGAAACGACGATCTTGACCAACGCTGTTACCACAAATCGGTGACTTACCTTTAGGGACCCATTTCTTTAGAAACTCGATGGTTTGACGAACCGCTTCTTGTTCATCAATTTTGCTTTCTTGTACGCGCTTGACCAAACCACTACCAGTATGAGTTGTGGTACACCACTCATCCATTTTTTGTAGTTCTTCTTCTGGCTGATGAATGGCAAGTACTGGTCCTTCAGCTAAAATATTCAATTCACTATCCGTGACAATGGTAGCAATTTCGATCACTTTGTGAGTTTCAGGGTCAAGTCCCGTCATCTCCAAATCAATCCAAATTAAATTTTGATCACTAAAGGACATAAATCGTTGCCTATTGGTTTTATGATAAAAGAGGTACTATACCCAAATTCCGATCCCCAAGATAGCGTGAGCTGCTCACCTTCTTGCTGGTATCACTCGATAAATTAATGAACTGAAGTAGAGAAACGTGGCTAAAAAGAAAAAGCTAACCAAAGGTCAGGTGAGACGAGTTCGTCACAACCAGAAGCGCAAACTTAAGCAAGAAGATTCCGTTCAATGGGATGAGTCCATGCTAGGTAGCAGTAAAACCGGCCTGGTTATCACCCGCTTTGGACAGCACGCTGATATCGAAGACAGCGAAACTGGTGAAGTCCAGCGCTGTAACCTTCGTCGTGGTATTGAGACTCTCGTTTCTGGCGATAAAGTAATTTGGCGCCCAGGACTAGAATCAATGGAAGGCATCAGTGGTGTTGTTGAAGCTGTTGAGCCTCGCACTTCAATTCTAACTCGTCCTGACTACTACGACGGTTTAAAACCTGTCGCTGCGAACGTTGATCAAATGATCATTGTCTCCTCAGTGCTGCCAGAATTATCGCTCAATATTATTGATCGCTACTTGGTTGCTTCAGAAACCCTCAACATCGCACCTATCCTAATGTTGAACAAAATCGATCTACTCGAACCAGAGCAATTAACACAGTACCGTGAGTGGCTTAAAGAGTACGAGCGTATTGGTTATAAAGTGTTATTCGTCAGTAAGCAGACTGGTGAAGGTATTGCTGAGCTTGAAGCAGAGCTTAAAGATCGTATCAATATTTTCGTTGGTCAATCAGGGGTGGGTAAATCGAGCTTAGTTAACGCGTTGATGCCACAGTTCAACGTTGAAGAAGGCGAGGTTTCTGAAAACTCAGGCCTTGGTCAACATACCACAACCGCTTCACGTCTTTATCATATCCCAACAGGTGGTGATCTGATTGACTCACCAGGAGTGCGCGAGTTTGGTTTGTGGCACTTAGAAGCAGAAGAAGTGACCAAAGCGTTTGTCGAGTTTCGACCTTTCCTTGGCGGCTGTAAGTTCCGTGATTGTAAACACAATGACGACCCGGGCTGTGTACTACGCCAAGCGGTAGAGGACGGAGAGATCAACGAGATCCGCTTCGCAAACTATCACCGTATTCTAGAGAGCATGGCGGAAGTGAAAGCCAATCGCCAATACTCCCGCAGCAAAAAAGCAGATTTGTAGCAGCAAATTTGCAAGCAAACTTTAGGGTCTGTTGACCTTTTGAGCTGATTTTTGCAGCGGTTTGTGGGTTCTTTATGCAAGGCAGAGGCTTTGAATTGTAGTAGCTCTACCTGATAAGCCGATAACGCAGCAGAAAGGAGCCACAAACGCTGCCCGAAGGGTTCGGCTAAAAGCGTTTTACTCTTTGTTGAGAGGTGTTTTGCTTAGAATGGCTAGGCGACAAACCTCTCGCCGCGACTAAAACGCTTTTATCTCGAACAAAATTTAACCGCAAAAGGTCAACAGACCCTAGTAACTACTGACTTTTGGGCACAATTTGAGTAACATCTCGCGCCCAGAATATAGTCAATCATGAAAATAGCATTGGAATTGAACACCATGGATAAGATTAAAGTTGGACTGCAATATTGGATCCCACAGCATGGGCTAACCCGCTTAGTGGGTAAGCTCGCTTCTGCAAAAGCTGGCGGTCTAACAACAGCAATCATTCGCTGGTTCATCAAACAATACAACGTCAATATGGATGAAGCACTGCATTCAGATCCAAAACATTTCAAGACGTTTAACGAGTTCTTTGTACGTGAGCTAAAAGAAGGCGCGCGTCCAATTACTGAAGAAGAAAGCGTAATCACCCACCCAGCTGACGCTTGCGTTAGCCAGTTTGGTCCAATTACGGACGGCAAGCTTATCCAAGCTAAAGGCCACGATTTCACAGCTCAAGAGCTACTGGGCGGTGATGCTGCACTTGCCGAAGAGTTCGCTGACGGTGAATTCGCTACCCTATACTTGTCACCACGTGATTACCACCGCGTTCACATGCCATGCGACGGTACACTGCGTCAGATGATTTATGTACCGGGCGATCTATTCTCAGTAAACCCACTGACGGCAGAAAATGTGCCTAACCTATTTGCACGTAATGAGCGTGTCGTATGTATTTTTGATACCGAGTTTGGCCCAATGGCACAAGTTCTTGTGGGTGCAACTATTGTTGGTAGTATCGAGCAAGTATGGGCAGGCACAGTAACACCACCACGTGGCAACTCAGTGTACAAGTGGGACTACCCTGCGGAAGGTGACAAAGCCGTGATCCTGAAAAAAGGTGAAGAGATGGGCCGCTTCAAGCTTGGCTCTACCGTAATCAACCTATTCGCTAAAGGTGCAATTACCTTTGATGAGACAATGCAAAATGGTCAATCGACTGTGATGGGCACGCCGTACGCACATACAGCACAAGCGGAATCAGAACAAGCTTAATATCCAATCCCTCTGTATAAGCCTCGATTCGTCGGGGCTTTTTTTGACCCAAAACAAACTCACTGCAACAATTTTAACTGTTTATTAAAACTCCAGACTCGGTCTAAGACACTCATTTTGTTGTAAATTAAGCTATAGCCTCAAACGTTGAAATTGAGGTTGATATGCCAAAGATAGATCTTGGGGTAATAGTTAAGCTACTGATTAGCTTCGGCTTGCCAATGGTCGTGCTGTTTATGCCAATTGACTGGATCCCAATCGATGATCTGACTCTCATTCAGCATCGATTATTGGCAATCTTCCTCCTCGCCGCTCTACTGTGGGTATTAGAGCCTGTCCCGGTTTTTGCTACCTCAATTTTGATCATCGCCCTAGAACTGGTCATGATCTCAGATAAAGGGCTGCACCTGTTTCGAACACCACCTGCCGGCCATGACCTTGGCGAGTTGATGAAATACACCGATATTTTTAGTGCCTTCTCTTCTCCCATTATCATCCTGTTTATGGGTGGTTTTGCGCTGGCCATTTCAGCCTCCAAATATGAGTTGGACAATAACCTTGCGCGAGTATTACTCAAACCATTTGGCCACCAGCCTAGATTCATCATGCTTGGCTTAATGCTGATCACTGCAGTGTTCTCAATGTTTATGTCTAATACCGCCACAACCGTAATGATGTTGGCACTACTAGGTCCAATTGTTGCTTCAGCACCAAAGGGCGATCTCGGCATCAAAGCGCTAGTGTTGTGTATTCCTATTGCGGCCAACACCGGCGGTATCGCGACTCCAATTGGTACGCCACCCAACGCCATTGCCCTTCAGTATTTAACCGGTGAGAACAGTATCGATTTTCTCAGCTGGATGATGATGGGTTTACCGTTCGTCATTATTCAGCTCACTATCGCTTGGTTCTTACTACAAAAGCTCTTTCCATCCGCACAGAAAGAGATGAAACTGAAACTGGAGGGTAAATTTCAAAGAAATTGGCGTGCTATCGTCGTCTATGCGACCTTTGCCTCAACTATCTTGCTGTGGATGACGACCAAACTTCACGGAATGAACACCTACGTCGTATCTATCCTCCCACTAGCGGTCTTTACGCTAACCGGAATTATGGGTAAAGCGGAGCTCAAACTGATTAACTGGGACGTTCTATGGCTGGTTGCCGGCGGTATTGCAATTGGTATTGGTTTAGATAAAACCGGACTCGCTTCAGCACTTGCTCATGCGATCGACTATGAATCCCTCTCTCCGATCGCGGTAATATTTACCCTTTCGATTGTCTGCTGGCTGATGGCGAACTTTATGTCAAACACGGCCACCGCTAACTTGTTGATGCCAATTGCTGCCGCGATCGGTGCTTCAATGGAAAGTCTTGCCACAGTTGGCGGACTGCAGGGTTTACTCGTGGTCGTGGCCTTCTCAGCGTCACTTGGCATGATCCTACCGGTATCCACCCCGCCTAACTCACTGGCCTACTCAACTGGCTTAATTGAAAGTAAAGACATGGCAAAAACCGGAGTTATCATCGGTGTGATAGGACTAGTTATTGTTTATGCCGCTAGCTTAATACTCACCTGATAAACAAATTAGATCGACCTCTAGCGTGCTGGGCTAGAGGTCACAGATTTTTACGTCTGTGAAGGGGTTTTATTAAAAGCAGCATATAGATCAACAATCTACATTCCCACCATCTATAACATTGTGCCGATATCACCATCAATGCCCCTTTTCATTGGTGTGAGGCAGTGGTGATGGGCTCTATTCTTCTCGTCCTGTTGTCTGAAAAATAAGGAAAGGCAATGAGAAATACAATAAAACTAAAAATGCAAATCGCTATTGCCGTAGTCATTGCTATCGTCAGTGGCGTGCAAGCTTGGATCTCTGTCAATCAACTGCAGCAAGAAACCACCTCTACACTCAATAGCGAAATGGCCAATATTAGCCACTCCACATCACGCTATATCAGCGATTGGCTGGCGATTCGTAGCGATATGATGCTGGCCAATGAAAAGCCTATCATTGAATCGAACAACTCTGATCGAGAATTGCTGCTTACCAAACGAGCAGGGGATTTTCTGTCGGTATACGCAGGGTTTGACGATGGTTCAATTGCCTATGGTGATAAAAGCGAAGATTGGCCTGCTGACTATGACCCTCGAACCCGTCCTTGGTATCAAGATGCGATGAACGCATCTGGATTGATCATTACAGAGCCGTACCAAGACTTCGATGGCAGCATCGTCGTCAGTTTCGCCAAAGCCTTTTCGGGCGACAAAAACGGTGTTCTCGCCGCTGACCTTACTGTCACCAATATCATCAATGAAGTTCTAAATGTCACTTTAGATAACGACGGTTTTACCTTCCTTGTCGACGGCAATAATAACATCGTCGCTTACCAAGATGAATCGCTAAGCCAGCAACCATTAACCAAGTTAAACCCTCAACTCTCTGCGACCCAAGTTCAAGATCTTGTCCGCAACTCATCAATTTCGACAATCAGTTGGCCTGAGCAAGGTGACAAACTTATTTACGTTACCAATGTCCCTTCAACAGATTGGTCGTTGGGCGTTGTGGTGGATAAAGAACTGGCATTTGCTTCAGTGAGTAAGCAAATTCAGTTCACCGCTATTGCCTCTCTAGTGTTGTACCTAATCATTGCGGCATTCAGCACCTACACCATTACTAAGCTGCTAAAACCGCTGCAAGATTTGTCATCTTCACTTTCACAGCTGGCAAAAGGTGAAGGCGATCTAACCCAGCGAATTGAGATTAAACGCCATGACGAAATTGGTGAGGTGGCTGAACACGTTAACCAGTTCCTCAGCCAGATGCAGCGCATGCTTGCTGATATTATCAATCACAGTGAGCAGTTAGTAAAGCAAGCAAGTCAAGCGAACGCCCTATCGATGCAGTCAGCGCAACAAGTGGAAGCTCAGCAGAATGACGTGAACCAAATTGCTACGGCAATCCATGAAATGTCTGCAACCGCCGCAGAGGTAGCAAGTCACGCTGAAATGACAGCCGATGCTTCTCAGACTTCGTCTAATGCTTGCCAAGACGGTCAAAAAGTCATTCAGAAAAACCGCGAATCAATTGTTGAACTAGCAGAGCAGGTCACCGCAGCCTCTAGCGTTATTTCTGAACTTGAACACAACACTCAAAGCATCAATCAGATCCTCTCGACCATTCAAGAAATTGCTGAACAAACCAACTTGTTAGCACTGAATGCCGCCATTGAGGCCGCGCGTGCAGGGGAACAAGGACGTGGCTTTGCCGTAGTGGCCGATGAAGTGCGCGTACTCAGTCAGCGTACTCACGGTTCAACCGAAGAAATTCGTCACATGATCGAAACGCTGCAAAACAATACTAAGCTTGCGGTAAATAGTATGAAGACGAGTACTACGTTAGCTGATACCAGTGTCGACTACGCCCAGCAGGCGGCGCAAAGTTTGACCGACATTACCGATGCGATCGATAAGATTAACGACATGGCGCTGCAAATTGCTAGTGCCGCGGAAGAGCAACGTGCCGTGAGTGAGGATATCAGCCGTAACACCCAAGGCATCAAGGATGCTTCCGACGTACTCGCTGGGCAAGCACAACAAAGTAGCGACAGCGCAGATAGTATGCGTGAGTCAGCGGAGAGCATGCGCATGGAGGTCACTCGCTTCAAGGTATAGCTTTGTTTTAGTCAACATTTAATGCATATTGTCAGCCTGGATTATTCCACACTCACAAGGATAACGTGTCGATGGGTTATGAATGGCTGGCACTTGCTGCAGCATTTCTTTGGGCAATAGCAAGCATACTTTCCGTCTTGCCTGCCCAACATTTAGGAACCTTTGCCTATAGCCGTTGGCGTATGGGCTGCACCTCGCTCATTTTAGGCTCTATGGCTGTCTACACTGGCGGCTGGAGCAGTGTTGAAATGAGCGCTATTTCAGCCATGATGCTATCAGGCGTCATCGGTATTTTTATTGGTGATACCGCTCTGTTTGCTTGCCTCAACCGTATGGGGCCAAGGCAAGCGGGTTTACTCTTCTCTTGTCACGCTGTTTTCTCAGCCGTACTTGGTTACTTTCTGTTTAGTGAAACCATGACTTCTATGGAGTTACTGGGGTCACTGCTGGTCTTCTCTGGCGTGTTAACAGCCATTTTCTTTGGCCGCCGCGGGCAAACTAACAATCAGCTAGAAGCTGTTAAAGGTAAAGTCTGGGTCGGAATCGGTTTAGGTTTACTGGCTGCGCTTTGCCAAGCGTTAGGTGGCATCATCGCTAAGCCAATTATGCAAACCAATATCGACCCAGTGGCTGCGTCAGCGATACGGATGATGACGGCCTTTGCCGCTCACTGCTTGTTTTTCTTCACTGGAGCAAAACTGGCGCGTGCAACTCAGCCAATGAACATCAAAATATTTTCGATTACCGCTCTCAACGGCTTTTTAGCCATGGCGGTAGGCATGACATTGATTCTGTATGCGCTGCAAGAAGGTAACGTCGGTATGGTTGCTTTACTCTCTTCGACAACACCTATCATGCTATTGCCTATACTATGGATTTATTCCGGAAAACGACCTAACCGCTTTGCTTGGATTGGCGCTATTGTCGCCGTCGTCGGGACCAGTATTTTGGTCTCTTAACCTATCGCAGCAATCGGCAATTCCCGCTTTATTTTTCTGTCTTATGCGAGAGAATAGAGCAAGAAAAAAGGTCCAAATTAACAGCTTGGCGTTGCACACACTCTTTGTAAGGTGAAAGATAACAACAATATTTCACAAACAATATTTGATCTTAACCTACAGTTTTGGTTAAAAAGTGTAGTAAAATTACGCTAATTTAGTTTCCAAAGTTACTTTGAAATTTGACGAGGTCATCACTATGACAGCTAAGAAGCCTATGGCTCTAGTTATTCTTGACGGTTACGGACACCGTGAAGATACAGCAAGCAACGCAATCGCGAACGCAAAAACTCCATTCCTTGATAGCCTGTTTGCTAACAAGCCAAACACTCTAATCTCTGCTTCTGGCATGGATGTTGGCCTACCTGATGGTCAAATGGGTAACTCAGAAGTTGGCCACACTAACATTGGCGCTGGCCGTGTTGTATACCAAGATCTTACTCGTATCACTAAATCTATCGCAGACGGTGAGTTCACTGAAACTCCAGCTCTAGTAGAAGCTATTGACTCTGCAGTAAAAGCAGACAAAGCAGTACACATCATGGGTCTTATGTCTCCAGGTGGCGTACACTCTCACGAAGACCACATCTACGCAGCCGTTGAAATGGCAGCAGCTCGTGGCGCAGAGAAGATTTACCTACACTGCTTCCTAGACGGTCGTGACACGCCACCGCGTAGCGCAGAGAACTCTCTACAGCGCTTCCAGGACCTATTCGCGACACTAGGCAAAGGCCGTGTGGCTTCTCTAGTCGGCCGTTACTACGCAATGGACCGTGACAACAACTGGGATCGCGTTCAAGTTGCTTACGATCTTCTAACTCAAGCTAAAGCTGAATTCACTTTCGATACAGCAGTAGCGGGCCTTAAAGCAGCATACGCTCGTGACGAGAACGATGAGTTCGTTAAAGCGACGGCGATCAAAGCAGAAGGTCAAGAAGATGCAGTAATCGCAGACGGCGATGCAGTGATTTTCATGAACTACCGTGCTGACCGTGCTCGTCAAATCACACGTACTTTCGTACCTGCATTCGACGGCTTCGAGCGCGCTGTATTCCCAGCGATCAACTTCGTGATGCTAACGCAATACGCAGCTGACATCCCGCTAGCAATCGCATTCCCACCAGCATCTCTAGAGAACACATACGGTGAGTGGCTATCTAAGCAAGGTCAAACTCAGCTACGTATCTCTGAAACTGAGAAATACGCACATGTAACTTTCTTCTTCAACGGTGGTGTTGAGAACGAATTTGAAGGCGAAGAGCGTCAACTTGTTGCTTCACCAAAAGTAGCAACTTACGACCTACAGCCAGAGATGAGCTCTGAAGAGCTAACTGAGAAAATGGTTGCTGCAATCAAGTCTGGCAAATACGACACGATCATCTGTAACTACCCTAACCCAGATATGGTTGGTCACACTGGCGTTTACGAAGCAGCTGAGCAAGCTATCGAAGCAATCGACGGTTGTGTAGCTAAAATTGTTGCGGCAATCGAAGAAGTGGGTGGTCAAATGCTGATCACTGCTGACCACGGTAACGCAGAGATGATGGTAGACCCAGAAACAGGTGGCACTCACACTGCTCACACTAATCTACCAGTACCTCTAATCTACGTTGGTGACAAAGAAGTTGAGTTCAAAGAGGGCGGTAAACTGTCTGACCTAGCACCAACTATGCTGTCTCTAACTGGTCTAGAAATCCCAGCTGAAATGACGGGTGAAGTACTAGTTAAGTAATTAACTCAGTTGCATCACAATTCTCAAGGCCCGAGCAATGCTTGGGCCTTTTCATTTTCATTTTGCGTCACCAGCAACTTTTGACATTCTCCTTTCTTCCAATCAAAAGGTTTGGGTATACTGGCTATCTCTCAAATAGTTAGGACAAATTTGAACAATGGCAATCACCCCATTCAGGACACTTCTCTCTCGCAAGTCTTGGTTTGCGCTCGGGTTGATACTTTCTGCCAACTCACTTTCCCCTAGCTATGCGGCAAGCAACGCTGAGCTCAAAGGTGTCAGTGGTGAAATCTCTCGTCAAAAGCAATCACTGTCCAGTCAGCAACAGAAGCTCGATACTTTACAGAAGTCGCTAAAAAGCCAAGAGACCACCATCAACCGTCTTGAACGAGAAATCAAACAGACCAAGGCTTCGCTGGCGACCACCAATGCTAATATCGCCAACTTAGACAAAAAGGTTGATCAGTTACTGGGTCAAAAAAAGCAGCAAAGCGACAAGCTAGCAGAGCTAATTCAAACCTACTACGTTACCCAGCGAGCTAAGAGTTCATCGAATATTCTCAATCAAGGTGTCGAAGAAGACCGGATTAGTCAGTATTTTCAGCACCTAGCTAAAGCCAGAGCCGAGACCATCAGTGAACTTGAAGCAACCGTCAGAGAGTTAGATGACGGCCAAGAGCAGCTTAAGCTTGAAAAAGAACAGCTGACTAGCTTGTTGAAACAGCAGACTCAAAAACGCGATCAGTTAGCTAAAACACAGTCTCAACGTAAAGGGACGGTATCTAAAATTCGTAAGAGCATCTCTAACGACAAAGTGTACCTGTCTGAACTACAACGCAACGAAACCCGCTTAAAAGCAGAAATTGCCAAGGCAGCGAAACGTAATGCCGTACCGATGGACGGTATTGCTCGTCAGAAAGGCAAGCTTCCTTGGCCAGTTAAAGGGCGTGTACTGCATAACTACGGCTCACGCCAAACAGGTCAAATCAATTGGAAAGGTGTCGTTATCGATGCTAACTATGGCCAGTCAGTTAAAGCGGTCTATTCAGGTACAGTTGTATTTGCCGACTACTTGCGTGGCTACGGTTTAGTGGTACTACTTGACCATGGTAAAGGCGATATGACTCTGTACGGCTTTAACCAGAGCCTATTGAAGAAAGAAGGCGATAAGGTGACAAAAGGCGAGACAATCGCCCTTGCCGGAGACACAGGTGGACAATCGCAAGCGTCACTCTATTTTGAGATTCGCCGTAACAGTAAACCGCAAAACCCGAAAAGCTGGTTAACGCGATAATCAGCTAAGCAGATACAAATAAGGCGTCTTTTCCTTTCGAAAAGACGCCTTATTTTTTAAGCTTCGCTACGATAGTGCTTTTCGACCGCATCAATGAACGCAGTTAGCTGCTCTTTCGGCAGGGCGTTAATGCCAGCAGCTGCAGCTCGACCTCCACCAGATGGGAATTGCGAGCAGATATCCCCTGCCCCTTGCTTATTGTTCAGCGGCGCACGCAAAGAAACGGTGTAAGTGCCATCACTGTTTTCCGTTAATACTGCGTGCGCAGAGTCTGGGGACTGATTCGCGAGTAGATTGCCGTAGACACCACTTATACGGCGTGATGACGCTTCATTAGGCAATTCAAATAGCCCCAAGGTAGCACTGTGATATTGAGGTTCTATTGCCAGAGCTTTGTCCATATCTTGCTGATAAGCAGATTGAAGATTATGAAAAGGCGAGCCTTGATCAGTAATGACAGCAAAAGGATCATCGTAGGCCAAAAGCTCTTTAAACAGTACCGCTGGGTCAAAATGAAGGTCTTCAAGCTTTGAGCCATAACCGTTGTAGTTAATCAAGGTGCCGAGCTCTTTAAGCTGCGCTTGCTGCTCGGCATTGAGCCCTGCTCTACTCGCTAACTGATCCGCTTTGGCAATTAAGTTGTCGCCATAAGCAGCGGTAATCGCCCAAGTGTGATAACGCCCTGCGAGCAACTCATCGACGATCAAGGCGGTACAGGTATTGGCATCCAAATCGATATGAGCCGTTAAGTTCTCATGCTGGGGAATATCACCAGATTTATGGTGATCGGCGTAAAAAACTTTAGCTCCTGCACTCAATATCGTTTCAAGGCCCGCTTTGTTCTTCTCCATCGAGATATCAAGCACCGTGACCGAATCCTCAGCGCTGACAGATAGCTTCTCTAGGAGCTGAATATCACGTTTAACGCCAGTAACCAGCGTGGAAGGCTTTGGCTGTGCAAGCCTAAGTTGCAGCAGCGCGATAATGCCATCAGCATCACCGTTAAAAACATCAAAATGCATAAAAGAAAACCCATTAAAATATCTTTCAATACTCTAATGGGTTCTGCATGTTTTAACAATTTCAGTTAGTTATAACTAGGATCCACACCTGTTATGCATGGATAGCTTTGACACCATCTTCCAATAACTGCAGTTGCTCTAAACCTTGTGCGGTTGCCTTTGGCTTCACTACTGAAATCATCTGTAGCATGCCTTGATGAATCACTTGCTCAGTAATCTGAGTACGTGGTGACATGGCTGCTTGATAACCTAACCAGCTAGAGGCGATTAAGTGCAATGTGGTTACCAGCGACTTCATCTCACTGTCTTCAACAGAAACTAACTCTAGATCGACAAACGCGCGCATAATGTTGATCAAGTTGGCTTGAAGCTTCTCTTGAACTTGAATGTATTCTTCATGCAGCTGTTCGTCACGCTGTAAGATCTCAGGCAGGTTGGCGTAGAAGAAGCGATATTTCCACATCAGGGTAAAGATAGAGTCAAGATAATGCTTCAAGAGTACGAGGCTTTCTTGCTGGCCTTGAATTGGCGTAAAACGCTCTAGCAACTCATTCGAATAGAGCGCAAAGATCTCGCGCACAATCTCTTGCTTATTGCGGAAATGATAGTAGAGGTTACCAGGGCTAATATCGATATGAGCTGCAATATGATTGGTTGTGATATTGCGCTCACCGTGCTCATTGAATAACTCTAGTGCTGCAAGCACGATTTTATCGCGTGTTTTCATTCTTTCCCGAACCCTATTCCATTAATCCAAACTGTGTAACTGTGTAACTGTGT
Organism: Vibrio sp. 2433-A1; assembly: GCF_056726085.1. Lineage (NCBI taxonomy): Bacteria > Pseudomonadati > Pseudomonadota > Gammaproteobacteria > Vibrionales > Vibrionaceae > Vibrio > Vibrio sp. 2433-A1. The sequence continues at coordinate 34,398 of NZ_JBRESC010000027.1, forward strand.
AACTGTGTATATTAACCAATAACAAAAAAGCGCCTGATTAGACCAGACGCTTTCATGTGTTTCTTAGTTATTTGTGGTACGGCTTAGATAACTCGTGCACCGCTTCAACAAATACGCCCGCATTTTCAGGCGGCACATCCAAGTGGATACCATGGCCAAGGTTGAATACGTGGCCTGTCCCGGCATCACCGAAGCCTTCAAGGATAGTCGCGACTTCTTGACGAATACGCTCAGGAGAAGCGTAAAGCATTGATGGGTCCATGTTGCCTTGCAGTGCCACTTTATCGCCTACACGCTTCACAGCGTCTTGAATGTTGATTGTCCAGTCAAGGCCAACCGCGTCACAGCCTGTCGCAGCGATCTGCTCTAACCACATACCACCATTCTTAGTAAACAGTGTTACTGGTACGCGGCGACCATCGTTTTCACGGATTAGACCATCAACGATTTTGTGCATGTACTGTAGTGAGAACAGGTTGTAGTCACGTGGAGTCAGTACACCGCCCCAAGTATCAAATACCATGACAGATTGCGCACCCGCTTTGATCTGTGCATTTAGGTATTCGATCACGCTGTCTGCTAACTTATCAAGCAGTAGGTGTAGCGTTTGTGGCTCTGCATACATCATCTTTTTGATCTTAGTGAACGCTTTCGAGCTGCCACCTTCAACCATGTATGTCGCAAGAGTCCAAGGGCTACCAGAGAAACCAATCAGTGGTACGTCACCATTAAGGTCTTTGCGAATCTGACGAACAGCGTTCATCACGTACTGAAGCTCACCTTCAGGATCTGGCAGACCAATCTTTTCTACGTCCGCTTTACATGTGATTGGCTTATCAAACACAGGGCCTTCACCGGCTGCAAAACGTAATTCTAGACCCATTGCATCAGGGATAGTCAGAATGTCTGAAAATAGGATAGCGGCATCAAGAGGAAAACGGCGTAGTGGTTGGAGGGTTACTTCTGATGCAAGTTCTGCATTCTTACACAAAGACATGAAATCACCCGCTTCTGCGCGTGTCGCTTTGTATTCTGGAAGGTATCGACCTGCCTGACGCATCATCCATACTGGAGTGTAATCTACTGGCTCTTTTAGCAAGGCACGAAGATAGCGGTCATTCTTTAATTCAGTCATTCCGTTTTTCCGATTATTAGGCTTGTTTCTGTTGCGGCTATTCTAACACTGTTTGGTTCTCAAAAGCTGTGTGCTTTGCAACCTAGATCAAGTTATTAACTTTTAAATCAATGCTTAATTTGCACCCACCCAGTAACAGTGTTAAAAATCTGTTTGCTAGCGAAAACTACAATTATAAACCGAGTACTCAGTGCTTGGCATCTCATAACGACATCTTACTTACCCCCTCCTTCTGGAGGGTTTTTTTTACTTATTTTTCAGCAATATAATCAAAAATTACCACAAGTATGCTCGATCAATTCTCGGGCAATTGTTCCCTTAGGCGCGACATCAGGCAATGCGTTAAAGTCAAACCAACGCGCATCACTGAGTTCGCTATAATCGGGTTTAAGTTGTCCGGAATCGTATTCCGCGACAAACCCCATCATTAAGCTCGATGGGAATGCCCATGGCTGACTGCCGAAGTACTCGATATTTTTCACGTTTACCCCAGTCTCCTCTTTCACTTCACGAGCAACGCACTGCTCCAATGTCTCACCCACTTCAACAAAACCCGCAATCACGGTGTACATACCGTTTCGATGCCTTGGGTGTTGAGCCAATAATATTTGCCCCTGCTTACGTACGGCAACAATGATGCATGGGAATATGCGCGGATAATGCAATGTTCGACAATCACCACATTGCATCGCAAGTTGATTATGATTGAGGTGGTTTCGGCCACCACACAGCGGGCAAAAACGCAGACTCTGGGTCATATGACTGTATTGCACCGCCTTACTGAGTAAGAGGAATAGTTCTTGAGGGAAATGAAGGCACTCTCTCAGCGAAATAAGCTCAATTTCCGGCTCAAGCTCTGCTGCATTTAACCAAAATACTGGCGCTTTATTATAGCGACCAATTTCTATGGCAGAGCTTGTTGGCAGAGAAAAATCCTGTGCGATACCAAAAGGAATCGCATTATCAACCAACCAAACATCACTTCCTGATACAACGCACCAATAACAATTTTGCGTACGGTTTGTGTCACTTTTATTTAACATTCCACCCCCTCTTCACTTGCAGTCAGTCTATTTTACTGGCAATCTAAATTCATACCAGAGTTTGTAGTCCATCAATTTTGAGACTATAAATTCTAGTAAGGACAAGAGCTTGTATCTCTGCAAATGCTTTAAGCTTAATGGTCACCCAAGAAGTGACCCGATCATGAGGATATGGTCATGCTAAATAGATTCAAACAGACACAAGAACAATGGGGTGGCTCAAGCGAAGTCATCGATCACTGGCTAAAAACCCGTCAGTCACTTATCGTCGAGTACTGTAAGCTAGGTTCTCTTCAACCAGTCAATGGTCATGCGAACGTTGTCGAACTCCCTTCCCCTAAAGAAATCAGCTCATTCTGCGATCATGTAGTGGACTACATCTCCGAAGGTCATTTCAAGATCTACGATATGGTGATGGAAAAGTGGCAAGCCACTGGCTTCAAAACCAATGATGAGATCGATTCTGCCTACGCGAAAATCGTTCTGACCACTGAGCCTCTACTAGAATTTAATGACAAGTACGTCAAAGTAAGTGCCGATGATGAGCTACCTAATTTTGAAGTGGATATGTCAAAAGTGGGTGAACTGCTTGAAGTGCGTTTTGAAGTAGAAGATAACCTAATTCAGCTGATTGCCGATAGTTTAGCCATCCCGCCTGGTGCATAAGCCGAGAAGCGAGAAGCGAGAAGCGAGAAGCGAGAAGCGAGAAGCGAGAAGCGAGAAGCGAGAAGCGAGAAGCGAGAAGCGAGAAGCGAGAAGCGAGAAGCGAGAAGCGAGAAGCGAGAAGCGAGAAGCGAGAAAATCTTGGAAGGTTGACGTGAAAGCGTCAACCTTTTTTCTGTCTTTTAGACGTAAGTCCCTAACAAAAAACTCAGTGTCAGAGACTAACTCAGCAGCTATAACGCGCACCTCTCGAAGGACGAAGTCCGTTCTAGATTCTCGTAGGGCGAAGTCCTATCTCGAAGCGAAGCGTTCTAAACTCTCGCAGGGCGAAGCCCGTTCTAGTTCTCCATAAAACAAAAAAGGCACCCGAAGGTGCCTTTTATAACTTCATAGCTAGCGATTACTCGTCAACTGAGAAGCCTGCGTTAAGCAGTGCTGCAAGGTTATCAGTAGCTTGCTCAGCTGAAGGACCTTCTTGCTCTTCTACACGCTTAGCTTGACGCTCTTGGTGGTAAGCAAAACCTGTACCTGCTGGGATTAGACGACCAACAATTACGTTTTCTTTCAGACCACGTAGCTCATCACGCTTACCAGAAACTGCTGCTTCTGTTAGTACGCGAGTTGTCTCCTGGAACGATGCCGCAGAGATGAACGATTCAGTTGCTAGAGACGCTTTAGTGATACCTAATAGGTCACGTTCGAAGCGAACAAGCTCTTTACCTTCAGCTTCTAGCTGACGGTTAGCAATCTTAACATTCGCGTATTCAACCTGCTCACCCACTAGGAACTCTGTAGAGTCACCAGCGTGTGTGATTGTACACTTACGCAGCATCTGACGAACGATAGTTTCAATGTGCTTATCGTTAATCTTAACGCCTTGGAGACGGTATACTTCTTGAACTTCGTTCGCGATGTATTGAGTCACAGCGTGGATACCACGTAGACGTAGAATGTCATGCGGAGTTTCTGGACCATCTGCAATCACATCACCACGTTCAACCTTCTCGCCTTCGAATACGTTAAGCTGACGGTGCTTAGGAATCATCTCTTCGTAAGCATCACCGCCTTCACGAGTGATTACTAGACGACGTTTACCTTTCGTCTCTTTACCGAAGCTCACAGTACCTGTGTGCTCAGCAAGAATCGCAGGCTCTTTCGGCTTACGTGCTTCGAATAGGTCAGCTACGCGAGGTAGACCACCGGTGATATCTTTGTTACCGCCAGATTTCTGAGGGATACGTGAAAGTGTATCACCCACACCTACTTCAGCGCCGTCTTCGATGTTAACGATAGCTTTACCAGGTAGGAAGTAGTGAGCTGGCATTTCAGTACCAGGGATCATTACGTCGTTACCTTGCTCATCAACAAGTTTGATAGCTGGACGCATATCTTTACCTGCTGCTGGGCGAGCTGCCGCTTCAGTTACTTCGCTTGAAGATAGACCTGTTAGGTCATCTGTTTGGCGAGAAACTGTTACACCGTCGATCATGTCAACGAACTGGATGCGACCTGCCACTTCAGTGATGATTGGCATAGTGTGCGCTTCCCAGTTAGCTACTGTATCACCAGCTTCAACTGAGTCATTGTCGCCTTTAGACAGTAGAGAACCGTAAGGCAGTTTGTGTTTCTCTTTCGTACGGCCGAACTCATCAATGATAGTTAGTTCAGATGCACGAGAAGTGATTACAAGCTTGCCATCTTTGTTCGTTACATACTTAGCGTTATGTAGCTTAACTGTACCTGTTGTTTTCGCTTGGATGCTGTTCTCTGCTGCTGCAGTAGATGCCGCACCACCGATGTGGAACGTACGCATCGTAAGCTGTGTACCCGGTTCACCGATAGACTGAGCAGCGATAACGCCTACTGCTTCACCTTGGTTCACTAGGTGACCACGTGCTAGGTCACGACCGTAACACTGTGCACAACAACCGAAGTCCGCATCACAGGTAACTACAGAGCGCACTTTCATGCTGTCTACTGAGTTCTCTTCCATGATTTGACACCACTTCTCATCAATTAGAGTGTTACGTGGAATCAGAACTTCTTCAGTACCTGGCTTAAGAACATCTTCAGCAACTACACGACCTAGAGCTAGCTCAGAAAGTGCAACTTTAACGTCACCACCTTCGATGTGTGGCATCATGTTAACACCTTCGTGTGTGCCACAGTCATGTTCGTGTACTACAACGTCTTGAGCAACGTCTACTAGACGACGAGTTAGGTAACCCGAGTTCGCTGTTTTCAGTGCTGTATCCGCAAGACCCTTACGAGCACCGTGCGTTGAGATAAAGTACTGAAGTACGTTTAGACCTTCTTTAAAGTTCGCAGTGATAGGCGTTTCGATGATTGAACCATCTGGACGAGCCATCAGACCACGCATACCTGCTAGCTGACGAATCTGAGCCGCAGAACCACGTGCGCCCGAGTCGGCCATCATGTAGATGCTGTTGAATGACTCTTGTTGTTCCTCTTCACCTTCACGGTTGATTACCGTTTCAGATGAAAGGTTTTCCATCATCGCTTTCGCTACGCGATCGTTGGTCGATGCCCAAATATCGATCACTTTGTTGTAGCGCTCACCCGCAGTTACAAGACCAGATTGGTACTGTTCTTGAATTTCGCGAACTTCTGCTTCCGCTTCTTCGATCTCAGTGTACTTAGCTGCAGGTACAACCATATCGTCGATACCAACAGATACACCAGAAAGTGCTGCGTAAGCGAAACCTGTGTACATGATTTGGTCAGCAAAGATTACCGTGTCTTTAAGACCTAGCTTACGGTACGCTTCGTTAAGTAGGTTAGAAATTTGCTTCTTACCTAACTTTTGGTTAACGATGCTGTACGGTAGACCTTCCGGTACGATTTGCCATAGCATTGCACGACCGATAGTTGTATCAACCATCTTAGTCTCAGTAGTGCTATTACCATCTTCGTCTTTAACAGTCTCAGTGATACGAACTTTAACGCGAGCGTGTAGCTCAGCAGTCTTAGTGCGGTATGCCTTCTCAGCCTCAGCTGGGCTAGCAAGGTACATACCTTCGCCTTTCACGTTGATCTTGTCACGAGTCATGTAGTAAAGACCCAATACAACGTCCTGAGAAGGTACGATGATCGGATCACCTGACGCTGGCGACAGAATGTTGTTTGTCGACATCATCAGAGTACGAGCTTCAAGCTGTGCTTCTAGAGTTAGAGGCACGTGAACCGCCATTTGGTCACCATCGAAGTCGGCGTTGTATGCCGCACATACTAGTGGGTGAAGCTGAATCGCTTTACCTTCGATTAGTACTGGTTCGAACGCCTGGATACCTAGACGGTGAAGTGTAGGTGCACGGTTCAATAGTACTGGGTGTTCGCGGATTACTTCGTCTAGGATATCCCAAACGATCGCTTCTTCGCGCTCTACCATCTTCTTAGCTGCTTTGATTGTAGTCGCAAGACCACGAGTCTCTAGCTTGCTGTAGATAAATGGTTTAAACAGCTCAAGTGCCATCTTCTTAGGAAGACCACACTGGTGCAGACGAAGGTATGGACCTACTGTGATTACAGAACGGCCAGAGTAGTCTACACGCTTACCTAGAAGGTTCTGACGGAAACGACCTTGTTTACCCTTGATCATATCAGCAAGAGATTTCAGAGGACGCTTGTTCGAACCAGTGATCGCACGACCACGACGACCGTTATCTAGAAGTGCATCAACAGACTCTTGCAGCATACGTTTTTCGTTACGTACGATGATGTCCGGAGCAGCTAGCTCTAGAAGACGCTTCAAACGGTTGTTACGGTTGATTACGCGACGGTATAGGTCGTTCAGATCAGACGTCGCGAAGCGACCGCCGTCTAGTGGTACTAGAGGACGTAGATCTGGCGGAAGTACCGGAAGCACAGTTAGGATCATCCACTCTGGGTTGTTACCAGATTGAACGAACGCTTCAACTAGCTTAAGACGCTTAGTGATCTTCTTACGCTTAGTCTCTGAGTTAGTAGACTGAAGCTCTTCACGCATCTCTTCGATTTCAGCAGGCAGATCCATAGACGCAAGTAGGTCTTTGATCGCTTCCGCACCCATCTTAGCCGTGAACTCGTCACCCCACTCTTCTAGACGATCTAGATACTCTTCTTCAGTAAGCATCTGAGATTTTTCTAGATCAGTCATACCTGGTTCAGTTACTACGTACATTTCGAAGTAAAGAACACGTTCGATATCACGTAGAGGGATATCCATTAGTAGACCGATACGAGACGGTAGTGATTTTAGGAACCAGATGTGAGCAACTGGTGAAGCAAGCTCGATGTGTCCCATACGGTCACGACGAACTTTAGTTTGTGTAACTTCAACGCCACACTTCTCACAGATAACGCCACGGTGTTTTAGACGCTTATATTTGCCACAAAGACATTCGTAGTCTTTTACTGGACCAAAGATACGCGCACAGAACAGACCATCACGCTCAGGCTTGAACGTACGATAGTTGATCGTTTCAGGTTTCTTAACTTCACCGAAAGACCATGAACGAATCATGTCTGGTGAAGATAGACCGATTTTGATTGCATCAAATTCTTCGGTCTTATGCTGCGCTTTTAGAAAGTTTAATAAGTCTTTCACAATCAGCTCCTGTAAGGAGTTAAAAGGAGCTCACCCGCAAAAGTGAGCACCTTCTACCAAATAATCGTATTCTCTAAAGAGAAAGGATTACTCTTCGTCTTCTAGCTCGATGTTGATACCTAGCGAGCGGATCTCTTTCAACAATACGTTGAACGATTCAGGCATGCCAGGTTCCATGCTGTGGTTGCCATCTACGATGTTCTTATACATCTTAGTACGGCCGTTAACGTCATCCGACTTAACTGTTAGCATTTCTTGAAGCGTGTAAGCAGCACCGTATGCTTCTAGTGCCCATACTTCCATCTCACCGAAACGCTGACCACCGAACTGAGCTTTACCACCAAGTGGTTGCTGAGTTACTAGGCTGTACGAACCAGTTGAACGAGCGTGCATCTTGTCATCAACAAGGTGGTTCAGTTTCAGCATGTACATGTAACCAACAGTTACAGGACGCTCAAACGCATCACCTGTGCGACCATCAAATAGCGTTAGCTGACCAGATTCTGGTAGGTCACCTAGTTTTAGAAGCTCTTTGATTGAAGATTCGTTCGCACCGTCAAATACTGGAGTTGCGATCGGTAGACCACCACGTAGGTTCTTGATCAGCGTACGAACTTCGTCATCAGATAGAGACGCGATGTCTACTTTCTGACGAGTTTCACCAAGATCGTAAACCTTCTGTAGGAAGTCACGGAACTTAGCTAGCTCTTGCTGCTCTTTCACCATTTGGTTGATCTTGTCACCGATACCTTTCGCTGCCAGACCTAAGTGTACTTCTAGGATCTGACCGATGTTCATACGCGATGGTACACCCAGTGGGTTTAGTACGATGTCAACCGGCTGACCTTTCTCATCGTAAGGCATGTCTTCAACAGGGTTGATCTTAGAGATTACACCCTTGTTACCGTGACGACCCGCCATCTTATCACCAGGCTGGATACGACGTTTAACCGCTAGGTAAACCTTAACGATCTTCAGTACGCCAGGTGCTAGATCATCACCTTGTGTGATCTTACGACGCTTAGTTTCAAACTTCTTATCGAAGTCAGCTTTTAGCTCATCCCACTGCTCAGCAAGTTGCTCAAGCTGTGATTGTTGTGCATCGTCTTCAAGCGTTAGCTCTAGCCACTTCTTACGATCGATAGAGTCTAGTTTCGCTTCAGTGTAACCACCGTCGATTAGTACAGCTTTAACACGGTTTAGAAGGCCACCCTCAAGAATCTGGAATTCTTCAGTTAGGTCTTTCTTCGCTTCTTTCAGCTGCATCTGTTCAATTTCAAGTGCACGTTTGTCTTTTTCAACACCGTCACGAGTAAATACTTGAACGTCGATGATCGTACCTGATACAGAGTTTGGTACGCGTAGAGACGTATCTTTAACGTCTGACGCTTTCTCACCGAAGATAGCACGTAGTAGCTTCTCTTCTGGTGTTAGCTGAGTTTCACCTTTAGGCGTTACTTTACCTACAAGGATGTCACCGCCTTTCACTTCCGCACCGATGTAAACGATACCTGACTCGTCTAGTTTAGACAGAGCAGACTCACCTACGTTTGGAATGTCAGCAGTGATTTCTTCAGCACCAAGCTTAGTATCACGCGCCACACAAGATAGCTCTTGAATGTGGATAGTCGTGAAACGGTCCTCTTGAACTACGCGCTCAGATACTAAGATCGAGTCTTCGAAGTTGTAACCGTTCCAAGGCATGAATGCGATACGCATGTTCTGACCAAGCGCTAGCTCACCAAGGTCTGTTGAAGGACCATCAGCAAGAACGTCGCCACGTGCTACTGGTTCACCCGGCATCACACATGGACGCTGGTTGATACACGTGTTTTGGTTCGAACGAGTGTATTTAGTTAGGTTGTAGATATCGATACCTGCTTCACCAGGGATCAGCTCGTCTTCGTTAACTTTAACAACGATACGAGAAGCATCTACAGACTGGATTACACCACCACGTTTCGATACTGCTGTAACACCAGAGTCAACGGCGATGTTACGCTCGATACCAGTACCAACTAGAGGCTTATCAGCCTTAAGTGTTGGAACTGCCTGACGTTGCATGTTGGCACCCATCAATGCACGGTTCGCATCATCGTGTTCTAGGAACGGGATAAGCGATGCAGCGATAGATACAACCTGGTTAGTTGCAACGTCCATGTAGTCAACATGTTCGCGTGGGTGTAGGCCAGATTCACCTTTCTGACGAGCAGTGATTAGCTCTTCAGAGAATGTGCCTTCTTCAGTAAGAACAGTGTTCGCCTGAGCGATAACGTACTGACCTTCCTGAATAGCAGATAGGTAATCTACTTCGTCTGTTACTACGCCATCTACAACACGACGGTATGGCGTCTCTAGGAAACCGTACTCGTTACAACGTGCAAACGCAGATAGAGAGTTGATCAGACCGATGTTTGGACCTTCCGGCGTTTCGATAGGACATAGACGGCCGTAGTGAGTTACGTGTACGTCTCGAACTTCGAAGCCAGCGCGTTCACGAGTTAGACCGCCAGGACCCAATGCAGAAATACGACGCTTGTGCGTTACTTCTGATAACGGGTTGTTTTGGTCCATGAACTGTGAAAGCTGTGAAGAGCCAAAGAATTCTTTAACCGCAGCAGAGATCGGCTTAGCGTTGATAAGATCTTGAGGCATGATTGCATCAAGGTCACCAAGGCTTAGACGTTCTTTAACAGCACGTTCAACACGTACTAGACCAACGCGGAATTGGTTTTCTGCCATTTCGCCAACGCTGCGGATACGACGGTTACCTAGGTGGTCGATATCGTCCACTTCACCGATGCCGTTACGGATAGCGATTAGCTTCTTCATCACTTCAACGATATCAGTTTCGTCAAGAGTGCCTTGCTCTTGAGCATCTTCACGTTCGATAGAGCTGTTGAACTTCATACGACCAACAGTCGATAGATCGTAACGCTCTTCAGAGAAGAATAGGCTTTCGAATAGTGATTCAGCAGCTTCTTTCGTTGGCGGCTCGCCCGGGCGCATCATGCGGTAGATTTCTACCAGTGCAGAAATACGATCAACAGTGCTGTCGATGCGTAGTGTTTCTGACATGAACGGACCGTGGTCTAGATCGTTAGTAAATAACGTCTGTAGAGCTTTGTGGCCTGCCTGAGAAAGGTTAGCTAGCGCTTCAAGGCTGATTTCTTGGTTTGCACCAACAATGATCTCGCCAGTCGCTTCGTTGATGTAATCTTGCGATGCAACTTTGCCTACGATGTACTCAACTGGTACTTCGATATGCTCAACGCCATCTTTTTCAAGCTGACGGATATGGCGTGCAGTTACACGACGACCTGTTTCAACGTAAGTCTTGCCGTTAGCTTCGATATCGAATGACGCAGTTTCACCACGTAGACGATCAGGAACAAGCTCCATAAGTAGAGTTTGATCTTTAACTTCGAAGTTCACCTTCTCAAAGAAGATGTCCAGAATCTCTTCTGTCGTCTTACCTAGTGCGCGAAGAATGATAGATGCTGGTAGCTTACGACGGCGGTCGATACGTACGTATAGGTTATCCTTAGGATCAAACTCGAAATCAAGCCATGAACCACGGTAAGGAATAACACGTGCGTTATACAGAACTTTACCTGAAGAGTGAGTCTTACCCTTATCGCTGTCGAAGAATACGCCAGGGCTTCTATGAAGCTGGGATACGATAACTCGTTCAGTACCATTGATTACAAAGGTACCATTGTCTGTCATAAGCGGAATTTCGCCCATGTAGACTTCTTGTTCTTTGATGTCTTTAACGGTGCCTGCTGGCGCGTCTTTATCAAAAATAACTAGACGTAGTTTTACGCGTAGTGGCTTTGAGTACGTTACGCCGCGGATTTGACATTCTTTAACATCAAATACTGGCTCACCAAGACGGTAGCTAACGTATTGCAGCTCAGAGTTGCCGTTGTAGCTCTGAATCGGGAATACAGAACGGAAAGCAGCTTCAAGACCGTATTGACCCTCAGGATCCTGTTCGATGAATTTTTCGAACGAATCGAGCTGGATCGATAGCAGGTATGGAATGTCCAAAACTTGTGGACGAGTACCAAAGTCCTTACGGATGCGCTTTTTCTCGGTATAAGAGTAAACCATGGGGTTCCTCAGCTCGCTGATAAGTGACCCAAACTGTCTCCAATCGTTATGAGACAGTGACTGAAAATCTGTTTGATAGTAGTGACATACCATTAAGAGATAATGACATGTTTTTTGCTAGGAACTTGGGTGCTCAAACAGCGGAAAAATCACCCAACCCCTACAGCGCAAAAAGGCCGGTGGTTATAAAACCACCAGCCATTAGCCGTTAGGCTAAGAAGCTTAAGTAATAATTACTTAACAACAACAGTTGCGCCAGCTTCTTCTAGCTGAGCTTTAAGAGCTTCAGCTTCATCTTTCTCGATGCCTTCTTTTAGTGGAGCAGGAGCTGAGTCTACTAGACCCTTAGCTTCTTTAAGGCCTAGGCCAGTTGCGCCACGTACTGCTTTGATTACAGCAACTTTGTTACCGCCAGCAGATTCTAGGATTACGTCGAATTCAGTTTGCTCAGCAGCAGCTTCGCCTGCAGCAGCGCCGCCAGCTACAACAGCAGCAGCAGCAGAAACACCGAATTTCTCTTCCATTGCTTCGATTAGTTCAACAACTTGCATTACAGACATTTCTGCAACTGCGTCTAGGATTTGCTCGTTAGTGATAGACATAACAATTCTCTTTTAAATCAACAATAAGTTTAAATAGCAACCAGTGAAAAGCAAGGCTTAAGCAGCAGCTTCTTCTTTTTGGTCGCGTAGTGCAGCGATAGTACGTACCAGCTTGCCTGCAGAAGCTTCTTTCATGCACATCATTAGGCGTGCGATAGCTTCGTCGTAAGTTGGTAGTGTCGCTAGTACTTCAGCGTCAGTTAGCGCGCCTTCAAATGCAGCAGCTTTGATCTCGAAGTCTTTGTTCTCTTTAGCGAAGTCTTTGAAAAGACGCGCTGCAGCACCTGGGTGCTCGTTAGAGAATGCGATTAGAGTAGGACCAGTGAAAGTGTCAGTTAGACACTCGTAGTCAGTACCTTCAACCGCACGACGCATAAGCGTGTTACGAACAACACGTACATAAACACCAGCTTCACGAGCTTGTTTACGTAGTGAAGTCATAGCACCAACTTCAACGCCACGAGAATCAGCTACAACTGCAGAAAGTGCACCACTGGCAGCTTCGTTGACTTCAGCAACAATTGCTTTTTTGTCTTGAAGGTTTAAAGCCATCTTGGATTTACTCCTGGTTGTCGTTACACCACTCACTATCATCACGACAGTGAGAGTTATTTAGGTGCTTCCCAGAAGAAAGTAACTATTTACATAGAGCTTTCTGTCAGTTCGGGCACCATCTACGTAGGAAAATTAAGTTTACAAAAGCAAACACCTACGGTCTTGGACGGAGACTGGGTCATAATTCAGACTAAATTCTAACGAATTTAATGAACCAAAGTTCAGCCCCAACCACAAATATTAGGCGCAGAATTATACACCAATTCCACGCCTAAGCAAATATATTAGTTTGCTAGAGTGTTCAGGCTACCCTGATCAACAGCAACACCAGCACCCATTGTAGTAGAGATGCTAACCTTCTGAAGGAATGTACCCTTAGCAGAAGACGGCTTAGCTTTCTTCAGAGCAACTAGAAGAGCTTCTAGGTTCTCTTTGATCTGCTCAGCAGAGAAGTTTGCTTTACCGATTGTAGTGTGGATGATGCCGTTTTTGTCGTTACGGTAACGAACCTGACCAGCTTTAGCGTTCTTAACAGCTTCAGCAACGTTAGGAGTTACAGTACCAACTTTAGGGTTTGGCATTAGACCGCGAGGACCTAGGATAGTACCTAGTTGACCTACAACGCGCATTGCATCTGGAGAAGCAACAACTACGTCAAAGTTCATTTCGCCTTTCTTCACTTGCTCAGCAAGATCTTCCATACCTACGATGTCTGCGCCAGCTTCTTTAGCTGCTTCAGCGTTTGCACCTTGAGTGAACACTGCAACGCGGATTTCGCGGCCAGTACCGTGAGGTAGTACAGTTGCACCACGTACGTTCTGGTCAGATTTACGAGCATCGATGCCAAGGTTAACAGCAACGTCTACAGACTCAACGAATTTAGCAGTCGCTAGTTCTTGAAGAAGAGCAACAGCTTCGTTGATTTCGTATTCTTTAGTTACGTCAACTTTTTCGCGGATTACGCGCATGCGCTTAGTTAGTTTAGCCATCTTATTAACCCTCTACCACTAGGCCCATTGAACGAGCAGTACCAGCGATTGAACGCTTCATTGCTTCGATGTCAGCACCAGTCATATCAGCAGCTTTAGCTTCTGCGATTTCTTGGATTTGAGCGTCTGTTACAGTACCCACTTTTTCAGTGTTTGGACGACCAGAACCAGACTTAACGCCAGCAGCTTTCTTAAGAAGAACAGCAGCAGGTGGAGTCTTAGTGATGAACGTGAAAGAACGGTCGTTGTATACTGTGATAACAACTGGTGTTGGTAGACCTTTCTCTAGAGATTCTGTTTTTGCGTTGAACGCTTTACAGAATTCCATGATGTTAACACCGTGTTGACCTAGTGCAGGACCAACTGGTGGACTTGGGTTCGCCATACCAGCAGCAACTTGTAGCTTGATGTAAGCTTCAACTTTCTTAGCCATGATTATTCCTAATTTTGGGTACAAACGCTAATCGGCTGATCAGCTCCCCGTTGATATAAATACTTTTTACTCCAGCTGTAACTTTCGCTTCAGCCAAAATAATAAGGCGCGAAATTATAGTCATAATTCGCGCCCTAAACAACCCTATTAAGGTGTTTTTTTAATCAAGTTTTTCAACCTGACCAAACTCAAGCTCAACTGGTGTTGCACGACCAAAGATCGATACAGACACTTTTACGCGGCTCTTGTCATAATCCACTTCTTCAACAGTACCGTTGAAGTCTGCGAACGGACCGTCAGTAACACGTACCACTTCACCCGCTTCGTACATAGTACGTGGACGAGGAGCTTCACTTGCTTTCTCTAAACGGTTAAGAATCGCATCAGCTTCTTTATCAGTGATAGGAGCTGGACGATCAGAGGTACCACCAATGAAGCCCATGACACGCGGCACACTGCGTACTAAGTGCCATGATTCATCGTTCATGATCATCTGAACAAGGACGTAACCAGGGAAGAACTTGCGTTCAGATTTACGACGCTGACCCGCGCGCATTTCAACTACTTCTTCAGTAGGAACTAGTACTTCACCAAACAGCTCTTCCATGCTGTGCATTTTGATATGCTCGCGAAGAGATTGGGCTACACGGCCTTCAAATCCAGAGAAGGCTTGAACCACATACCAGCGTTTTTTTGGAGCTTCACTCATGAATTAAAACCCTCTATACCCCAGTTGCTAGAGCTACAAGACGAACCATAATGCCGTCAATACCCCATAGCACTAGAGCCATTACAATACTTACAGCTAAAACGATCAGTGTTGTTTGCATAGTTTCTTGGCGTGTAGGCCAAACAACTTTACGTACTTCCATACGAGATTCTTTTGCAAACTCGATCGCAGCTTTACCTTTCATTGTTGTAGCAGCAACACCAAGTGCCGCAGCGATTAGTACAACAACACCTGCAGCGCGAATAACTACAGACATCTCACCGTACAGGTAATTACCCACAACAGCAGCAGCTAACAGAGCAAAAGTGACAATCCACTTAAAGATATCTGCGCCATTTGAGCTCTCAGGAGTTTCAGCATTATTTGCTTTCATAAAACCAACCTGTCTAAGTCTTAATATAGACGACAACAACCCCGCTGTTGCAGGGCAAATCCATGAAACGACAATCTTAATGAATTGACGTACTCTTTTTATTGATCAAGACGCAACACCTCGACCAAAAAATTCCTGCTAAACACCTATTTGGATAAGAAACCAACAGGCATTTTATTTAGTGCAGAAAAAGGGCATCAAATGATGCCCTTTTTGCTACTGGTTCGTCAAATCTAATTAATAGATTTTCCGAAGTCTTTAGCTAATTCGTAAGAATTAGTCGAAGATCTTAGCAACAACACCAGCACCTACTGTACGGCCACCTTCACGGATAGCGAAACGTAGGCCTTCATCCATTGCGATTGGAGCGATTAGCTCTACTTGCATTTGGATGTTGTCGCC
>NZ_JBRESC010000028.1:0-44073 GCF_056726085.1 Vibrio sp. 2433-A1
TAATGCCGATCAGTTAAGAAAAATTTTTGAGATCATTTGACCGATCCTCAAAAGGCTTCAAAATCCGATATTAGGAAACTAATATCGGATTTTTCATGTCTTTAGAAAGCCAACTTGCGAATACTTTTCGCTCATGCAATACCTTCCATCACTTTGACAAATACTCTGAGATCCTTAGTCCAGAGCTTATCCAGCAAGGTTTTGAAAAAGCTGGTGTAGCAACAGTGAGAAGAAGACGCTTACCCTTGGAAGCAGTACTTTGGTCCGTTGTAGGAATGAGTCTTTTTCGGCAACAATCTGTTTGGGATATCGCTAACCAACTTGATATTGTCCTACCAGACAAACAGCGCTTTGTTGCGCCAAGTGCTGTTGTCCAAGCGAGGCAGAGATTAGGCGAAGAAGGTGTTAAACAAGTCTTTAAGACGATGGCGGCTCAGAGTTATCAATCTTCTAAGTTTGAAACTTGGTGTGGACTCAATCTTCTATCTGTCGATGGTGTCGTTTGGAGAACGGCAGATACACCTGAAAATCATCAAGAGTTTAAAGCACAGCGTAATCAGTCATCTGAAAATATTTACCCTAAGATACGCATGGTTTGCTTGATGGAGCTTACAAGTCATCAGCTCATCGATAGTGCATTCTCTGACTATCGAACCAACGAAATGCGGCTTGCAGAAGAACTCATAGAACAAACGCCAGACCATTCTCTGACTATTTTTGACAAAGGATATTACTCTCTGGGACTGCTTAACCGATGGAACAAAGTCGGCCAAGAGAGGCATTGGATGCTCCCTGTGAGAAAAGACTTCCAGTATGAAGTCGTTCATAGGTACAGCAAGAGTGATGCAATCGTTGCGATTAAAACAACACCTCAGGCAAGAAAGAAGTTTAGTGAACTTCCTGATGTAGTTGAAGCAAGGTTAGTCTCAAAAATCATTAAAGGTAAGGAGTATCAGGTGCTTACATCAATGCGTGATGGGTTACGTTTTCCTGGCGAAGAAATCGTAGAGCTCTATCGTTATCGCTGGGAAATCGAATTAGGCTATCGGGAAATGAAGCAGACCTTACTTGACAGTGAGTATACATTGCGAAGCAAGCGTCCAGATATGGTTAAGCAGGAGCTCTGGGGTATTTTACTCGCCTATAACCTTATCAGGCAGGTTATGACAAAAGCGGCAAGTAGGTTAGATAGCGTCTGGCCAAATCAACTGAGCTTTACGAGTAGCGCTATGGCTGTGACGCAATACTTTGCAGCGTTGCCTTTAACAAGCCCAGGAAAGCTCCCTAAACACTATGAGGTATTACTAGAGCATGTATCCATGTTTATCTTACCGCCTCGAAGAGAAGATAGAAGTTATCCTCGATGGGTGAAGTTGAAACCCAAGAAGTACGCAACAAATAGAAAAAATGCCAGTCAGCTTAACTGACTGGCATTACTCCCGAGGGAGGCTTGGATTACAAGGAAAAGAACTCGTTACATCGCTGCTTCGAAGATTGCAGAAATCTCTTCGTGGGTTGCTTGTTTCGGGTTAGTAAAGCCACAAGCATCTTTTAGCGCGTTATCTGCTAAAGTTGGGATATCGTCTGATTTCGCACCTAGCTCCTTAATGCCAGCAGGGATGCCTACATCCTTCGCTAGGGCAACGATCGCGTCAATAGCGGCACTAGCACCTTGTTCTGCCGTCATGCCTTCTACATCTACTCCCATTGCTTTTGCAACGTCACGAAGACGCTCAGGGCAGACTTGCGCGTTGTAGCGCTGTACATGCGGTAGCAAGATTGCGTTACACACGCCGTGTGGTAGATCATAGAAACCACCTAGTTGGTGCGCCATTGCATGAACGTAACCTAGTGAAGCGTTGTTAAATGCCATACCAGCCATAAACTGAGCGTAAGCCATTTGTTCACGCGCTTCGATATCATCACCGTTTTCTACCGCTGTACGTAGATGTGATTGAATCAGTTCGATGGCTTTGATTGCCACCGCGTCAGTAATTGGCGTCGCCGCAATTGAAACATACGCTTCAATGGCGTGGGTTAGCGCATCCATACCCGTTGCAGCCGTAAGTGATGCTGGTTTTGCTAGCATTAGCTCAGGATCGTTGACAGAGATTAGCGGCGTAGTGTGTTTATCGACAATCGCCATCTTAATATGACGCTCTTCATCAGTAATAATGCAGAAGCGAGTCATTTCAGAGGCTGTACCTGCTGTGGTGTTGATTGCGATAAGCGGTAACATAGGTTTCGCCGATTGATCAACGCCTTCGTAGTCGGCAATTTGGCCGCCATTAGACGCAACCAGTGCGATACCTTTAGCACAGTCGTGTGGTGAACCGCCGCCCAAAGAAATTACAAAATCACAGTTGTTAGCTGTTAGAAGTGCTAAGCCGTCGTTAACGTTGCTGATAGTAGGGTTTGGTTGAGTGCCATCAAATACTACAGTCTCAACATCTCGCTCAGACAACAGATCTTGAACTTGTTTTACCATGCCAATTTGGCTCAAGATTTTGTCGGTTACGATAAGACCTTTTTTGAAGCCTTGAGATTGGATGCTGTCGGTAGCATCTTTAAGGCAGCCAGCGCCCATTAGGTTCACTGTAGGGATAAAGAATGCACTTGTCATTGGATAACTCCATAATTAATAACTGCATTTAGATTTGCATATATAACCCGAGCATAAAATTGATCTTAGGCAATTAAACTGCCCAAAAGTGGTATGCTAAAAATGGTTCGCGATCTGTGTCACATTAAAGGCTGTTTTACAATAAATGTGCTAAATATTAAAGAGTTAGCGCAATCGTTTACTCAACATAATTGGATAAACACGCCATAAAATAAAATCCCTATAGTGAGATGTAAGGGCAGGTATTTTGCCAGTAGCTATAAGGAGCTTAAGATAGACTATCGATTTTCTGAATCAATCGACTCTTGGTCTGATTCTAGTACTAACTCTTCTTGCAGTTCTTCTTCAATAGCATCTTCACGTTCATCGGACGCATAGTGTTTAACAACAAATGGTGTCAACATGACACTGGATGGAAAAAAGCGTTTCATATCATTATCTCCTAGAACAGAGGGTACGTAATGATTGTGTCTCGCTAGTTAATGGCCATTATTGTCTTAGGTCATACAATCGCCGAACAACAGCGAATGCACGCTATTTATGAGCTTGGTGTCACATCAACTGAATGTGCTCAAATGGGTATAGCCACTAAAGCCCTAATTCTTTATCCCAGTATGGCGTATCTGTACCAAGTTTATCGTCTAAGAAATCGATGAATGCTCTAACCTTAAGCGGCATATGTTTTCGCGCTGAATAAACGGCATACACAGCGTGCTGAGGTAAGGAGTAGTCGGGTAGAACGATTTTTAGATTGCCCGCAGCTAGCTCTTTTCCAACGATGAAAGTTGGCAGTTTCGCCACACCACCGTGGTTAAGTAATGTCTTTCTAATCACTTCACTATTGTTAACAGATAAACGTCCTTTCGGAATCACTTTGTGTTCTTGGCCTCCGTTAGTGAAGGTCCATTCTGTGCCGCCTCGGTAATAGGTATAAAGTAAACAATTATGATCAGAAAGATCAGAGGGTTTGCTAGGCGTACCATGTGTGTCTAAATAGTATTGTGTTGCGCATAACACGCTTAGGCAAGGAGCCAGCCTCTTGGCAATTAAGTTCGATTCCGGTAAGTGTCCAATTCGAATTCCCAAATCAAATCCTTCTTCCACCAGGTCGACCATTCGGTCCTCAAGTTGCAGATCGATTTCGATTTCTGGATATAAGGATAAGAACTCGGCAATCAAAGGAGAGACATGCAAAACACCAAATGTCATTGGTGTCGTGATTTTCAGTTTTCCACGCGGTGTCCCTTGTAGCTCTGACACGGCATCAATCCCTTGCTGAGCCAAGCTTAAAGATTGCACAACGTAGTCGTAGTAACGTTGCCCGGCTTCAGTCAAACTGATTTTTCGAGTGGTACGATTGAGTAGCCGGATACCAAGTTCATCTTCCAGTTGAGTAATTCGTTTACTGACTGCTGATTTAGTGATATTGAGTTTTCTCGCTGCGACAGAGAAACTGCCGTTTTCGACAACGGAAACGAAGACTGGAATAGCGGAGAAAGCTTGCATAGTTGATATATAGTGAACAATGAGTTTCTGTATTAATAGATTATCATCTAAAAGAAAACAATCTACACTAAGCGCGTATTTTTGAGGAGATAAGAATGAAATACGATTGGATCTTGTTTGACGCCGATGAAACCTTGTTTCACTTTGATGCTTTTAAAGGCATGCAACTGATGTTTTCGCGCAAGGGAGTGGACTTTACCGAGCAAGACTTTAACCACTATCAGACCGTTAACAAGCCTTTATGGGTGGATTACCAAAATGGAACGATAACCGCGCATGAACTGAAACATACTCGCTTTCAAGAGTGGGCTGATAGACTGGAAACGACCACTTCAGAGCTAAACAGTGCGTTTCTTGAAGCGATGGCCGATATTTGTACTTTGTTGCCAGGGGCGAAAGAGCTGATGGATAGCCTGCACGGCAAGGCAAAGATGGGCATCATCACGAATGGCTTTACTGAGTTACAGGCAATTCGACTTGAGCGAACGGGTATGAGCCAATACTTTGAGCATGTCATCATTTCAGAAGAAGTCGGTGTTGCCAAGCCTGACCTAGCTATCTTTAGTCATGCTTTAGAAAAGATGGGAATGCCATGTAAGAGTAAAATTCTTATGGTTGGTGATAACCAGCATTCGGATATTTTAGGCGGGATCAACTTTGGGATAGAAACCTGTTGGTTAAACCATGCGGGAGACGAGCAGGATTCATCAATCTCACCAAGCTACACAGTAAACTCACTGCATGAACTGAAAAATATTCTACTTGCTTAATCGCATAGTGATCCAAATAGTGTGCTTGTTGGTATGAAGCAACAGGTTCTGTAAATAGGAGCGTTGCTCATGTCGATACTTGGAAAAATTGTAGATTTAGATGCGAGTCATGGATATGGCTTTATCGAAGAAGAGAACCAAAGTGCTAAAATCTTCTTTCACGTTAGGGATTTGGAAAAGTCACAGATAAAGCCGCATGTGAATGAACTTGTAGAGTTCGATGTTGAATCTGACCTGAGCGGCTGCCTTCTTGCCTTAAATATTTCGCCATCAATTAGCAAGTAGTGTGTTAGGCGTCTGGAGCGTGCTGTTTTAAGTAGTGCTCCAGATTTTTAGTTTTGGTCGTCTCAAACTTCTCATCCAAAATCGTCAGCTTGTTAATTCTATCGATACGAAAGTGGCGATAATCATCTCTTAATTCACACCAAGCAACCAAGGTCCACACTTTGCCCCAAAATATTTGGCCTAATGGTTGTAAGCAACGTTTTGTTTCAGCGCCTTGATAATCTGAATAATGTATTTCAATCTTTAGCTTGTCATCAGTCGCGTGGCGTAACATCTTGCCTCTTCTTGCTGTTTCAGAGGCGGTGTGAATTTCTGGTACAAAAATCGGGAAGCTCTCGACCTGTTGCTTGAGTTTATCCGGCAACACTGAAAGGATCTTGGCAGAGGCTAACTGAGAGGCTTGAGCCAACTCATCATCAGACCATGCACGAACCATGCGCATTCCTAGCTCTAGAGCTAGCATCTCTTTGTCGGTAAACATCAGTGGTGGAAGGTGAGAGCCATCTTGCAGC
This sequence comes from Vibrio sp. 2433-A1, assembly GCF_056726085.1. Taxonomy (NCBI): domain Bacteria; kingdom Pseudomonadati; phylum Pseudomonadota; class Gammaproteobacteria; order Vibrionales; family Vibrionaceae; genus Vibrio; species Vibrio sp. 2433-A1. Next base: position 5,697 of record NZ_JBRESC010000028.1, read on the forward strand.
ATATAGCCTATGCCAGCTTCTCCTTGAATCGGAAGCCCTGAGCCGATTAGTGACTGGATATCGCGATAGATGGTGCGTTCACTCACTTCCATACGTTCAGCGAGTTGGGCGGCGGTGACCGCATATCGCTTTGAGCGTAGTAGGGTCAAAAGTTCAAAGAGACGTTCAGACTTACTCACGCAGATTCCTTTCTCTGTGACAAAAAGAGGCCGAGTTCGGCCTCTTTCCAATTAGTATTAGCGGTATTTCGCAGCTAAATCACTCATCATGATGGTTTGATGTTGCATGATGACACTTTCAGGGTCAATAAGAGCCATCAATGGTGCACACTCTTTACTCGACATAAATTGCTCGCCAGCCGCTTTAGCATTGCCCATTGAGTCCCAATAAACAACATCTGTCCAAGTCTCACTCTCTTGCTCGAAACTTAATGAGCGATATTCAAAACCATTTAACGATGAGACAAATTTCTGGCTTTTTTCAATGGCAGTAATCAGTTGCTCGTTGGTTACGTCTTGTTGCAATTTGAAGCGGACAATTTCAATAACACTTTTCATCATATTTCCTTATTTATCTGGAGTTGTGGGGTGTTGCTTAACGTCGCAATAAGAATATTCAAAGTGACTGTCAGAATGTGTCAGTAGTGTTAAAGGTCAAAAAATAGACAAAAAATACCTATCATTATGCGCGTGGTAGAATATGTGTGCTATAGGTATTGTAAAACATACAAAATTAATGACTTGCAAGAGTCAGCTGCTAGGTAAGGAAACCAACATGTCTATACAGGGCACAATAGCGCACTGGGACCCAAACAAGGGTTACGGTTATATTTCTGTAGAAAATCAAGACACACAAATTGTCTTTCATATTAGTGATTTAGCGAATGCTTCTCAGACACCCTGTGTCAGTGAGCCGGTCGTGTTTCGTTTAGATTCTGACAGTAGTGGTGGGATGAGAGCGGTTCAAGTAGAAAGACCGATAGTGTTTAATTTTTCCCTCGCAATCGCCGTGTGGTTCTTTAGTGCTTTGCTTGGTAGTGTTGTGTTACTTGATTTTCCGGTTATGGCATGTGTTCTATATTTTGCTGTCAGTACGGTCACGTATGTGGTGTACGCTTTTGATAGGCATGCGTTAATGACAGGAGGATGGAGGATTCCTGAAGTCTCTTTCCATCTATTGAATTTATTTGGTGGCTGGATTGGCGCGTTATTCGCTCAGTCCTTCATGCACCACAAATATAACGACTTAGGGTTTAAGTTCTTGTTTTGGTCTACGGTTGTCATGAATATTATGTTCTTTTGCTGGAGTTTGACCAATGAGGGAGCGCTCTTCTTGCAAGAGGTGCTTTATAGTCTCCGTACTTAGAATCATCATTGCAAACAACAAAGGGCTCATTTGAGCCCTTTGTTGTTTGCGTTACCGCTTGTTGTTTTATGGACGCTTACCTGCTGCTAGGCGACGTTCGATATCTGCCACCACTTCAGGGAAGTCTGCGATCGTATCGATAAGGTAGTGCGGCGAGCTCTTGAGCAATTTTGCACGCGCTTTTTCACGAGCGGCATTAAGTGTTGCTTCGTCCGCGGCTTGGTATTCTTCAAACGTCAGACCTGCTTCGTTACCAGAAAGCAGCAAGCCAACGGTCCACATACCGGCGTTATGACCTTCATCGATGCCCGGTGCGGCGTCATCCACTTTGATACACGCATTAACGTCGGTAACATTCAGCTCAATCACGTTTTTCAGTGCCATAAATGGTGCAGGGCGACCACCTTGAGGTAGGTCATCCGTTGCTACTACGTAATCCGGTTTGTAGCCGTAATCCGCAGCCACCGGAATCAATACGTCCATCACTTCGCGAGGGTAACCAGAACAAGAACCGATCTTGATGCCTTTGTCTTTCAGACCGTTCACAACTTCAATCGCATTAAGGATTGGGTCTGCATGGTCAGCCACTTTTGCTTTTTGTAGAGGCATGAATGCTGCGTAGATAGCGTCGATGTCTTCGCTGGTCATTGAGCGACCAAACTTCTCATTCCAACGCTTATCAACCGCAGGGATGCGACCCACAGCTTGAATGTGATCCCACTTACCAAGCCCCATTGGTTCGCGCGCTTCTTCAAGGTCGATATCGAAATCAAAGCCTTGTTTGAACGCTTCCACAAAGATACTGGTCGGTGCAAAAGAGCCGAAATCGACGATAGTGCCAGCCCAGTCAAAGATCACTGCTTGAATTGGTGAGTTGCTCATGTTCAATCCTTTTTCTTGCTTGCCAGAGCGCTTGCCTACACGTTGGAACCGCGCTCTGGGTAAATTGGTTTTTGTTGAGGTTAGAAGTAGTTAAAGTCTTTACACACTTTGGCGATCGCTTCTTCGAAAATTGCCAACGCTTCTGTTAGTTGTTCGCGGGTGATGATCAGCGGTGGGCTGAGTTGAATCACATTGCCTTGCGATACCTTGAAACTCACTCCGTTGTTGAGGCATTGGTAAAGCACAGCTTCCGCTTCGTCATACGCGCGTGCTTTGCTCTCGTGGTCGGTGACCAGTTCAATACCCCACAACATGCCGATGCCACGAACATCACCAATCACTGGGAACTTGGCTTTCATCTCTAGCAGCTTTTCACGCATGAACTGGCTGTCGGCTTTGGCTTTATCTAGCAAGCCGTCTTGCTCAATGGCTTCCATGGTTGCCAGTGCTGCAGCACAACCGATAGGGCTTTTCTCATGAGTGTAGTGACCCATGGAGATTTGCTCGGCGGTGTTGTATTTGCCTTTGGTTACCATGGCTGCGATAGGCACTAAGCCTCCGCCCAAACCTTTACCAATGCAGAGCATATCTGGCTCGATGTCGTAGGCTTGGTAGGTAAACCATTCACCGCTGCGACCCATGCCGTTAGGGATGTCGTCGATGATCAGCATGACATTGTGTTTGTCGCAGATTTCACGGATGCGTTTCCAGTAGGCTTTGCTCGGCACTTGTACGTCGGTATTACGAACTGCTTCTGCGATAAACGCGCCCACGCCGCCTTCTTTCTCAATCACGTATTCAAGGTAGTCGGCATAATGCACATCGCTACCGTCGGCAACTGGGAAAGCACCACGGTAAGACACTGCTGGTGGAATGCGTTCAACACCTGCCATTAATGGTCCCATGCCTTGGCGGAAACACGCTTCGCCACCTACTGAAATGGCATCCAATGATGCGCCGTGGAAGGAATCCCACAGAGACACCACCTTGTAGTTGCCCGTGATGTGGCGCGCTAGTTTAAGCGCCATGCCAACCGCAGATGTGCCACCCGGAGCAAACAACACGCGGTTCAATTCGCCGCCGCAGATTTGGGTGAGTTTTTCGGCACATTCAATCGCAGTTTCGTTGGTAAAACGACGTGGTGAAAACGGCAGTTTGGCAATTTGCTCTTGCACACGTTTAATCACATGCGGATGACCATAGCCCAACTGGTGGACGTTATTCCCATGGAAGTCCATGTACTTTTTGCCGGTAGCATCTTGGATGTAGATGCCTTCTGCTGCTTCCAAGGTATCTAAGCAAGGCGTTGACATGGCTTGATGAAGAAAGACCTCCGAATCACGCTTCAATAATGCTTGCGTGCGTTCGTCGTCCATCGATGCATTCCAAGCTTGGCGCGCTGGTGTCGTGTTGACATCGCCTTCGCTGCGGAAATGGGTCGGTTTGATATTCTGAGTCATAACGCTCTCTCAATCAGAAGGCTGCTTTACGCAATTTGCCAGTACATGGCTTTTTCAATCGCACCGATTAAGCGCTCGATATCTGCTGGGTAAACTTCGCCAATGTTGCCGATACGGAAGCAATCTGCGTTCGACACCTTACCCGGATAAATCACGAAGCCTTGCTCTTTCAAACGTGTGTAGAACGCTTTGAATTGGTAATCACTGTGCGTTGGAGAGTAGAAAGAAGTGATGATTGGCGAGTGAAGGTCATCACTCAGTAGCGGCTCGAAACCCAGAGAACGCATACCTGCAACCAGTGTTTTCTGGTTAGTTTGGTAACGGTGATGACGAGCCTCAATGCCGCCTTCTTGTTCCAGCTCTAGTAATGCTTGGTAGAAAGCGCGAACCGTGTGTGTTGGAGACGTAAAACGCCATTTGCCGTGGTTCACTTCCATGCAATGCCATTGGTCGTAAAGATCAAGGCTCAAAGAACGTGCCTGACCTTGGCACTTTTCTAGCTCAGTTTGTTTCGCAATCACAAAGCCAAAACCCGGCACGCCTTGAATACATTTGTTTGCAGAGCTGATCATAAAATCGATGCCTAGCTCTGCGATATCGATAGGAATGCCACCAAAGCTCGACATGGCATCGAGAATCACGACTTTACCGTGTGCTTTTGCCGCAGAAGCAAATGCCTCAATTGGGTTAAGCATGCCAGTGGTTGTCTCACAGTGAACAATTGCCACGTGTGTGATAGCAGGATCCGATGCCAATGCAGTTTCCACCTCGTTCAAGTGTGGCTGTGATGTTTCGCCAGGGGAAACTACATGGCATGGAATATTTAGGCAATCAGCGATCTGAGCGATACGCGCACCGTAAGCACCGTTGTCGACAACCAACAACTTTCCATCTTTGCCAATGGCGCTGCCAATCGTCGCTTCTACTGATGCGGTGCCGCTACCTTGCATCAGTACGCTGGTGTAGCCGTCTTGTTGAGTCGCCAGTTTTACAAGCTTAGTGCGGATCACCTCTACAATGTCTTTGTTGTATTCATCATCCCAAGTACACCAGTCTTTAAGCATGGCTTCACGTACCGTTTCAGAAGTAGATAGAGGACCTGGAGTCAGTAGTAGGTATTCGTTTTTCATCTCGATTTCCATCAGAATAGGCTGGTTGGTCTACACCAAATTTCGAGTTCACTCTAGCGAGGAAGAAAAGGGCAGTAAATAGGCGAATATCCAATTTCATAAAACTTTAATATCCAGAAAATGGCGGATCAATTGAACGATTATTCATCGCAAATTTTCGTAAAACTGCCATTTAATGGTCATGATTTCGTCACAAAGGCTCAGTAGGGTGGTTATCGTCAACTGGTACAGACCAAATGAAAACTTAGCCAAATTAACTGGAGAAAATGATGAAAAACCGTTTGATGAAAGGATCGCTGGCTGCACTTGTCTCTCTGCTAGCTACGAATGCAATGGCAGCACAGGAAGTCACGGTTTACACCGCTTTCGAAACTGATATTCTTGCGAAATACAAGTCTGCGTTTGAGAAAGATAACCCAGATATCAAGATTAAGTGGGTTCGCGATTCAACCGGTATCATGACGGCGAAGTTGCTGGCAGAAAAGAACAACCCTCAAGCGGAAGTGGTTTGGGGTCTTGCTGGCTCGTCAATGGCACTGCTTAAAGATGAAGGTCTTCTTAAGCCTTACACACCAAAAGGTTTGGAAGAGCTGCACGCGAACCTAAACGACCCTCAATCAAACCAAGCTTGGTTCGGTAACGATGCGTTCTTTAACGCAGTTTGTTTTAACGAAGCGGTAGCGAAACAACTTAACCTACCGAAACCAACGTCTTGGGAAGACCTAACAAAGCCGGTTTACAAAGGTCACATTGCAATGCCGAACCCAGCGTCTTCAGGCACTGGCTACATGCAAGTTTCTGCTTGGCTACAAAACATGGGTGAAGATCAGGCATGGAATTACATGCGTGACTTAGACAAGAACATTGCACACTACACGCACTCTGGCTCTAAGCCATGTGTTCAAGCGGGTATGGGTGAAGTAGCCATCGGTATTTCGATGGCAAGCCGCGGCGCGAAGCTGAAAACACAAGGCGCACCACTAGCGGTTATCACACCAAAAGGCATCGGCTGGGAATCAGAAGCAGTCGGTCTAGTAAAAGAGTCTGATGCAGCGAAGCGCGTTGTCGACTGGTCAATCTCTAAAGCAGCAAACGAGCTTTACGTAGAAATGTACCCAGTGGTTGCACATAAAGAAGTGAAAGCTAAGGTTTCTAACTTCCCGAACGTTCAAGAGAACATGGCGAAGATGGACTTCGCGCAAATGGGCAGCAAGCGTGCAGAGATCCTAGCGGCATGGTCTGAGAAGTTCGATGCGAAATCAGAGCCAAAATCTTAATTGAATTTGCTTTGTGTTGAATATTGAAATCCACCTCGGCTGAGGTGGATTTTTTGTTTTCGAAATAACCTCATTATTGAAGCCTTGTCATTCTCGAGAGTGACGAAGGAGCGAGATGGGAATCTCTCATTACCACTTGGACAAACCTCACCGTCCTTCATCTATTTGTCATCTTCTGGCTATAAATTTGTCATTGGAACGTAACACTCCAAAACTAAGGTTGGTATATACCATTTGGAGCGTGTGTTATGTCAACTAACCAACATTACCTAAATATCGAAAATGTAGTGAAGCAATTCGGACAGTTCACTGCATTAAAGAAAATCTCGTTAGCGATTGAAAAGGGCGAGTTCGTTTGTTTTCTTGGTCCTTCTGGCTGCGGTAAAACCACTCTGCTACGTGCCATTGCAGGTTTAGACCTACCAACATCTGGTGCAATCTTTCAAAACGGTCAAGAGACCACATTCCTGCCACCAGAGAAGCGCGATTTCGGCATTGTATTCCAATCTTACGCGCTGTTTCCGAACCTAACTGTGCAAGAGAACATTGCGGTGGGTTTGAAGAACCAAGGTATGTCGACCAAAGAAGCGTTAGAGAAGGTGGACTACTGGCTAGAAACCATTGGTCTTCCAACCTCTGGCGAGAAATTTCCTAACCAACTTTCTGGTGGTCAGCAGCAGCGTGTTGCTTTGGCTCGTGCATTGGCGTTGTCACCGGGTCTACTGTTACTTGATGAGCCGCTGTCAGCGCTAGATGCAAAAGTACGTGTTCACTTACGTGACGAGATTTGTAAGCTGCAACGTAAGCTTGGCATCACCACCATCATGGTTACGCACGATCAGGACGAAGCGTTGTCGATGGCGGATCGTATTGTGGTAATGAACCATGGTGTGATTGAGCAAGTCGGTACACCTCAAGAGATCTACCAACAACCAGCAACGCGCTTTGTTGCTGAGTTTGTCGGCAGCATGAACTTTATTGAAACCTCAGTCGCAACAGACTCCCAAGTGCGCATTGCTGAAACCCTGATGCCAACGCCCAGCTTGACCAATCGTAAGATCCAACGTGGTGATCGCTTCGACCTTGCGGTGCGTCCTGAAAGCATCAAGTTCGTTGAAAACTACACCAACTCTTTACCAGTGCGAGTTACGGCTACCGAGTTTTTGGGGGCGTTTTTCCGCATTGATTGCGTATTGCAAAACGACAGCTCAACGAAAACCATCGTCGTGGATGTGCCTGTGGAAACGGTTCAAAAACTCAATATCAAGGCGGGCGATGTACGTTACATCCAGTTTGCTGAAGAAGGGCTGCATGGTTACGCCGTGCCCTCGGTTGATAAAGCGCTAGCGGCGTAGGTGTAAACATGGATACGAAGACAATGACGATGAATAGCCTGACCACACAAGACAAAGCAAAATCACTACTCGGACGTGTCAGCCGCGACAACCTTGTGTTATTTGGTTTTCTTGCTGGCTTGTCGACCATGATGGTGCTGTTCATCTTAATGCCGCTTTGGGCAATGTTGACCAAGAGTGTGCAAAATGCCAATGGCGAATTTGTCGGATTGGCAAACTTTGCGACATACTTTTCTTCTTCAAGCTTGTGGGTGTCGGTGGGCAACACTTTTACTTTGGGCGTGATAGTGACCTCGGTAGTGGGTGTGCTTGCGTTTGGTTATGCCTATGCGCTGACTCGTTCATGCATGCCGTTTAAAGGTTTGTTTCAAATCCTAGGTACCGCGCCGATCCTTGCGCCTTCGTTGTTGCCGGCGATCAGTTTGATCTTCCTTTTTGGTAATCAAGGCATTGCCAAAGAGATGCTGTTAGGAAACTCGGTTTACGGCGTGATTGGTATCTCGATGGGTTTGATTTTCTGGACCTTTCCTCATGCATTGATGATTTTGACCACTTCGCTGCGCATTTCAGATGCCCGCTTGTATGAAGCAGCTCGCGCACTTAAAACCTCACCCATCAAAACCTTCTTTATGGTGACGTTACCTGCGGCGAAATACGGTTTGATCAGTACGCTTATCGTCGTTTTTACGTTAGTTATCACTGACTTTGGTGTGCCGAAAGTGATTGGTGGAAGCTACAACGTTCTGGCGACTGACATCTTCAAGCAAGTTGTGGGACAGCAAAACTTTGCCATGGGGGCGGTGACCAGCATTATGCTTCTATTCCCTGCGGTAATGGCGTTCGGCGCAGACCGCTGGGTACAGAAAAAGCAAAAGAGCTTATTTGACACTCGCTCGGTGCCTTATCAGCCAGAACCTAACAAAGCGCGCGACAGCATTTGTTTGCTTTACTGCAGCATCATTTCTATCGCAGTGTTGGCAGTGCTTGGCATGGCGGTGTATGGCTCGTTAGTTACGTTCTGGCCTTGGAACAAAGCGTTGACGCTAAACAACTACAACTTTGCTGAAATGAGCACTTACGGTTGGAGTCCATTCTTCAACTCGCTAACGCTGGCAGGTTGGACGGCAGTTATTGGTACAGCCATCATCTTTGTCGGTGCTTACTGCATTGAGAAAGGGCGTGCGTTTGGTCCAATTCGCCAAGTGATGCAAATGCTCAGCGTGGTGCCAATGGCAGTTCCGGGTATGGTGCTTGGCTTGGGTTACATCTTTTACTTCAATGATGCGAACAATCCTCTGAACGTGCTTTATGGCACCATGGCATTCTTGGTAATTAACACGGTAGTGCATTACTACACAGTGGGTCACATGACCGCCCTGACAGCGCTAAAGCAGTTGCCATCGGAGATTGAAGCCACGGCGGCATCGGTGAAGCTTCCTCAATACAAGTTGTTCTTTAAAGTGACATTACCTGTTTGTTTACCTGCGATTTTGGACATTGCGACTTACTTGTTTGTTAATGCATTGACCACCACTTCTGCGGTAGTATTCCTTTACTCAACCGATACGATTCCGGCTTCGGTCTCGATTCTGAATATGGACGATGCTGGTCAAACTGGCGCTGCAGCGGCAATGGCTGTGATGATCATGATGGCTGCCGCAATTGCGAAGATTGTTCAGATGACTTTGGGTAAATTGTTAGAAAATCGCACACAAGCTTGGCGCAAAAGATAAGGACACTTCGTGCAATACGTAAAAATTAAAGATTCGATTGTTGAACAGATTGAAGCGGGCATGCTATCGCCGCGTCAAAAACTGCCAGCAGAGCGTAAGTTGGCGGAGTCGTTCGATACTACACGCGTCACTCTGCGTGAAGCTTTATCACTGCTGGAAGCGGAAGGTCGAATCTATCGCGAAGACCGCCGAGGTTGGTTTATTTCACCCGAGCCATTGCGTTACGACCCAACCCAAACGCTGAACTTCCCGAACATGGCGAAAGCGCAAAATCGCGTGCCAAAAACGGAGTTGGTCGCAGCAAAAGGGACGTTGGCAAACAAACAAGCGGCGCGCTTGCTGGACTTGCAACCTTTCTCGGATGTGTATCGAGTCGACCGTGTGCGATACCTTGAAGACAGACCTGTGGTATTCGTAACAAACTACATTCGTCCAGAGCTGTTTCCGAACCTGTTGGACTACGATTTATCAAATTCACTGACGGATATTTACCGCGAGCATTATGGCGTGACGTATCAAAAGATTCGCTACCGCATTTCAACCAGTACTTTGTTGGGTGAAATGGCACAGGCACTGCGCGCGACAGCCGGCACGCCAGCGATGGTGGTGGAGCGCATCAACTACAACCAACACGGTGAGTTGATTGATTGCGATATCGAGTATTGGCGACATGATGCCATTAGTATTGAATCGATCGCAGAGCTTCAGCGTTAATGTCACCTCTAGGCTTAGCAAGATAGAGCAAGCCTAGAGTTCATTTTGTTCTCACCTTTAGACAAAAGGTCTCACTATGTCGTTGTGGGCGATTGGGCTGATAGTTGTTTCTGCCTTAATTCATGCAGGATGGAACCTGTTGAGTAAAAGCAATAAATCTTCCGGTACTGCATTTTTTTTATCCAGTAGCGCCGCAGCTTCACTGATTCTAGCTCCGTTTGTGACTTGGTATTTTTTCCAAGTTGGCTGGACGCAGCTTCCTTCCACATTTTACTGGTTCCTTCTGTTTAGTGGTACTGCGCAGGTTGTTTACCTCATTGGGTTAGGGCATGCCTATAAACATGGTGATATTGGGGTTGTCTATCCGATTGCCAGAGCACTACCTGTTCTTATGGTTGGAGTTGGGACCGCGATTATTGGTCAAGTATTGCCAACGCAGGTTTGGCTAGGGTTCGTTTTAATCACGTTGGGTTGCTTGATTGTTCCGCTTTCTTCATTGCGTCAGCTTAGTATCAAAGAATACTGTTCACTTGCTGTCATCTGGGCAGTGATTGCCGCATTGGGGACAACGGGTTACTCCATTTTAGATAAGGAAGCGCTCAATCTTTTAAATGCGGGTGTTTTTAATGGTGTAACTAGCCTAGATTCGGCGATCTTCTATTTAGGTATCCAGTTTTGGGTCATCTTCCTAGTGATCTCAGCTTATGTGGTGATGACCCGCCAATGGACAGAGTTCTCCCAAGCCTGGCAAATTAGAACGCCGTCAGCAATGGCTGGTTTGATGATGCTAACCACCTATGGTTTGGTGCTTTATGCGATGACTATGACGACCAATGTGAGTTATATCGTGGCGTTGCGTCAGCTCAGTATCATCTTCGGGCTTGTATTTGGAGTGGCTTTGCTCGGTGAAAAACTTGCGATGACGCGATTGTTGGGTTCGGGGATGATTTTTTCTGGTTTGGTGCTGACAGTTCTGTAGGGTGATGGCAAATTTTAATATGATACGAAGGCTTATCAACCAGTGATTAATGTGGGCTACGAATATAAAGCTCGTCAACGCGATTAATTATATTGAACAACTGTTTTTGCTAGCAATTAATATGAAAACCCAAGCGTTTGCTTGGGTTTTCTATTTTCCGCTAGTCGGCGAGTTTAGCTTTCTGCATTAACAAGCTCAGGCTGTTGCTCTGCACGTGCAGTTTCAAGCATCTTACGAATGATAACTGAGGAAACCAGTGCAATAGCGACCATAACGACAGCAAGGATGGTTAGCAACTGGAAGTAACCACCATATACCGTCTGTACCACTTCTTGGGTGATCTCTTGGCCTTTTTCTAAAGCGATAGAAGTAGAGAACACAGCACCAACGATGCCACTTAATGCCATCGCAACAGAGAATAGTGATACTGAAAAGCCTTCAATATGCTTCGGTGTTACCGATAGAATGAATGCTACAACTAAGCTACCTACAATTACTTCGGCAAATGCTTGGAAGAAGTGAATTGCTAGAAAAACTTCTGGACGAATAATCACATCTTCACCAATGTTCATTACCGCCATAGTAAGAATACCAAAGGCAATCGCTGTGAAAATGAAGGCAAAGCCGATCTTAGTTGCTGTTGAGAAGTTGATACCTTTTTTCTCTAGAGAAGAGAATGTGTAAGCGATCACTGGACCAGCAACAATACACCATAGTGGGTTCATCGCCATTGATGCTTCTGGTGCAATTGGAATGAGGTTAAATAGGTCACCACGCATTGTATTGATTGTTACCATCGTCATCGAAGTCATCATCTGACCGTAGTAAACGAAGAAACAGGTAGTCAGCACTGTCATGATTAGGATAGTCCCCATTTTAAGTGCGTCAGACTTGCCAGATTTGAACATCAACGAAATGAAGTACAAGATCGCCGCTGCACCAATCGCATAAACGATGTTTTGACCAATATCCATGTTAGAGAACATGAAAAATACCAAGCCAACCATCGCTGCCGAAAGGCCGAGGAAAGCAACCCAGTTTTTTGCGCTGACTGGTTGTTGGTCGATCTCAGCACCAACATTGACCAATTGTTTGTTGAAAATCACAAGGACTGCAAAGGCAAATGTTGCCATGACCCCAGATAGCATGAAGCTACCGTGAAAGCCAATAACAAGAACGAACATAGGGAACAGGTATTGACCTAATAGCGCGCCGACATTGTTTACTGAATAGTTTACAGGGTAGCCATTTTCAAAATCTTCTTCTGTTGCAAAAGTGCGTTTGTAAAGACTTGGGTAAGAAGGAGACATCAAACCGCGAGCGTAGCTAGCCAGCGCGATACCAACTAAAGCCATAGGTATGTTAGTGGCTGATGCGCCAAGAACCAGTAGTGTGTAGCCTGTTGCGAATGTACCGTAGGCAATAGTTAAAGAACGGTAGGCACCAAGGAATTTATCTGCTATAAAGCCGCCGGCAATTGCAAACAGAGGCCCAATAGAAGAGAAAGCACCAACAACCATCATGGTATCTGCTTCACTATACCCTAGATCTTCTAAGAAGAAACGGGTCAAAATTACCATCACGCCGTAGAATGATAAGCCAAACATCGCTTGGCAAAACATCATTGATTTATTGAGTTTATTCCACATAATCGTCTCTTTATTTTAATTTATCACAGAATTAACATCTATGTATAATGTCATTTGTGGTATGTTATAAATTGAAACAATTATCGCATAAATCGTTTTTTATGCACGATTTTTTCTCAATATCGCATGAATTTTTATAATGAACTTGATCTAAAACGTTTGCGCTAGATATATCTTTTAAACAATGCTGACAAATCTAAGCGGTAAATCGATTTTTTAAGGTTTATCTTTGTGTTAGCCTCGCGCAATGCTGTACAAATGTATAAGGAATGTAACGCAATGAAGATTTTTAGTAATTTCGATAGTGGTAGTATTGAAGTCGTCAGTATTGAGAGTAAAGATCACATCGAACTAAAGATTCCAAACGATAATCAGTCGGAATTTTATCAGTGGTTTCACTTTCGTTTAGAAACTGAGGCTGAGCAATCACACACTATCTCTTTGTTGGATCTAAAAGGTTCAGCTTACCCTGAGGGATGGAAGGGTTACGATGTAGTTGCATCGTATGATCGCGAAGAGTGGTTCCGTATTCCTGCAGAGTTTGATGGTGATACGCTGACGTTTACCGTGATCCCTGAACGCGGTTCAATCTACTTCGCTTATTTCGCGCCTTATACTTATGACCGCCATCTTGATCTTCTTCATATGGCTCAAGCGTCTCACCACTGCCAACTAGAAACCTTAGGTCATACACTTGATGGTAATGATATGAGTCTTCTTAAATTTGGTGAAGAGGAAGAAGGCAAGAAGAAAATCTGGTTGATCGCTCGCCAGCATCCAGGTGAAACCATGGCAGAATGGTTTATGGAAGGCCTAATTCAACGCTTGTTGGATGAAGATGATGTTACGGCACGTGCGTTATTAGAAAATGCAGTACTTTACGTTGTGCCAAACATGAACCCTGATGGTGGTATTCGTGGTCACTTACGCTGTAATGCGGTTGGCGTGAACTTGAATCGCGAATGGCAAACGCCGTCAATGGAGCGAAGCCCTGAAGTTTTCTTAGTTCGCGAACGCATGCTAGAAATTGGTGTTGATATGTTCTTAGACATTCACGGCGACGAAGCGATTCCATATAACTTTGCGGCAGGCTCTGAAGGTATCCCGTCATATGATGAGCGTTTAGCTAGCTTGGAAAATGCGTTTAAACAAGCTCTGCTTACGGTGACACCAGAATTCCAAGATGAATATGGTTACGATAAAGATGAGCCAGGCAAAGCAAACTTAACTGTCGGTTCAAACTGGGTCGGTGAGCAGTTTAAGTGCCTTTCTTACACGATTGAAATGCCGTTTAAAGATAACAATGACTATCCTGACCCATTGTACGGCTGGTCACCAGAGCGTAGCGTGAAATTTGGTCATGATATGCTAGCCGCGACGCTGGCTGTGGTTGATAAGGTTTAATCATTTTTAAGAGTAAAAAAAGCGCGGGACTGCCCGCGCTTTTTCGTTAGTATTTTTAACGATGCTGCAGAATTTTAATTGTACACTCGCATGTCATAATCCGGCAAAAGAGAGTGCGGAAGTCTCTGTCACTTGGTTAAAGTAGGCGATGTTTACTCACAAGGTGGAGAGATATGGATAACGGCAAGTCCACCGAGAGAAGTTTCGCGATACTTCCGGTTCATATCTTTACCTGTTTGATACATGGTTGCGATCACTTTATCTAACGATATTAGACACTTACTTGTACGTTTGAGTGCCATTCGTGAGGCGTTAATCGCTTTCATCGCCCCCATGGCATTACGCTCGATGCACGGTACTTGAACTAAGCCGCCAATCGGATCACAGGTCATCCCAAGTGAGTGCTCCATGGCGATTTCAGCGGCAATACAGATTTGTTCGTTACTGCCACCACGCAGTGCCGTAAGACCTGCGGCAGCCATCGACGATGAGACACCCACTTCACCTTGGCAGCCAACTTCAGCTCCCGAAATAGAGGCGTTGGTTTTGTATAGGATGCCAATTGCGCCAGCGACGGCAATAAAGTCTTTTAGCTGCTTGGTATCGAGCTCTCTAATAAAGCGATGGTAATACATGAGTACCGCTGGGATAACACCTGCTGCTCCGTTAGTAGGAGAGGTAACCACTTGTCCCCCCGCTGCATTCTCTTCACTGACAGCAAAGGCAAACAAGTTGATCCAATCCATGATTTCCATTGGATCGTTTTCAATCGCAGCGTTGGCTTCGAGTTTCTTAAGCAGGTTAGGGGCGCGTCTAGTGACTTCAAGTCCTCCTTCCAGTACACCTTCGGTTTCAAAACCGCGCTGCATACATAGTGACATGACTTTCCAAATTTGCTCTGTTTTGCGAGTGATCTCGTCGTCGTTAAAGAAGCATTGCTCGTTTTGTAAGATCATCCCACCTAGGCTAAGGCCGTTCTTCTCCGCCATAGAGAGCATTTCGTCAGCGCTAGAAAATGGGAAAGGAACATCAACGTTGCTTTCATTACCACCGTTTTCTAACTCTTTCGCGGTGGCAATGAATCCACCACCGATAGAGTAGTAGGTTTCAAACCCGATTTGCGTGCCTAGCGAATCGTAAGCGGTGATGGTCATACCGTTTTCATGCAGAGGAAGATTGTCTGATTGAAATAAGATATCACTCTCATAGCTGAAATTGACCGTATGAGCGCCAGCAAGAGCCAGGTAACCTTGATCAATGGTATTGGCGAGCGCTTGTTTGGCACTATTCATTTTGATGGTGTCAGGTTTATTACCTAAGAGGCCGAGAATAACTGCGCGGTCGGTATGGTGACCCTTGCCGGTTAAAGACAGGGAGCCGTATAGGTCGACTTGAATACGGTGTACTTTAGTTATCGATGCAGCCAGTAAACGGGTAAAATGATACCCTGCGAGCATCGGACCATTAGTGTGAGAGCTGGAAGGCCCAACGCCTATCTTAAAAATATCAAATATTGACAGCATAAACTTTACTTCCTGTGAATTGGCCCGTCAGACAGACTCTTGTAATTACTAGTATGGCATCTGACCGAAACTTCGACTTATCAAAACCAAAATAACAAAACTTTAACCTATGCTAAGCTAGCGGCAAAGACGATGTATGTACAGTACCTGAGTAATTCAGTAGGAATAATTGAGACATGAGTAAATAATGAACATTTCTAACGTGGTACTTATTCTAGGCAAGAGGTTGAGAAGCAACCGACTAACACCGGAAGGTGTAAGCCGTGTGCAAGGACTTTTGAAACTGCTGGAACAAGTTAACGTACAAGAAACCGCATTTGTTTTTTGCGGTGGTGTCACTGACGGTCAAACGGCATCTGAAGCTGAAGCGATGTACCAGCAGTTCTTGTGCTTGCTTCCAGCTAGTGAAACGGTGCCTCCTCATATCCTAATTGAAAGTCAGTCGACCAATACCATCGAAAACATCCGAAATGCAGCGGATAAGTTAGTGGAAAGCCAACTCTGCTGTGTTGGTCAAAGGGTAGATGTCACTTTTGTCTCAAACGATTACCATCTAAAACGAATATTTGAGATTCAGGCATTAATGGATGAACAAGGTCTGCTAAGAGTGCTGAACCAGCGCTGCGAGCAAAGTGGGCTATTGCTTTCTATATCGCTTGATCTTCGCCAGCATTGCGCTGTGGCTTACCCTCATCTCGGTGAGGCAGGTCGTGCTTTCTTATTGGTCGATGAACTGACGACTTACCGCGTGTATTTAGAAGGGGTAAAGAATAGGGTGTTTCAGCGTGAGTTAGCAGATGTTAGGGAGCTGCCATTGCGATTCGCGTTAGATGCACTTGAGGGTTTAAAAGCGATGCCACTGGATGTAGAGAGTGCGTTGGCGATAGAGAAAATAGAAAGGGCAGTCGAGAAAACTCCCCCTTGCGTGTGCGATCAAGTTTTTATCGAACAATTAGACATACTTGATGCCAATCTTACTTGGCTGAATCGTCATCTTGACCCAGAGCGTCAGCGCGGGTGACCAGTAAGTTAGTCTTGATCGCCGTGAATGTAATAAGGCTATAAGCCATTAGTTCCGTCGCTTCCTCTAAGAGATTTTTAGTTTCTCTTTGGCAGTTGTCACCCATTACTGCCTAAATGATGTCCGATAGGTGATTAGCCTTGTGACTGCTGTTCATTCTTTTGGCTGTTTCGGTAGTATTCCCACTGCTCAACGCGTTCATCAGCAGATAGAACACAGTAAGTCACACGCATCTCGTTTTCATTGACCGTTTCAAGCTCTCCGCCCTGTTGAACGCAGTAAACTGCTGCTGGGTTAGCCATAGAAGTGTACTCTTTTACTTCGTATTCATCAGGCTCACTCGCACAACCAGCCAATACAGCAGCACTGATCACAGACATCACGATATATGCTCTTTTCATAAAATTTCCTTACTTGGATCAATCATTAACTCATCGATTATAGGTCCTGTAATGAAAAGATCCCTGTTAGGTTTGTCAAAAAGTCGCTGCTGTCTAAAATTATAAAGAGATATTTCACATTGTAATGGAACAGCGTTGAAAGGTTTGCGTTAGTTATAATAAAGTATCGTATACTTTAACCTAGTCAGACTTAGCATAGGAAGTGCCTGATGTCGGAACAAAAATATCGACTTGTAACTCGTAGTGATTTTGATGGTTTAGTGTGTGCAGTTTTGCTTAAGCAACTTGACCTAATCGATGATATCAAGTTCGTTCACCCCAAAGATATGCAAGACGGAGTAATTGAGATTACTTCTAATGATATTGTTACTAATTTGCCGTATGTAAAAGATGCCTACTTGGTGTTTGACCATCACCTATCTGAAATGATTCGCAATCAAGGTGAGAGGAAAAATCACATTATCGATCCTGATGCGCCATCGGCTGCTCGTGTCGTGTGGGAACACTACGGAGGTGAAAATACTTTCCCTAGTGATTGGTTAGGTATGATGGAAGCGGTGGATAAAGGCGATTCAGCTCAGTTTAGCCGTGATGAAGTGCTGGATTCGACTGGTTGGAATCTACTGAACTTCTTGATGGATGCTCGTACTGGACTTGGCCGTTTTAGAGAGTTTCGTATCTCCAATTACAACTTAATGATGGATCTTATTGAGTACTGTAAGAGCCACTCAATTGAAGAGATTCTAGACCTTCCTGATGTGCAAGAGCGTATTGAACTGTACCGTGAGCATGAAAACTTGTTCAAAGATCAGATTCAGCGATGCGCGACCGTCCATGACAATTTGGTCCTTTTGGATCTCACTGATGAAGAGGTGATCTTTGCTGGTAACCGATTTGTCATTTATGCACTCTACCCAAACTGCAATATCTCTATTCACAAGATGTGGGGGTTCCAGAAGCAAAATACGGTATTTGCGACGGGTAAATCCATTTTTGATCGCAGCTCTAAGACCAATGTGGGTGAGCTAATGCTAAAGTATGGCGGCGGAGGCCATAAAGCGGCGGGGACGTGTCAGATTGACAATGATAAAGCTAACCAAGTACAGCAAGAGCTGATCACGGCCATTACGAATGATGGCTAATTGAAAACGCCTAAACGAATGCAAAAGCCTCTGCAATCACTTACAGGGGCTTTTTAATATGCAATCGAGTGGAATAGTCTAAAGCGGCATTACGCGGTTGCGGCCAAGCTCTTTTGCCTCATACAACAACTTATCAGCACGTTCGATTAAGGCGTTGGCAGGCTCTCCGGGTTGTAGCTCAGCCACACCCAATGAGATAGTGATATTGCCTATTTGCTCTGACGTTCGTCGATCTTTGATCGATAATTTTTCAATCGCGCGGCGTAAGCTCTCAGCGAACTGACGAGCGATTCGCAGTGATTTATTGGGCACGATCAAGGCAAACTCTTCTCCACCAAAACGATAAGCATGAATGCCATCACGGCAGTTTAGTTGGATACGTCGTGCAATCGCCTTGATGACGGTATCACCGAATAAATGGCCATAGGTATCATTAAAGGACTTAAAGTGGTCGATATCAGCTAAGATTAAGCACATCTTTTGTTCCGAACGACATAAGGTATTTAGGTCGCCATCAAAGGCCCTACGGTTGTATAGACTGGTGAGAGAGTCAAATAATGCATCTTGCTGAACTTCTGCCAACTGACTTTTAAGTTGTTGGATCTCGTTGGTCGCATTCTCTAATTGACTGTTTAGAAAACGGGTAGAGTGTCTGATTTCACGTGACTCGACGACTAACTGGCGAATGACCTTCATCACTTCTTCTAGTGACATCGATTCGTTTTCGACTCTTTCTAAGTTATCGAAGCTTTTATCGATCATTTGCGAAAATTGAGAAGTGTCGGTTAGCGTGTCAGAGACAGAGCTCGCGACTTCGTTGACCAGAATTTCGATATTGGCACGCAGATCGTGCATATCAGTTTCTGCTCGACTCGCAATGTGGTTGTTATACAACTGCTCTCCGGCGGCTGGTGGACACACTCCGTAGTTCTCAATAACCCCGTCAAGTTCACGATTTAATTGAGGGATTACGTTATCGACGTATGTGTACCATAACGCATAGTTCGCTGGTGTTGCAGCTACGTGATGCTTCATCATGAGCGGTACAGCTTTTCTCAGGTTAGCTGTCGATTTTTTAAAGTCGTCGTCTGTCATTTCTTATAAACATTCTTGTTTAGACATCCTACAAATAAGATTAGTGGATCTTAGCTGTAGATGCTTGATTCTATATCAATTTATATCCATTAATTGATTAATGGTTACGCAAGATATCATAACTTTACCTTAGGCGCTGTATGGAAATTGTTCAGTCATCCCGGTGGCTCATAAAACGGTTGCTTGTTGTTCTCCATGTTCAAGCTGGTTTGCTCCTCTTAGCATAGCTTTGATTAAGTCTCCGGCGTTAAATTTTTCCAATGCTTCGTGCGCACCTACTTGCTTAGCTCGATCAATACAAATTTCACTCGATAGAGACGTATGTAGGATAATGTAACTATTGCTAAGGTCACGTTCGTTTTGTGTTTCAAAAGCCAATTCATAACCATCTAAGCCTGGCATTTCGATATCACTTACAAGTAGTTCTATAGGTCTACCTTGCTGTGCATCGTGGCGCATCAATTGAAGGGCATCAATTCCGTTATTACATATCTGATAGGGGATATTGATGCTATCTAACGCATCCGAAAGTTGTTTCCTAGCAATAGAGGAATCATCGACCAATAGGATGCTCAGTGCTTTTAAGCGCTCGCGTTCTATATCTGTCAACATAGGGATTTTGGTCGACTCATATTGAGGGTAGATCTTTGAGAGTAGTAACTCGACATCCAGCATTTGAACGATTTTTTCTTCAAAGCGCGTAATACCTGTGACAAACACATTGTTACCAACAGTTTGAGGTGCAGACTCGATCGATTTCCAATCACACTCAATAATTTTTTCTATTGAGCGAACCATAAAGGCAACGACA
Source organism: Vibrio sp. 2433-A1 (assembly GCF_056726085.1). Lineage (NCBI taxonomy): Bacteria > Pseudomonadati > Pseudomonadota > Gammaproteobacteria > Vibrionales > Vibrionaceae > Vibrio > Vibrio sp. 2433-A1. Next base: position 25,638 of record NZ_JBRESC010000028.1, read on the forward strand.
GTTCGTAGACAGTCGGTAACGATCAGATAGCAAGATTGGTATTCATCTGGCTGTATTGGACGAAAGCCAATTGCAGCTGGCATATTTATCACTGGAATGGTTTTACCACGTAACGATACGGTGCCAACGACATGGTGGTGGGAGTAGGGGATCTGCGTCGTTACTTGAAAAGGAACGATTTCTCTCACCTTTAGCGTACCTATGGCAAATAGCTGTTTACTTTGAGTTAATGTAAACATCAACATACCTTGGGATTGATTCGCTTTACTTACCGATTTTGCCATGAAGGTGTTCTCTTTGGTGTCTTAATTCAATGGTAGCGGAATTGGGTTGATGTTCAATTAATGTTGATCAAATTCGGTAGGTTAATACATAAGTACTAGATGTTTTTTGATTTATTATTTGGCTGGGTGAAGATTTTGCGATTATCCGGTACAATCCGCGCCAACTCAGTCATATTTCAAGAGGCATCAAACATGGCTAACACAGCAGCGGCTCTTCACATTTTAGTTAAGCACAAAGAGCAAGCCGAAGATATCATCAAGCAGCTAAAGAAAGGCGCGAAGTTTCAGACTTTAGCTAAGAAATATTCCACTTGTCCATCAGGCAAAAAGGGTGGTGATCTTGGTGAATTTCGTCGTGGCCAGATGGTCCCTCAGTTCGATAAAGTGTGTTTCTCTGGTGAAACACTAGTACCACACCTAGTAAAGACAAAGTTTGGTTGGCACGTAGTGAAGGTGCTATATCGCACTTAATCGGATTCGATTGAAAAAGCCTTCGACAATGTCGAAGGCTTTTTTGTTTGTATCGACTAATTTTGGCTAGAAAAGTACGCCGCTATGTCTTTCAAGTCTTGATCGTTTAGACGTGAAAGTTGAGCCTTCATCATTTCCGCCAGCGCGCCTTGTCGGTTACCATTCTGGTAGTCTTTCATTGATTGAAACAGATATTGAGCATTTTGCCCTTTAATGTTCGGGTAGCTTGGATTGCTTGCAGTGCCATCTTTGCCATGGCAAAAGATACAGCTAGGGGATTTTACCTTGCCGAGTTGAGCGTCGCCAAAAGAAGTGTTAGCAAAAGCTAATGAAGGAATAAGAGCAAGAAAAACGAGCACGCGTATCATAGAGAAACCTAAATCTACCAACTTTGATACGGATTAGAATAAAGCTTCCCCTAAGGGGAAGCTCAATGGTCGAGATCAATTTACTGATCGTTAAAGCAGCTTTCCTAGCTTCTCAATAAACAACAGAATATCTTGTTGCGTAATGTCTTTATGAGTCACGAAGCGGATTGGGTTTCCTGGGGTAATCGTGATCCCATCATCAGCAAGCTTACCTGCAATAGCTGTGATATCGACATTGTCATCCAGCTTGGCAAATACAATATTGGTCTGAACAAAGTCGGTATTGACGTTGAAACCTGGAAGATCAGACAAGCGTTCAGCCAGTAGCTTCGCGTTCGCATGGTCAACTTTCAGTTGAGGCACTTGCTCCGTCAACGCAAGCTTGCCTGCAGCTGCCAGTATACCAGCTTGACGCATACCGCCGCCTACCATTTTACGTAAACGTCTTGCTCTTTGGATAAAGGCCTTATCACCTAATAGCAATGAACCGATTGGTGCTGCGAGGCCTTTTGATAGACAGATTGTCATTGAGTCGAAATATTGTGCAATTTCTGTAACGTCAACATCAAGAGCCGCCGCAGCATTGTATACACGTGCCCCGTCTAGGTGCAGCAGTAGGTTGTGTTGGTCGACAAACTCACGCGCTTGTGCAAGATAGCTTAAAGGAAGAACCTTACCGTTGATAGTGTTCTCAAGGCTGAGTAGCTTAGTTCGTGCAAAATGACTGTCATCAGGTTTAATCGCGGCTTTCAGCTTACTAAAATCAAGCGAGCCATCAGGGTTGTTTTCGATAGGTTGAGGCTGAATAGAGCCTAACACAGCCGCGCCACCTGCTTCGTACTTATAGTTATGAGCTTGCTGCCCACACAGGTATTCGTCACCGCGACCACAGTGAGCCATAAGGCCGAGCAGGTTTGCTTGAGTTCCAGACGTAGTAAACAGAGCTGATTCAAAGCCATGACGTTCTGCTGCCCACTGTTCTAATTCGTTGACTGTTGGGTCATCACCATAGACATCATCACCGACAGGTGCTTCTGCCATTGCTTTGCGCATCGCTTCTGTCGGTTTGGTTACCGTATCAGAACGAAAATCCATAATCTTCTCTCCTAAATATAGCCGCACAGCTTAGCTTTACCTAAACATGCGATGGTTTTGGCATCTGTGATTTCGCCACTAACTATTTTTTGTTCAAGTTGTTTAACAGACAGTGAAACTACTTCAATCACCTCGTCTTCATCACAATCGTAACGACGAGTCAACGTCAGGTCTTTAGCTACGTAGAGATGTTGTAATTCATCACAAAAACCAGCCAAAGGCGTTACTTGTCCCAGAGATATCATGGTGTTAGCACTGAAACCAGTCTCTTCTTCAAGCTCGCGATTGGCGCAGACTTCGACCGCTTCGCCATCTTCTAAAGTTCCTGCAGGTAATTCCAATAACCATTTCTTAAGTGATGGTCTGAATTGATTGATAACAATGATATTGCCATTTTCCTCGATAGGTAGGATCACCGCGGCACCAGGGTGGGAAATCGTAGTGTGGGTGATTTTTTTGCCATTTGGTAAATCAACCTCTTCTTCGATGAGAGAGATACGCTTCCAGCTATGAAGTTTTTTTATCTTGGAGTTCATTGTTATTATTAGTGACCTGACAATTGACACTCATTACCTTACAGGCAATACCCCTGTAGTTAAAGCATATCAGTAACAAGCGAATAACTTTACCTCGTACGATTAGTGATGAAAATCTCAAAAGTGCAAACATTGTTTTCAGTGCGTTACGTGAATAAGTCTTCTGATATAAAAGTCTGTCAGAATTGAAATTGTACTTGTAACAAAGTACTAACAATTGTATAAACCTATTCATACGCGCATGTTGTTTAACACGTTAGGAGAACGCAATAGATGATAAACCAGAGTCGAGTTACTCACTCACAAAAAGCGTTATTGTCTGAGAGAATCAATAAACTCGCTCAAGCCCTATCTGATGGTGTGTATGAACGTGAAGAAACAATCAAACTCTGCTTGCTAGCAGCCCTTGCGGGTGAAAGCGTCTTCTTACTGGGACCTCCAGGTATTGCAAAAAGCTTAATTGCTAAGCGTCTTATCCAAGCTTTCGATAATTCATCTTATTTCGAATACCTAATGACGCGTTTCTCGACGCCAGAAGAGGTGTTTGGTCCGCTTAGTATCCAAGAATTAAAAGATAATGGTCGTTACGTTCGTTTAACCGACGGTTATCTACCGACAGCTCAGGTTGTTTTCCTTGATGAAATTTGGAAAGCAGGCCCTGCAATTCTAAACACGTTATTGACCGTTGTGAATGAGAAAACCTTCAAAAATGGTAATGAGATTGAGCGTGTTCCAATGCGTCTATTGGTGTCAGCATCGAACGAGCTACCAGATGAAGACAGTGGTTTAGAAGCGCTATATGACCGTATGTTAGTACGCGTGTTTGTTAACCGAATTCAAGACAAGCAAAACTTCAAATCTATGCTGACCGTTGGTACACCGCAAGAGGCGACAATTCCTGAAGGTCTGGCAATTACCGATCAAGAGTATCACCAGTGGCAGTCAGAGCTTGAGCAACTTGAACTTAGCAATGACGTATTTGAAAAGCTCTACGAATTAAAAACGTTACTAGAATCTGCCGTTACTACCGAAAGTGGCTTAGATGCGGAAGATACGGATATGTACGTATCAGACCGTCGTTGGAAGAAAGCTGTTAAGCTGCTTAAAGCGAGCGCATTCTTTAATGGCCGTGATTCAATTAACCCACTAGATATTTTGCTTTTACAAGACTGTCTATGGAACAGCCCCGAGTCTCGCGACATCGTGCGTAAAGTGATCAAAGATTTTGCACTTAATCATGCATTTGATCAGCAAGAAGTTGAACAGCAAATCACCTTATGTCGTGAAGAACTCACTGACATTCAAGAGGAGCTTGAGTCAGAGTTTGGCACCATGCTGTCGATGGAGTCGACGACAGGTCTGATCAAGAAGCAAGTGCACAGCTACGATCTCTCTGATGCAAAGAGCTACAAAGTGGGCAGTGCATTTGATTTGGTTAAATTGGCACTGCTACAAAGTAATATGTCGGTCACTGAATCTGAGAAGGGCGATAGCCGCTGGGTTTATGTACCTAAGAACGAGCTAGAGAGAGTGATCAAAGAAGGTCACGGTGACGTTTATGGCTACGTGAACACCAATACCACATTGGTTCGCCTACGTTTTGACATGGATGCTGCAAATAACCTAGTCATCAAAGATATTGCTAACCGTGCTGTACTGGTTTCAATTGTGACAACCAAAGGCTTAGATGAAGAGCTTTACCAAGAGTGGCTAACAAAATCTCAGCAAGCGATGGCTCAGCTTGAGCATGCAGAACATCATTTACTGCGTGTGCGTTCTAACTTCCATGGTGCGCTCCCTCATGGGTTTATCGATCAAGAGTTGCCGCGCGCGATGGAGTCTAGCCTGCAGAGCTTGCAGCAAGTACTTGAATCTACCAAAGCGGAATGTGAACGCATTGTTTTCCGTTTCAAAACCTTAGATCAATTCTTTGCATAGGAGAAGTGAATGCTAGGTGCTGACGGACTTAACCTTGTATTAATGATTGCCGACTCTGGCATGATTGACTCCGCGGTCAATGATCTTATGGCGCGCTCACAAATGATGGCGGTGACTGAAAACAGAGGGGTAAAGTCCTCGGTCAAGAATCATTTGCTAAAATGGCGTGGTAGTGTGAAAAAACGCATTACTAAGGTGTGCGAAACTGATCGATTTAAGCAAGAACTGTCACTGTACCAAGAAGTCATTCACTGGAACGAAGCGGAGTTCTTCGACAAAATCTCCGAAGTAATCAAGCAGCTTGAATGGCACTCCGCTTTTTATCTACAAGCGCGCCGGCTTATGGAGAAGAACAAAGGGGTAAATAACCCTATGTTCCCGCATTACTTCTGCGATCAATGGTATCAAAGCCTCTCAGATGCGATTCGCCAAGCGCAGCTTACCGAACTCGAAGCCAACAAAGAGAAAGTACTTAAAGATCTTTATCAACGCATGGAAACCATGAAAAACATGGATAAAGTGACGAAAAGTGGTGATGAAGATAGTGTTGGTCGCTTGTGGGATATGGCTTCGGCAAGGTTAAGCAAGACAGATTTGACGGTGATGAAGCGCCATGCTGAATTCTTATCTAAGAACAAAGGCTTGCAAGAGATCGCTGAGAAACTTGGTCGCATGGCGAGTCAGGTCAACGACCCTGATCTAAACAAAGCACCGTTAGAAGAGCCGCAAGTTGTTGAAGAGAAATCCGACCAAGCGACGGATGATATTGTCGGTATTCATGAAGGGGATGACCTAAATAAGCTTCTACCGAATGAAACCATGTTTTTGGCTTATCCAGAACTTGAAGTTGTGTTCTACAAACACCTAGTTGATAAGCGCTTAATGAACTACAAGATGCAAGGTAAGTCTCGGACTTTACGTAAAGTGAGTGCCCAGCGCCCAGATAATGCCCAAGCAGATGTTGAAAAAGGGCCGTTTATTGTTTGTGTTGATGCATCAGGTTCAATGAGTGGCTTCCCGGAGCAGTGTGCTAAAGCGATGGCCTATGCGTTGATGCAAATTGCATTGGCGGAAGATCGTGATTGCTACGTGATTCTCTTCTCTACTGAGCAAATTACCTATGAGCTAACCAAGCAAGATGGTCTTCGTGAAGCGAGTGATTTCCTCACCTACAGTTTCCACGGCGGTACCGATCTTGAACCCGTGTTAATGAAGTCGATTGACCTTATGAGTGGTGATAAATACCGCAACGCGGATATGGTGGTGATTTCAGACTTTATTGCTCCGAAGCAGTCAGAAGATATGCTGGAAAAAGTAGAGCAACTTAAGAAGAGTAAAAACCGCTTCCATGCGATTAGTCTGTCTAAATATGGTAATCCAGAGCTAATGTCGATGTTTGATCATAGCTGGGCTTATCACCCAAATCTTGTCGGACGTTTGATGAAAAAGTGGTAATACGCCACTGATACGTTAGATGAATAAAGGAGCTTAATCGGCTCCTTTTTTGTTTTAAGGAGCTGTGATGACAAAGGAATGTACAATAACCGCGTGCCCATATTGTGGTGTTGGCTGAGAGTCTAGATATACCATCTCGACTTCTGTATCCCAAAGTTAAGGAAACAAATTGGGATGCTGTGACGGGTTTGATTGCAAACGCGTATAGTGAGGCAATTGAGTATCACGTCGCAGATACTACTGCCATGTATGTGTCGGGTCAGCGTATCGAAAATGACGACGTGAAGCTGCACGTCTATCTGGTTTCAGTTGAGGATAGGCACGTGATTGTCACGTTGAATGAGTGATCAGAAACAGAGCGTTTAGCCTAGATGTTAAACATACAGGTAGACTTTTTAACCAATTGAACTGAAAACGAAATTAATTAGTTGACCGAAGATTATTATCCGTTAGAGTACCCCTCGTTATCGCAGATCTTGTGGCGAGAATGATGGTGTACCATCGCTTTATGCGTTGCCCTGGTGGTGGAATTGGTAGACACAAGGGATTTAAAATCCCTCGGCGTTCGCGCTGTGCCGGTTCAAGTCCGGCCCGGGGCACCATCCCTCAAACTGCAAGAAAAGAGACAAGCAACAAATAAAGGCGCCTTGGCAGAGTGGCTATGCAGCGGATTGCAAATCCGTGGACCTCGGTTCGATTCCGGGAGGCGCCTCCATTCGACAGATTCAAACACTAAGCCGAACACGGACTTCCTTGTGTCTCCATCTCATATTGTCGCACTGGCATAGTGTCTATCGTTTCTTTAATCAATTCCCAGTTAGTTTGTTTCCCCCAACGTAGTTTCTCTGTCCCATCTTTACCAATTAATACCGCGGTATGTCTGCCGGGTTTTACCTTGTAAACATCAAACAGAGCGCCCAAATTAAACTCATATTTGACCCAAACAGGGTCGGTAAAGCCATCTTCTGTCACCACTAAAGTGACCAAGTCGCGTTCTTGCAGCTCACAGTCGTTGATTAATGTTTCGAGCAAAAACTGTTTTACGTGATCATCCTTAGTTGGTGCGAAATAGATGACACTCCGGTGTTGCCAATGTGATGAGTAAGCCGGGTATGTCCACGCCGTTGCGCTAAATAGCAATGCAATAATGAATATCAATGTGGAACGCATAGCTTCCTCTCTTTGGTGGGGATCATCATAATGTGTTCTACGTTAAGTGTAGATGTTAAGCTCACATAGCCAAACAAACAGATGGAAATGGTCAATGCGCAGATTGTCTAGTAAGCGACTAACGTTAAGGTTGGTGAAGCAACAGGATGCCGAATTTATCCTCGGACTCTACAACAGTGAAGACTTCATCCGCTTTGTTGGTGATAAAGGCATTAAAACGGTCGATGATGCTCAGTTGTACATTCAAAACAACATTCTCGATATGCACGAAAAATACAGTGTTTGCCTTATGCTGGTGGAGCGTAGCGACACGAAAGAGAAACTCGGCGTATGTGGTTTGATAAAGCGCCCAGAGCTCTCGGCTTACGACATAGGTTACGGCTTTAAACCGGGGCAAGCTGTCATCGAATATGCGCGCCAACAGCCCGAAATCGATGAGTTGGTCGCGATCACAACCTCAGACAACCTAGCTAGCCAAGCTCTGTTAACGAAACTCGGCTTTACTTATGCCAAAGTTCAAGACGCAATAAGTGATACAGTGGATTTACTGTTATATCAAATGAGTCTGCGTAGTGAGTGAAGTCATCGTATCGGACATTCTCCGAGGGAAGTTACGCACTGAGCTTAAAACCGTCAGGGATAAAAAAGCGTACACACCATTATACATAGTATGTACGCTTTATAGACCCCAAAGAAGCATTGCCAGTAAAGGTCTGTCACTCACTCACACGCAAATAGACATAGTTTTTACTGTATACTCCCTAGTGTGCCTCTTTTATTTGATTATTCTCCAGCGATTGCTTGTCGCTTGGTCTTAATACTTGCTATCAACATGTAGATACACGTTGCTAGTAGAGCAGCAAATAAGTAGCCCATCAAACCTTGTGCGCCTGACATAAAACTGTCTGCCACCACAGGGCCAGCAACAGAACCGATACTGTAGCTAAACAGCATAACTTGAGTAGCTGAAACAATGTAGCTCGCATCCAACTTGTCACAACCGAGGTTGATTGCGACAGGATAAAGCGCAAATGTTGCAACGCCTAAGAAAAACAGCCCAGCCGCAAGTGCTTGGATGCCAGTGACTAATGTCGTGAATGTAATTGCAGCGACGCCAAGTAGGCAAAACAGTGCCATCAGTAAGGTGCGACCTAAGTATTTAGATAGCCAAGGAACGACAGGCTGTACCGCCATACCACCTAAGATAACCACTGCCATTAGGCCGCCAATGTCGCTATGAGCAATACCGCGAGCGAACAGTTCGACTGGCATTAATCCGTAGATAGCGCCTAAGGTTAAACCTGAAACAATACAACCGATGATCGCTGCGTGATTCAGTTTACTGATCTGTTTTAGTGATAAAGACTCACTGTGCTCGCTTGCTGGCTGATCACTTTCGCCAAACAGTAGTACTACGACAGCTAAAATCAACAAGGTAATGATGGTGATAAAAGGAACGCCACCAGAAATGCCGATTACGCCGATACCCAGTTGTCCTAATGCGCTACCACCATACAGTGCGCCCATGTACAGACCTAAGCGCTTTGCTCGTGCAGACTCATCACCATGAAGCAACCAAGATTCAACGATAACAAACACGCCAGCGACTGCCATGCCCGCTACTAAGCGCGCAATAATCCACACAGCTGAATAAGGCGCTAGAGGCAAAATCATGATGGTTGCCATGAATGCCACTAAACACCAGACGAATGCATTACGGTGTCCGACTTTTTTAACAATTGGCTCTACGCCTACCGCACCGATAAGAAGACCAGCGTAAAACACGCTCGCAAGCCAGCTTGCAAGAGAATTATCTAGGCCGTATTCGCCAAGCATTAAAGGGATCAGACTCATTAAATACCCTGATGCGACCGCATATAGAGCTAACGCAATTACAGGTACAGAAATGCGAGCTTTCGGTGTTGGTGCAAGGGTATTTTCCAATGTCGTGGCCTCTTAAAGTGAATAAATGGTAAGCAATTTCGGGCGCGACTATGTAGCTAAATGGGTTTCGGGTAAAACGAAAAGTTTTTCTTATGACGACAAAAATTATTTATGCAGATGAGAGGTGAGAAAGAGCAGGTGAATTGCAGCAAAAACATCGGTAATTGCTGCAATTTTGGGGTGATTTTACTAAGAAGGTTATTTCAATAATGCTTGATTAAGCCATTGATCAAACTGCCCTTTTGGCAGGGCGCCATTGATAACATCAACTCTTTTACCATTTTTGAAAACCATGATAGTTGGAATGCTTCTAATTTGGTATTTGGCAGCAAGATTTTGCTGAGCCTCGGTGTCTACTTTTACAAAGCGAACATTTTTTGCTCTCTCAGCAGCAACGTCTGAAAACACAGGGGCAAAGCCAACACATGGATTACACCAAGTTGCCCAAAAGTCGACCACAACAGGGACTGGGCTATTGAGAATCGCGTCAAAATTATTTTCTGTACCTTCAATAGGTGCGCCGTCTAATAGCGACGTTTGGCATCTGCCACAATTTGGGGATTCTGAAATGCGTTCAGCTGGAACACGGTTGACGCCAGAGCAAGATGGGCATCGAGTGTTAAAGGTAGACATGACTTTTCTCTCGTTGTTTTCTTTTCAATTAGGTGACAGTGATTACCGGAGATAGTTATACTCTGAAACGAACGAGTGATACAAATAACTAATTCAAAGGCTCAAAATGAAAAATTTCTATGCGGAAATTACCGGCTGGGGCAAATGCCTACCTCCAGCGACGCTCTCCAATGAAGACCTAAGCACCTTTTTAGATACCTCTGATGAGTGGATTCGTACTCGTACAGGTATAGAAAACCGCCGTATTAGTCACGTAAATACCTCTGACATGGCGACGGTAGCAGCAAAGCACGCATTAGCATGTGCTGGTGTTACGGCTGAAGAAGTTGATTTAATTATTGTCGCGACTTGTTCGCCCGACTCACTGATTCCTAATACGGCATCGAAAGTCTCGCAAAACCTAGGTATCAAAGCGGCAGCTGCTTTTGATCTTAATGCGGCATGTACTGGATTCTTGTACGGATTAGAAACCGCTACTCGACTAATACAGTCAGGCAATTACCGAAATGCCATCGTAATTGGTGCAGAGCGCCTGTCGTTTTTTATCGACTGGACTAAGCGTGATACGGCTGTGCTGTTCGGTGATGGCGCTGGAGCTGCTGTTCTTAGCCGTACAGAGCAACAAGTTGGTTTACAAGAAGCTCAGCTAGGCTGTGACTCAGCGGGGCGCGATATTCTAGCAGTACCAAAATTTGGTACGTCAATGGATCGTTTTGCTGCTGACAATGGTCATTGGGATTTCAATTTTGTTGGTAAAGAGATCTTTAAGCGTGCCGTGAAAGGTATGGGTGCCGCTGCTCAAAGTGTGCTTGCACGCAGTGAACTCTCGACAGATGACGTTGATGTGGTGATTCCTCATCAGGCGAACATTCGTATCATCCAGACTCTGTGTGATTTATCAGGCATTAGCCAAGATAAAGCATTCGTGAACATTCAAAACTACGGCAATACCTCTGCTGCAACAGTGCCAATCGCTCTTTGTGAAGCTCTTGAGCAAGGTCAGGTTAAGCCGGGTGATGATCTATTACTCGCTGCATTTGGTGCTGGTCTCACGTGGGGCGCTGGTCATATCAAATGGGGCGAACGAGTAACGGCTCTTGGCCAAAGTGACGCAGCTTTACCTGAGTGTGAGAGCTCTGCGCTAGAATTACTTGCTAACGCTATTGAGCATTGCAAGAAAGGCGCATAACCTCGTCACGTATTGAAAAGATTAACAATTTAAGTCGCACTTTAAGTGCGACTTTTTATATCTATCACCTACCTTTGAGATTATTATATTGGCCTTACGATAAGAACTCCGCTGGGCTAGCATGAAATTTCTTCACACATCTGATTGGCACTTAGGTCGCCAATTCCACAATGTTTCTCTACTTGATGATCAAAAAGCTGTATTGCAGCAGATAACCGATTATTTGCAGCAGCACCCTGTCGATGCGCTAGTGATTGCGGGGGATATCTATGACCGCTCTGTACCGCCGACTGCTGCGATTGAGTTAATGAATCATTTTGTTGAGCATGTGTGTGGTGAGCTCAAACTTCCAGTCATTCTGATCCCGGGTAACCACGATGGTGCTGAGCGATTGGGTTTTGCTTCCAAGCAGATGAAAGAATCTGGCCTGCATATCATTTCAAATTTTAGAGACATGGTGACACCGATAGTTTTGGATAGCGATATAGGCCCAGTGGCTTTCTATGGCATGCCATACAACGATCCTGAGCGAGTCCGTCACCATTTCAAACAGCCAGTTTCAACGCATGACGAAGCTCATCAGCATCTATGTGACGAGATCAAAAAGACCTTCGTGGATGGCGCTAAGAATGTGTTGATTAGTCACTGTTTTGTTGATGGCGCGATTGAATCAGAGTCTGAACGTCCATTGTCTATTGGTGGTTCGGATCGTGTTAGCCATGAACATTTTATCGACTTTGATTACGTGGCACTTGGTCACTTGCACCAGCCGCAAAAAAAAGGCGAGGAGCACATTCGCTACTCAGGCTCGCTGATGAAATACAGCTTTTCAGAACAACATCAGAAGAAAGGTATGACGCTTGTTGAGTTAGATGAAAGTGGTTTTAAGTCTGCCACCCATATTGACCTGAAGGCACCTCATCTGATGCGTATTATTGAAGGTGAATTAGATGACATCTTATTGCAAGGGAAAACCGACCCGAATAGTGAAGACTACCTCTTGGTTCGTTTGATGGACAAGCACGCCATCTTAAACCCAATGGATAAGTTACGAGCAGTCTACCCCAATGTTTTGCATTTAGAAAAGCCAGGCATGCTGATTGGCACAGAACAAGAAATGGCGGTGGCTAAGCTAGCTCGCAGTGAAGCAGATATGTTCCGAGATTTCTTCTTAGAGGCACAAGACGCTAAGTTGAGTGAGGAACAAGACAAAGCCATCACCGACATTATCAAGCAACTAAGTCAGCAATAGGAACAGCAATGAAACCATTAAAACTTACGCTGCAAGCATTTGGTCCTTTTGCTAAGACTGAACAAGTAGACTTTACTCAACTTGGTAGTAATCCTCTGTTCTTAATTAACGGCCCAACAGGTTCCGGTAAGACCTCGATCTTAGATGCGATTTGCTTTGCGCTATATGGTGAAACCACAGGAGATGAACGCCAAGGCATACAAATGCGCTGCGATCAGTCTGCTGCTAACTTACCAACTGAAATAATCTTTGAGTTTGCTCTGCACGATAAACAGTACCGTGTGACTCGAGCCCCTGAGCAAGAAGCACCGAAAGCACGCGGCGAAGGAACAACGACAAAGAAACACACGGCTTCACTGTATGAGATCACTGATGAAGAGCGTTTGATTACCAGTAAAACAGCACAAGTCAAAACAGAGGTAACGGCGCTATTAGGGCTGAACGAAAGTCAGTTCCGTCAGGTGATGGTATTGCCACAGGGTAAATTCCGTGAACTACTGCTGGCCAGTTCGAAAGATAGAGAAGCGATATTTGGCCAGCTGTTTCAAACTGACATCTATAAAAAAATCGAATTTGCTCTAAAAGATCGTGCGCTCTCAATCAGTAAATCGAAAGACGAGTTCGACAACCAAATCCGTGGTGCCCTACAGGTGGGTGAGGTCAGTACTGAGCATGAGTTGAGCGATAAGCTTACTCAAGCGAATGAACAGTCAGCTCAAGCTAAAATGGCCGAGCAAATAAGTTCAGAAAAGCTTAGCCAATCGAAAGCCAAGCTACAGCAGATGATCGCACTCAATGGACAGTTTGTGAAATTAGAGCAGGGTAAAGCGGCTTTAAAAGCTCACTTAGAGCAGCAAGCTGTTATCGCTGAGCGTAACCTAGCATTAGAGCGCGCCACACAAGCAAGCAAATTAGAAGCGCCATATTCGCAGTGGCAAGCGAGTTTAAAGCAAGTCACGGAATTTGAACAAAAGCTTGTTACGTTAAACTCGGAACAAGAGCAAGCGCAAGTGATGCTAAAGCAGAGTGAGGCTCAGCATCAAAAAGCTTCCTCAGAAGCCGAACAGCTCCCTGCTTTGAATGAGCAACTATTCAAGCTAGACCAAACTCAGCAGAAGCTGGTGGAACGCGCTCAACAGCAATCTAATGTTAATGCCTTACAGCAAAAAAAAATCGAGCAGCAACAAACGTTAGATAAATACGTCGCTTTCAAACAAAAGCTCGAAAGTGATGCTCTCAAAGGTAGCCAAGATTTAGAGCAGGCGCGTAAGGATATTAATGAAAAGGTGACGCTCGAAGCAGAGATTGCTAACAAACAACGATTGGCCTCTGATCTGCGTAAACTGGCGAAAACTAAGGGTGAGCAAGCCACTCTAGATAAACAAACTGACGCGAAGCAAGCCACAAAGCAAGCCCTTGAAGTTGAACTGGCTACTAAACAGAAATTCGCCGATCAAACAGAGCTTGATTGGCATAATGCTCAGGCGGCAGTGCTTGCTCAGAAGCTTGAAAAGGATCAACCTTGTCCGGTTTGTGGTAGCTGCACACATCCGTCGCCAGCGAGCTTTGTTGGCAATGAAGTTTCAAAGCAGCAGGTAGAAAGCGCTCGCCAAGTCGAACGTGCGGCACTTGATCAGTTTAATCACGCGAGCAGTGTGCTTGAACAACATCTTGCGCTATGCGAGCAAAAGAAATCCATGGTGACGTCAGCAGAAGCTGAGTTGGGTGACAAGGCAACGTTTAATATTGCCGAGGTTGAGGAGCTACTTAGCCAACACCAGCTTCGTTTGCAGCACCTTTCGGCGATTGATTTAATTAAAATGGAACAGATGGTTGTTGATCTAAACCAACGTTGCATTGATGGTGAAGTGAAAATCAATCAGCTTAAAGAAGAAATCTCTGCCAATGATACCGCGCTGAAGCTTAGTATTGAACAACTCGAAAAACTTACGATGGCTATCAATGGTGAGTTCAATAGCGTTGAGCAAGTTGAAGCGAAACGAATACAAACGCAACAGGTAATGTCGCAGCTTAAGCAGGCGTTAGAAACCGCGCAGGGTCAGGCACAACAAGCGGCGATGAGGCAGTCGAACCTAGAATCGCAAATGGTGACTCACCGTGAATTACTTGGCCAAGCGGTAAAGCAACGCGAGCTTAATGAACAAGCATGGCACAGCGCGCTTCAAACCACCTCGATTGCTTCGGAGCAAGAGTTTTTGGCATCTCGTTCTACACCTTCAGAGCTAGAAGTATGGCAAAACGAGATAACTCAATTTAACCGTACCAGTGTTCAGTTAGAGCAGACGATCAACGACCTAGAGCAAGCACTTGTCGGTATGCAGCCGCCAAATCTAGAACAGGAACACCTGTCTGTACAGCAGCAAGAAAGTGAATATCAGCAAACAAGAATGGCGTTGGATAGTGCTCAGTCAACCCTGCATCGCTTAGAAAAGGTGGCTCAAGATATTGCTCAATTGCATGAGAAAAACCACAAGTTAGAAGCTGAATACAAGGTTTATGGCACACTTTACGATGTGGCGAGCGGGAAAACCGGTAGCCGTGTAAGCCTGCATCGCTTTGTACTTGGTGTCTTACTCGATGATGTATTGATTCAAGCTTCGCAACGACTGAGTATTATGAGTCGCGGGCGATACCAACTTGTACGTAAGACCGAAGGGTTTAAGGGGGCAGCAGGGCGAGGCTTAGATCTATCGGTCGAAGATGGCTATACAGGTAAAGTGCGTGACGTCGCGACTCTATCTGGCGGGGAGTCTTTCATGGCTGCTTTGGCCTTGGCACTAGGTCTGTCTGATGTTGTTCAGTCATACAGCGGTGGGATTAGGCTTGATACGTTATTTATCGACGAAGGCTTTGGTAGCTTAGATCCTGAATCGTTAGACCTTGCGATGCAGATCTTGATAGATCTGCAACAAAGTGGTCGTACAATAGGCGTTATCTCGCATATTTCAGAGCTTAAAGAACAAATGTCACTTCGGTTAGATGTGGAATCATCTAGAGTGGGAAGTACAATTCGCCTAGCAGGTGTCCACTGATTAGATTAGCGGCTAGAATTATCAAAATGCAGCAAGTTTCTTATACGTGATATGAGTAGCGTAGTTGAGCGCCTAACATGGCTTTGCTCATATTGTAATGATGAGTATATTATTTTTCAGCGGTTGCAGTAATGAGCCTTGCAGGCAGTTTAGAGAATATAGATAAACCAATAACGGCTGTAGTAAATGGATGTAGTTAAGAAGATTTACCAGTATGCAGACCCTAACCTTTCATTAGTAGGTTGGATGGGGTGTATTGGTTTCCCTGCCTACTATTTTGTGTGGACAGTGATCTATCCGCAGCCTTATGAGAATGCGTCTCTAAGAGTATTCTGTGCTCTGCTGTTGCTTGGGTTGGCTCTAAGGCATTACGTCCCGACGGTACTGAAACGCTTTTTGCCATATTACTATTTAGCGACAGTGACGATTTGTCTGCCGTTCTTCTTTTCGTTCATGATGTTTATGAATGGCTGGTCGACCGTTTGGGCGATGTCCTTTATGAGCTCGATCTTCCTCCATATTCTATTAGTTCACCAAACCCGGGTCATGATTGCTCAAGCGACGTTGGCGATTGTCCTAGGTTTTTTGTTTGCATATGGGCTCAATGATGGACTGCTTGATGGTGGTGTTCCTATCATTTGGCCATACATCCCGATTTTCCTCTTCACCTATATATTCGGTAACCTTTTTTACTTCCGAAATCAGGTTGAACATGAAGCAAAGGTATCCATCGCCAAATCTTTTGGGGCGGGGATTGCTCATGAAATGCGAAACCCATTAAGTGCTTTGCAAACATCATTGGACGTATTGAGTTCCTCGTTGCCTTCAGAAAAGTCTAACCTGAGTGATTCTGTCCAACTGCCGCGCCAAGATTTGACGAGAATGAAAGAGGTGCTCGCGAGTGCAGATGAGGTCATTCATAATGGTAATGAAGCGATCGACCTACTACTGACTTCTATTGATGAGAACCGAGTCTCCCAGTCAACATTCAAACTTCACTCAGCAGGGGAAGTAGTGAAGGAGTCTTTGGCGACTTACGCCTATCGTGGCACTGATGCTAGCAAGTATGTCACGCTCAACATTGGTCAAGATTTTGAATACTTTGGTAGTGATACCTTATTGAAATACGCACTGTATAATTTGCTGAAAAATGCGTTGTACTACCGAAATGATGATGCGTTTAAGGTCTCTATTACTGTTAATGCAGACGAAAAGGCAAACTACCTCTATTTCGAAGATAACGGTGTTGGTATTGAGCCGGATAAGATTGACTATATCTTTGAAGATTTTTATACATCAGGCAAAGCATCCAGTTATGGCTTGGGGCTACCATTTTGCCAACGAGTGATGCATTCGTTTGGAGGCTCGATTGAATGTGAGTCCGCATTAGGAGAGTGGACGCAGTTTACTCTCAAGTTCCCTCACAAACATTCCCAAGCAATCAGTGTCATCAAACAGGAAATTCTACGTACTAAATCGATACTGCACATAGGCAGTGACCCAATGGTGCAGCGTAAACTGAATGAGTTTGCCTTCTATATGGGTACGGATCTTTCAGATATAAATCTAGAGCAAGCGTATCAGAAAGAAGAGTATGAATTTGAGTATGACTTAATTTTGATTGACCTAGATACCTGCAGCGAGTCTGAGTACCTAAAACTTGAGTCAAAATTGCACTTTACGGAAGCGAAACTGGTCGTTCTGTATGACAAGAATAGCCACTATCACACCAAATTTAGCCGCTTTCTGTCCATCTATGCGATTGAAAAATTACAGGTTTTGAAGCATACCAGTGACGTTTTTGCTAAGCTTATGTTTGGCCGTTGTGAAGCTGATAGAACGCAAATACCTCGCAAAACTACGAGCGTTGGCAAACGGATTCTGATTGCCGATGACAATGTATCAATGCGTCAACTGACTACTATTTTGCTCAATAAGCAAGGTTATCAAGTGTCTCATGCAAGTGATGGCGCTGAAGTTCTGGATGTTTTAGGGGCTTTGTTGCGTAATTCGATGGAACTAAATCAGGAAGTTACGATCTGATCGGCTACATCAGTTAATCATCGTAGCCTTATGCCGAAACCTCGTTACAAAACAACTAACTGGAAACAGTACAACAAAGCCCTAATCAACCGTGGTTCACTCACTTTCTGGATTGATGAGGAAGCCATACGCGAGTGGAAGCAAAGCAAACAGAGTAAGCGCGGCAGGCCTCGTCGATTCAGCGACCTAGCCATTACTACCGCACTGATGGTAAAACGCGTTTTCTCTATGCCATTGAGAGCGCTGCAAGGTTTTCTAGACTCAGTATTTAAGCTGGCTAACATACCGCTTGTTTGTCCGCATTACACCTGTATAAGCCGTCGAGCCCAGCAGGTTGAGGTTTCATTTAAAACTAAAACCAGAGGTGCGATACAGCATCTGGCCATTGATGCCACTGGTCTCAAGGTTTATGGCGAAGGTGAATGGAAGGTCAAGAAGCACGGTACTGACGGGAAGCGTAGAGTCTGGAGAAAGCTGCATTTAGCAGTCGACACCAGTACTCACGAGATAGTAGCAGCAGAACTGAGTTTATCTAATGTCACTGATTCAGAAGTCCTTCCTAATTTGCTCAAGCAAACACGTCGACAAATCATCGAGATATCTGGAGATGGTGCTTACGACACAAGGAACTGCCATGATGCCATACGGATTAAGCGAGCTATTCCGCTTATCCCACCAAGAGAAGGGGCAGCCTTCTGGGAACAAGGACATCCTCGCAATTTAGCAGTGGGTTGCCAAAAGCTCTACGGCTCCAACAAGAAGTGGAAAAAGCGGTATGGTTATCACAAACGTTCACTATCAGAAACAGCCATGTATCGAGTGAAGCAGTTGCTAGGTGGGAGGTTAAGCCTGCGAAACTACAATGCTCAGGTTGGCGAAACCTACGCCATGATTAAAGCGCTGAACAAGCTTACAGGGCTTGGTATGCCTGAAACTCAGTTTGTTGTTTAAGAATTGCACAATTTCGGGCGGTTTGTTTTTCTGTCCGAATTACGCAACAAAGCC
>NZ_JBRESC010000029.1:0-31131 GCF_056726085.1 Vibrio sp. 2433-A1
TAATGCCGATCAGTTAAGAAAAATTTTTGAGATCATTTGACCGATCCTCAAAAGGCTTCAAAATCCGATATTAGGAAACTAATATCGGATTTTTCATGTCTTTAGAAAGCCAACTTGCGAATACTTTTCGCTCATGCAATACCTTCCATCACTTTGACAAATACTCTGAGATCCTTAGTCCAGAGCTTATCCAGCAAGGTTTTGAAAAAGCTGGTGTAGCAACAGTGAGAAGAAGACGCTTACCCTTGGAAGCAGTACTTTGGTCCGTTGTAGGAATGAGTCTTTTTCGGCAACAATCTGTTTGGGATATCGCTAACCAACTTGATATTGTCCTACCAGACAAACAGCGCTTTGTTGCGCCAAGTGCTGTTGTCCAAGCGAGGCAGAGATTAGGCGAAGAAGGTGTTAAACAAGTCTTTAAGACGATGGCGGCTCAGAGTTATCAATCTTCTAAGTTTGAAACTTGGTGTGGACTCAATCTTCTATCTGTCGATGGTGTCGTTTGGAGAACGGCAGATACACCTGAAAATCATCAAGAGTTTAAAGCACAGCGTAATCAGTCATCTGAAAATATTTACCCTAAGATACGCATGGTTTGCTTGATGGAGCTTACAAGTCATCAGCTCATCGATAGTGCATTCTCTGACTATCGAACCAACGAAATGCGGCTTGCAGAAGAACTCATAGAACAAACGCCAGACCATTCTCTGACTATTTTTGACAAAGGATATTACTCTCTGGGACTGCTTAACCGATGGAACAAAGTCGGCCAAGAGAGGCATTGGATGCTCCCTGTGAGAAAAGACTTCCAGTATGAAGTCGTTCATAGGTACAGCAAGAGTGATGCAATCGTTGCGATTAAAACAACACCTCAGGCAAGAAAGAAGTTTAGTGAACTTCCTGATGTAGTTGAAGCAAGGTTAGTCTCAAAAATCATTAAAGGTAAGGAGTATCAGGTGCTTACATCAATGCGTGATGGGTTACGTTTTCCTGGCGAAGAAATCGTAGAGCTCTATCGTTATCGCTGGGAAATCGAATTAGGCTATCGGGAAATGAAGCAGACCTTACTTGACAGTGAGTATACATTGCGAAGCAAGCGTCCAGATATGGTTAAGCAGGAGCTCTGGGGTATTTTACTCGCCTATAACCTTATCAGGCAGGTTATGACAAAAGCGGCAAGTAGGTTAGATAGCGTCTGGCCAAATCAACTGAGCTTTACGAGTAGCGCTATGGCTGTGACGCAATACTTTGCAGCGTTGCCTTTAACAAGCCCAGGAAAGCTCCCTAAACACTATGAGGTATTACTAGAGCATGTATCCATGTTTATCTTACCGCCTCGAAGAGAAGATAGAAGTTATCCTCGATGGGTGAAGTTGAAACCCAAGAAGTACGCAACAAATAGAAAAAATGCCAGTCAGCTTAACTGACTGGCATTACTCCTTCGGGAGCTTTTTTGTTGTAGCAGCAGTGTGCGACTCTATAATCGGTGGGTTGTTGTTATTTGGGGTGATGTTATGTGGCGAAAACTTTCTTTAGTCTTATTAAGCTTAACAGTGGTAAGTAAAGTGACCGCTGCATCGGAAGATCTCTTTTTATATTCACTTCCCAAGTCGGATGATATTCCAGCTTTAGAAGATCCATTTGGTATGAATCTGAAGTTATCAATGGACGCAGAGCATACCAGCGAGCTTGATTTAGATTACTCTGAACCATGTGGTGTCAAATGTGGTTTAAGCAATACGGGGCTACTTTTACTGCAAATGGTCGTTGAATCTAAAGTCGCTCAAGAGTATCGCTATCAACTTATGAATCCGAACTATGAGCCATAATTAATCCTACTTGATCGCTACAAATGTTGGCTAATTACTCAATTAATTAGTATGGAATGTTGCAATTAGCTTATGGTGCAGCATGCTATTTATGGTAATGATTCTCAGCGCAATGGACTGCTGATTTCAGACTTAGTGTTAGTTGACATATCAATTGGGTATGTATGCCCGTGTTTTACCTTTCGTAGCTTAACCATACTCACTCTGTTTCATTTATTCTTTTTGGTCTCACTTTTAAGACAATCTACACATTTTTCATAAGCGTATAAGTGCAGAACGCTAAATGTTTCAAAAATCCCCTTATATTACCTATACTTATAATTTGCTGAGGTTGATAGCATAATTGACTGAAAAATAAGAAGTATGTGCTTTATTGTTTTACTCTTGGTAACAAAATTTATAAAAAATAAATCAGTTTAAAGGTTCTAAGTGTTTGAGGAGACCTTATGGACGTGGAAGTTGTACGCCAAGCTGCGATTGTAAAAGAAGTTTTCGGGGATGTTATTGGGGTTTACCCAGATGGTAAAGCGCACAAATTGAGCGTTGGTGATCAGATAAACGCCAACGAAATTGTCATTACATCTAATCGCTCTACTCTTGTGATTGAAACAGTACACTCTGACTTTCAGTTTGGGGAAAACTGTGTCGCCTGTGAGCGAGAACCAGATGTTTGGGGAAATGTCCCTATTGCTGCTGAAGTTAGCTTTGACATCCCGCAGCTCGACTCTGCATCCTTTGGTGCTGAAGATTTAGCCGCGATTCAACAAGCTATTTTAGAAGGTGCCGACCCGACAGAGTTACTCGAAGCAACCGCCGCTGGTGGAGGCGTAGGTTCCGCAAATGCTGGTTTTGTTACCATCGACTATAACGGTGCTGAGGTACTTGCGAGCACCTTCTTTGAAACGTCAGGCTTTGCCAATGACAATGACACCATTATTCGAGATGACGATATTGCGCCGTTAATTCTTGCTGATGGCGGGGAGAGCTTAACTGCTCAATTAGCCGAAGGTGACTTATCCGACTCTACCTATCCAGTTTCAACAACAAGCTCTGCGACTATATTTGCAGGTGGTTTGGCTCTCGACCCTAGTTCATTTGTACCTGACACACTTTCTCTTTCCTCTCTCCTCAATGAACTAAACTCAGACATTACCTTAAATGGTGAAGCGGTTTCATTTACGTACAATGCTGTAGATAACGCAATTGTCGGTGCATTAAACGACGAAGAAGTACTCCGTATTGATATCGATGTTACCAGTGTTGGCAAAGATGTAAGTATAGAACTGACTACTACCATCTCTCAGCCTATTGACCATGTACCTTCCGTTGGAGGTGGCCAAGTTGCCTTCTCTGATGACCAAATTACAGTTTCGTTTGAAATCACAGGTACCGATGTAGGCGGCAACCCGATTGAAGCGCCTATTGATGCGCAAGTATCGATTAATGATGGTTCTGCGCCTGAGCTTACCTCAATTGATGCCGCTGATGTTTATGAAGCGGGCTTAGATGATGGTTCGAAAGTTGGCCTAACAGATACCGTTAGTTCGGGTACTTTAACGGGTGAGCTTGGCAGTGACACGGTTACTGAACTGCAAATTGATGTTGATGCGTTCAATACCTCTCAGCAATCTTCACCAATTACTTCTCAAGGTCAAACTATTGTTCTTGAAGCGGTAGCAGGCCAACCAGGTAGCTATGTAGGTTATATCACCCTAGAAGGCGTTCGCGTTGACGTACTTAAAGTTGCTATTGGTGGTGTAGAAACTACAGACACCTCATTTAGCGCAAGCTATCAAGTTGAACTACTTGAAGAAATTGACCAAGCTGAACAAGGCAGCGCTGTTCAAGGGGACATTGTTTCTATTCCGCTGCCGGTGTTCGCTATCGATGCTGATAACGATCAGTCGGCACGTTCAGATCTCATCGTCAACGTTGGCGATGATATCCAAATTGTTGCCGATGGCAGTTTAAGTGTTGTCGAACCGACAGTTGGTGATTCTGCTGAGAGTAATAGCATTAACGTTATTACCGAAGCGGGCGCAGACCAAGGCCAAGTGACCTCATTCACCTTTGATGGTGATGAATACACTTTGGAGCAAGGCAAAACTGAATACCCGGTGACCGATGGTAAAGTGGTTATCACGCCAGAAGGCACGCTATCGTTCATTCCAAACAGCAATGTAGATCACTCTTCAAGTGATGAAGTGAAGCACACCATTGTGGTGACCGTGACGGATAACGACGGGGACAGCTTAACCAGTCAGGTAGAGCTGACCATTACCGACGGTAAGGATCCGGTGATCACGCAAATTACCGAAGCTAACGTCTATGAAGCGGGTCTTAAAGATGGCTCTGGTGTCGGTACGACCAGTACAGATTTTACAGGTACGTTAACCGGTACATTAGGTAGCGATAACGTTACTGATGTCCAGATCGATCTCAATGCGTTTGAGACAGCGCAGCAAAACTCACCAGTGACTTCTCAAGGAGAGGTGATTAAGCTTGAAGCTGTAGATGGCCAACCGGGTGTTTATCTAGGCCATGTCACTATAAATGGTGCGCGAGTTGATGTGCTTAAAGTGACTCTCGGGACGATCAGTGAGGGCAGCGGTACATTTAATGTGATCTACAAGGTTGAACTTCTGCAAGAGATAGATCAACCAAAACAAGGTGGCGCTACAGCCAATGATTTCACATCGATTTCTCTACCAATTTTTGCCACTGACTCTGACAACGATGAATCAGGACGTTCGAATTTAGTCGTAAAAGTTGGCGATGATATCCAAGTAGTGACTGATGGCAGTATTGAAGTGGTTGAGTCGACCATTAGTGGCGCTAACCAAAGCAATATTGTAGAGGTGATTGACCAAGCGGGTGCTGACCAAGGTAAAGTGACGTCATTCACCTTTGATGGAAAATCTTACACACTGCAAGATGGTCAAAACGAGTATACCGTTACCGATAGCAATTCAGTGACGGTAGGTAAAGTGGTGATCTCCCCAGAGGGCAAAGTCTCTTTTATTGCTGACAGCCGATTAGATCATTCTACGTCTGAAGAGATCAAGCACACCATCGTTGTGACAGTGACCGACCAAGATGGCGATAAACTAGAAAGCTCCGTCGATCTGGTGATCAAAGATGGTCAAGACCCAGTGATTAGTAATATCACCGAAGCGACCGTTTATGAAGCGGGCCTAACTGATGGCGGCTCACAAGTAGGTCAAACCAATACCGTGTTTGACGGTCTCTTGACCGGCCAATTGGGTAGCGACAACGTTACTGATGTGCAGATCGATTTGCAAGCGTTTGAAACATCGCAGCAAACAGACCCTATTACCTCTCAAGGTAAAACGATTGTTCTTGAAGCAGTTTCTGGTGAGCCGGGCGTATACATGGGCTATGTCACTATCGATGGCGCGCGAGTTAATGTACTCAAAGTGACTTTAGGTGCTGTGAGCATGAACGGCAGACAGTTTAGCTCAAATTACAAAGTTGAATTGCTGCAAGAGATTGACCAACCGAATCAAGGTGGCGCGCAGGATAACGACTTTACCTCTATCTCATTGCCCATTTTTGCTACAGACGCTGACAAAGATGAGTCGGGTCGCTCTGATCTTGTTGTTAAAGTAGGCGATGACATTCAAGTCGTGAGTGACGGCAATATTTCAGTCGTCGAGTCGACCATTGGCAGCCCTAACCAAAGTCACATTTTCGATGTTCTTATTAAGCCGGGCGCTGACCAAGCGAAAGTGAGTTCTGTCAGTTTTGATGGTGATGATATCCCACTGGTTGATGGTCAAACAGAGTATCCTGTGACTGATGGTAAGTTGGTGATTACCCTTGATGGGCAAGTGTCATTTATTTCAGACAGTAATCTTAACCATTCAGCCAGTGAAGAGCGTAAACACACCATCAAAGTCACCACCACTGATGAAGATGGCGATGCGCTAACCAGCACGGTAGAGCTAGCCATTAGTGATGGTCAAAACCCAGTTATTACCAGTATTACCGAAGCAACCGTGTATGAAGCGGGGCTGACTGATGGCTCGGGAGTCGCAGGGCAAACCAATACGGAGTTTTCTGGCACTCTAGTTGGCCAGTTAGGTAGCGATAAAGTCACCGATTTCCAAGTAGACCTCAAAGCGTTCGAGACTGCGCAGCAAACTGATCCTATCACCTCTCAAGGTAAAGCGATTGTGCTTGAGGCAGTGGATGGTCAGCCGGGTGTATATCTCGGCTATGTTGCATTAGACAACGGTACTCGAATCGATGTGCTCAAGGTGACTATTGGCGCAGTGAGCATGTCAGGCACTGAATTTATCTCCAGCTATAAAGTAGAGCTTCTACAAGAGATTGACCAACCTAAACAAGGTGGTGCGGCGGCCGATGACTTCTCGACCATCTCTCTCCCTATCTTTGCGACAGACAGCGATAAAGATGAATCCGTTCGCTCGGATCTCGTGATCAAGGTTGGTGACGATATTCAAGTGGTCACCGATGGTGCAATCACAGTCACTGAGCCAACGATTGGTGACACTGCACAGAGCAATACAGTCGATGTGATTACCAAAGCGGGTGCCGATCAAGCGACAGTTAGCAAAGTGACCTTTGATGGAGATGATGTCCCCTTGATTGATGGTGAAACCGAATACCCAGTTACCGATGGTGTATTGGTGGTTACCCCTGATGGTCAAATTGCATTTAAGCCAAATGCAGAGCTTATCCACCCAGATGATGATCGCATCGTGCACACCATTGTTGTGACAGTCACCGATAAAGATGGAGATAAGACAACCAGCACAGTCGATTTAGTGATCAAAGACGGACAAGATCCGGAGATTACTCAGATTACTGAAGCCAATGTGTATGAAGCTGGTCTGGCTAATGGAGGCTCTCAGATTGGCTTGACCAATATTACAGCCCTTGGCGAACTTACAGTTGCAACTGGCAGTGATGATGTGATGGAGTTTCATATCAACGTTGAAGCATTTAATCAGCTTCCTGCCAATCAAGGCTTGTTCTCCAACAGCGAACGCGTTGTTTTAGAAGAAGTTTCAACTGGCGTTTACCGTGGCTTTATCACTAAAGAGATCAACGGTGTCGACACCGAGATCGATGTGTTTAAGGTCAACTTTGATCAAGTCAACTTAGGTAAATATCAATTTGAGCTGCTGCAAGAAGTCGATCACGTTAATCAAGGTCAAGATAGCCTTGAAATGAAGCTGCCGATCTATGCGGTAGATCGAGATGGCGATGAGTCCGGCAATCATGATCTGGTGGTTAATATCGGTGATGATATAGCTAAGATTGACGGCTTTGGTGATAGTAGTAAGTTTAGCGTCAACGAAGACGATACCCTCGATGGCTCTTCACTGGGGCAGGCGTTTGCGACTGGTACATTCGATACCACTCAAGGCGCTGATACAGTGGTTAAATATGAGCTGATCAATATCAGTACGCCTGAGAACGGTCTGAAATCAGGTGGTGCTGACGTAGAGATTAAAGATGTCAGCGCCGCAACTGGGCCGACGGTTTATCACGGCGTGGCGAATGGTGTTGTGGTGTTTACTCTTGAGTTGAACAGTGATGGCAGTTACACCTATAGCCAAATTAAGGCGCTTGATCACGCGCAAGGTGAGGATAACTTAACCATTCCATTTGATGTGGTGGCTGTTGATCGTGATGGAGACGTATCACAACCGATTCGTCTGCCGATTGAAGTGGTCGATGACAAGCCAACCTTGAGCGACATTACCGAGACCCAAATCGTCGATGAAGATGATCTGTCAACCATCGGCTCAGATCAAAATCAGCGTCCGGAAATTAACGGCACATTCGATGTGACCGAAGGCGCCGATGGTGTGGTGAAATATGAGCTAGTTGATGCAAATGATGCTATCGATGGTTTAGTGTCTGGCGGTGAAAACCTTGTATGGACGCCGGTCTCTAACAGCGGGACGACATTCACCTACACCGCTCAAACGGCTTCAGGCACCCCTGTCTTTGCCATCACCTTCGATACGGCTAACAACAGTTATAAGTTTGAGTTGCTTGAGCCATTGCAACACGCAGACAGCAACGGTGAAAACGCCATTGATATTAGCTTAAGCATCAAAGCCACTGATTATGATGGCGATGAAAGTAACGTGATTACTTTGCCAATTCGAGTCGTGGATGATATTCCAACCTTAACTGAGCAGCAGATCAACCGTGTTGAGGGCCAAGATTATACTGGCGTCACGGTCGACATGTTTGCCGAGCAAAAAGATCAAGGTGCGGATGGTGCGGCTTTAACCTATATGGAAGGCACGACCATTGATGGCGCAACCATCGTCTTTGCTGGCGCTGGTGGCACTTATGTAAGTGGTGTCGACCTAACGCAGGGCGAGCAAACCATAGAGGTGTTTGAGCAAACCACAAGTCAGCCTCGCTCTTTGGGCTTTTTGAAAATTGATTCTAACGGTGAGATTGATTTCCAAGCCAATGATAATCTGAAACATCAAGGCGATGAGATTAAGTTTACTGTCAATCTGACCGCAACCGATGGCGATAAAGATAATTCTATTGCCCCACTTGAAATTACTATTACTGACCGCGAATCTGAGCCAGTGTCACTCAAGGTTAAAACCTTTGAAGATGCTGGGCGCGATCGCCAAATTAACTATGCATCGGGTGATGAACCTGAGCGCGAAAACGCTCAAGATAATCAGTCAGACTTGCCAGACTCACCAGCTAAAGTAGCGCTATCGGTCAATATGTTTGACCAAGATAACGCCGAAGAAATTGGTCAGCTAATCATTACAGACAGTAATCACCGTGGGACTTTCTATTACGAAAAAGATGGAGTGTTCCATGAGCTAGAGACCAATGCTGATGGCGATTTAGTGTTACCAAAGGGCCTGATAGAGCAGATTTTTACTACATCGGGTGGCCACACGACGGCAACGATCAACAACCTCTATTTTGCGCCGGATCGTAATTTCTCGACCAATGGCAAAGGGGTTGAAATCAATTACCAACTGCAAATTGATAACAACGGTAGCCAAGATCATAACGTTGATTCTAGCTTTAGAATTGAAATTGAGAGCGTGGCTGATATTGCGACTTGGAACGACAACAACAGCACCTACCATTACGAAACTGTGGAAGATGAAGGCAACGTTCAGCTTCAACTTGAGGCTAACACTCAAGATACCAGTCGCCCAGAAACCATTACATATGAACTTAAAGTGATTGAAGGGCAGTTTGAGTTGATGATTGGTAATCGAGTGCTAACGCCACTGGATGGGGTTTATACACTTAAAGCGTCTGAGATCAATCAAGTCGAGGTGAACCCTAACGATGACTATTCTGGGCCAATTCGCCTTGAAGCGACTGCTATTACGACCGAAAAACGTAATCCGTATAAAGATGGCTCGGTAGATAAGAGCAGTGCTGAGTCTGAAGTCAAAGAGATTGTTATTGACGTTAAAGCGGATGCCGACTTAGGCAGTTTTAGTGTAAGCCGTATTCAGATCAATGAAGACAATATCGACAACCCGGATAAAAACCCAGGAGACTCTAACTACGACCCATTCACCTTAGATGAAGTGATAGAGATGAAACCATCAGTTGACACGGATGGTTCAGAGACACTTCATGTGCGAATTTCCGATATTACTGAAGGTGCACAGCTTAAATGGGTTGGCCCGGAACCAAGCCAGATTTCGACAGTTACGATCGATGGTAAAACCTATCAAGAGATCCCTTTCGAACAACTGAAGTTCGTTGAAGCTATTCCTGATCTGCATAGTAATCAGGACTTTAAGTTTGATGTTACTGGTGTGGTCAAAGATACGGCTCAGCTATCGGGCGGTGTGACTCACGTGGATACTGAAGTGATTGGCACTAAAACTGTTAATGTTGAAGTGAAAGGCGTAGCGGATCTGCCGAAGAGTATTCCGATTGAAGACCCGACAGACACCACCGAGTGGAATGTCATTATTGAAGACGGTAAGCAAGTTGGTGTTGAGACCAAGATTGATGAGAATGGTAAAGCAGAGCTTAACTTCACTGTACGCTCTGGTGAGTTACCTGAAAGACCGAGTGATGATTCAGAATCGGTCACGGTTGTACTGTCTAATATTCCACAAGGTGTGGTGATTGAAGATAGTGCTGGCAAGGAGATTGGTCTCAACTTTGTTGGCTACGATGATGATGGCCAGCCAATCTACGAAGCCAACATTACTCAAGAGCAGAATAATACTGGGATTGTGATCAAACCGGCGAGCTCTTCAACGGAAAATATTGAAATAAAAGCGACCATTGTTGTAACAGAAAACGATGGTCATAGTCGCACCTTTGATCAAGTTGTTAAGGTCAAAGTTGAGCCTGTTATCGACACCCCAGATAACTACACCAACACCTCAGTTGGCAATGAAGATACCGCGATCGATATTAAGTGGCATCCAAAGTTAGACACGGATTACACCGACAAAGATGAGCATGTAACTTCGATTGTGATTGAGGGGATTCCAAATGGTGCTCAAGTAAGCGTTGCTGATGGTGTAGTATCGAATTTTGATAGCGCATCCGGTGAGTTGACCATTACCCCTGCGAGCGGGCAGACACCGGATCAATTTACCGAGATTGCTCTGAAGCAAGGCTTTATTCAAATTACCCCGCCTAAAGACTCAAGCACTAACTTTGATCTGAAAACCACGATTGAAGTGGAAGAGGTTAATCACGAGCATGTAATAGGTCAGCCGACCGATGAGATCGAACGTGCGCAAGAAACCTTGCATGGCACTATCACGGTTGAAGTTAAGCCGATTGTTGAGCCTCAAGATGACGACAATAAGCTTGTTGTGACCAACGAATCTAACGCTATTCTTAGTGACACTGACAAAGTGGCTGCCAACGCTAAAGGTGAAATTCAATTTACCACCAATACCGAGAAAACGGCGCTTGAGGGTGAGTTTATCATCCGTTATCTAGAGACCGATGAGTCAGGCCCTATGGACATACCTAATGAGCAGGTCACTCAGGTCGTTGTTCAGTTTGATACCGCTAAATCGGAACTGTTTGATCAGCTGTTAGTTGAAGGTGCTGTTTATGAAGGCAACGGACGTTGGGTTGTCACCAATCCTAATGATTTCACCATCAAAGCGCCAAATGGCCTTGATTACACGCCGCTAGATGGTGGAGATCCGAACGTATTCCATGATATTGGCCTGACTATTTTCACTCAAGTGGTTGATATTGGCGATGATGGTACTAAGCGCAGCGTTGTCGAAGAGCGCCAAACAGACGTTACCCTTTCATTTCCTGAATATGTTGATGGTAATGATTATGTCGCAGGTCAAGTTGATATTGCCGATAACACCATAGTGACGGGTAGCGAAGATCTTGAGATTAACCTTGGTACTCAATTGAGTGACAAGCTGAGCGTAATATCAGATGACGGTCATGCTGATACCGTCACCATTGTGATTGATCCAACGATTACTATTGGCAGTGATACTTTCCAAATCTCTATTGATGGTGGCAAAGTTGATTTCGTTAATGGCAAGTATGTGTTTAAAGCAACACTCACTGACGGTGGTGAAGTCACTGAGCTTGATGGCTTAACAATGACGGCTCCGACAGATTACTCCGGTGATTTTACGCTGCCAATGACCATTATCACCACAGACAACGATTCAGGTCATGAAGTGTCGAAACAAGAGTCGGTTATCGTGCAGGTTAACCCGATTGCTGATGTGACGGATGCTCCTAATATCACGGTACAAGTGAAAGGCTCATTGGATGATTCGTTTAAGCCGATTGATGCAGACGAAGACAGTAATGCAGACAAGGTGGCCTATGAAGACAGTTATATTCAGCTCGATTTTGGTTATGTTATCGCAGACCAAGTAAGCGGTGTAGAAGGGGGCCAAGAATCACTGACTTTGATCACCTTAACTTTGGCCGATACTGCGATTGGGCAGTTTTATGATCAGTCTGGAACCGCGTTAGGTACCTCTCTAACCTTTAGCAAAGCTGAGATAGACGATGGTGCGTTGAATAATATCTTGTTCAGACCGAAAGAGAATTATCCTACTGACAATGACCAGAATACGGTTCAAATCAATGTGACTGGAGAAGTGACCGATAAAGCGGAATTTAACCAACCCGACTTTGAAGGTTCCGTTGAACACAAAGGCAACTTTAACACTAGTGTGAGCTTCGAAGTCACCCCTGTGGTGGATGATGTCAAAGTCACTGGGCCGGGCAGCGACCCGAGCAATGTAATTGAGATTGTTGGCGATGAAGACCAAGCGATCGCATTGGGCAGTAGTTCAGCTCCTGTTTTGATTGAACTCACCGATACCGATGGCTCAGAAACCTTTGTGTCGATCAAGTTTACAGGTGTACCTGATGGCTTCTTATTGGAGTCTGGTAATGGCTACACGGTTAAAAACAATGGTGGCGGCGAATGGAGTGTGAAACTGCCAGCAGGCACTACAGACTCACTCGATTTAAGTGCTATTACGCTGCAACCACCGAAGCATTTCAGTGGCACGGTTAAGTTTGGCGTAACCCTCTTTACGCAAGAATCTCTGCTTGGCGTTCCAACGTCGGCGAAGAATCTCCCTGAATTTGAGATTACGGTGAATCCAATAGGCGATATTGTTGATACCGATGCGACAGACTCTGTCTCTGGTTCAGAAGGGCAGAACATCGATATTGCGATTAACGCTTCAGTGATTGATAAGGCGCTGTCGGCAACACCGCATAGTAATGTAACTGAAAACCCAGCAGAAACAATTCGAGTTGAAGTCAGCAATGTGCCTTCCGGCGCAACCATCTACTATCCAGATGGAGTGACGCCAGCGAGCATGAGTGCAGGCAGTAGCGGTAAAGTTTGGGTGCTGGAAATCCCAGCACAGCAACTGGATAAGATAGTGTTTAATTCTGGCGAGCACAACAGTGATAGTGGCAATGCGTTAGGTATTGATAGTCCAATCCATATTTCGGTGCAGTCCGTGGATAATGGCGCGCTAGGGCCGAAAACCGAATTTGATGTCGAACTGGTGATTGATCCGGTTAACGATCAGCCTACATTCGTCAACGTCATCAATCTAGATACGTCAGAAGATGTGGTTGGCGGTCTCGCGCTTAACCAATTTGGCATTGCAGATATTGACGCGACCTACGATGACCCAGATGCAACCTATACACTCACCTTGCAAGTCGATAAAGGCACCCTTGAGTTCCTCAACGATGCGAATGTGAACTTTACGCTTGCAGCAGATGGCAGTGTGATTGCCACGGGTAAATTGGACGATATAAACGCCGCATTGACGGCAGGTAAGGTGATCTTTAAACCTGATGAGGATAGTAATGATGACAACTCAGGTGGCCCTGTCACAGTAACGGCTACGGTCGATGATGGCGGTAATAACGGTACGATTGACCCAGGCGATAGCTCAACGTCATCAACCAATCATGCTAGCTTTGTGATAAACGTTACTGAGGTCAATGACGCTCCAGAGCCAAGAGATTTTAACTTAGCTGATGTGCCAGAAGAGGGTAGCATGACTATCAGCGTACAAGATCTGATTAATGGTACGTTCGATAAAGAAGGCGATACCATCACTGTCGAGCGCCTGACCCTAGTTGAAGGTCAAGGTTCTTTGACTCAACAAGGTGATAACTGGGTCTTTGTTGCAGCGCCAGATTACAATGGTCCGGTGAAAATCAGTTACGAGGTTAAAGATGATGGCACGACCAATGGTCAAGCCGATCACCTTACTGGCAATGCAGAGATTAACTTTGAAGTTACGCCAGTCAATGATCGCCCCGTGTTAGAGATTGACGACATCACTTCGCTAATAGATGAGGACGTAAATCAACAGTTAAGTGGGATTTCGGTTGCTGACGTCGACTACGTGGATGCATCGATAAATGACCTTATGACGGTGACACTAAACGTTAATCATGGCAGCCTCTCGCTCGTTGCTCCTAGCGGCTCAAGTGTTACTGTGAGTGGACAAGGAAGTGACACCTTAGTCCTATCAGGCACGCTAGCAGACTTAAATGCTCTGCTTGATAAGCCAAGCAGCAATGTTGGGGTGTTCGTTGATGCCAGCGAAGTACCAGGTAATAGCGTTGATTTGGTTGTAACCGCTAAAGACAGTTGGAACTCGTCAGGTATTGCGCTTGAAGCTGAGCCAAAAAATTACACCATTACAGTTAACCCGATTGCTGATGCCCCAACCTTGGCACTTGAGAGCAAGTACGGTTTCAATAAGAACATTACTGCAACTCAAAGTGCCAGCACCAGTGGTATTGCTGTACTGGGAATTATGGCTGCGTTAACGGATACAACTGAAGCGCTTACGCTAGAAATAAAAGACGTTCCGGCGGGAGCGACGATTGAGAGTAGTACGGGTGATGTGACACATGTTGGCGATGTATGGCTGGTGTCACAAACTGCAATTGACGGCCTGACGATTAAAGGGGCGAGTGAGGGTTCTCATAGCCTAACCGTGACGGCAGTCTCGCAGGAGCTGGACGGCAATGGTGTCAGCCTAGACAGAGCAGAATCCAGCAATCACATCACGATCAACTTAAATGTTGTCGATAATATTGATGCGTTAGTCGTCGATAAATCATCACAAAGTGACGCAGTACACCTTGATGGCAGCGGCTCTAACAGCACGCTTACTGGTGGCAGCGGTGATGATCTATTGGTTGGTGGGGATGGCAACGATAACCCAATTGGTGGTGCAGGCGATGACAGCCTCATCGGCGGGGAAGGTAATGATATCCTTGAAGGTGGCTTAGGTTCTGACATTCTTGTCGGTGGCACTGGTATGGATATCTTTGTCTGGAATGAAATTGATGATGGTTCTTTGGATACCCTTAAAGATTTCAACATCAGCAAAGGAGATAAGATCGATCTGCGTGAAGTCTTACCTGAGCTTAAATCCGGTTCAGTGAATATGGATGAACTGTTGCAGCATCTTGATGTACAGGTAGATGGTGACAACGTTGAATTACGTATTCACCCTCAAGGAGAAGGAATGGAAGATCAAGGGATTTTGGTTGAGAACCTTGTTCACCAACTTGATAGTGGATTTAGTGGTATGTCTCACGAGGACATGGTGTCGTCGTTACTTGAACACGTGATGATTTACGACAATAACTAAAACAAAAACGCCCCATAAGGGGCGTTTTTTATTCCAGCGTAGCCAATCTAGCTCGTTTTGTACGTTGCAGCAAAGCTCATCACAGCGTGATCAATCGTCGCTTTAACTTGTTCACAGCTTGGAGGGGGAGTATGAGTAATTAACTGCGGCCAGAAAATGATCGCTTTAATGCTGCCGATATACTGTTCAATTGCCAGTGGAATATTGGCTATTTCCAGTGCGCCTGCATCAATCCCTTGTTGAGCCCATTTCTGTAGGCCGTAAGAGTCTTCAATTGATTCGAACTTTGATATCAGCACTTTCGAGGTTTCATGACAGCGAATACACTCTGCCATCACCAAGCGTGCGGTGATTTGAAAATCTTCATTACTGATGTAACACATCTGTTTGAGCGTTAATTCAGTTAACTGCTGCTCTATCGACACAGAAGGGTCGAACTCGACCTCATAATGGTCATCAAAACGACACATGAGCTTATCTACAATCACTTCAAAGAGAGCATCTTTGTTTGAATAGTATTTATAAAGCGTGCGTTTTGAGACTCCTGCATGCTTGGAAATACCTTCCATACTGGCTTGCTCAAAGCCTTTTTGGAAAAAGACCTCGATGGCGGATTTGATGATATCTTCTTGTTTTATATCACTTCTTTTTATCATTGCTCATTTTCCAGAACGTAGGTTACTGCATGATAGCTTGATTAGTTTAAGACTGGTGGAACTTCAACTTCACCAGCTTTTTGTGGTTCTAGGTGAATAGTCTGAGTAGGGAAGGCAATGTCAGCGCCGTGAGAGCGGATGATCTCATAGATTTTTAGTAACACATCTTGCTTCACTTCATGGTAGCGAATCCAGTTAACCGTTTTGGTAAAGGTGTACACCAATAGCGTTAATGATGAAGGCGCAAAGCCGTTAAAGTTCACGATCAGTGTTTGTTTAGTATCGATGTCGTTATGAGTTTCTAGCATCGTTTTAATTTCAGACACAATCAGCTCAACCTTGGCCCCATCTTGATAACGAATACCAATATTTTCGTTGATACGTCGATTGAGCATGCGAGAAGGGTTCTCTACCACTATGCTGCTGAACACAGAGTTTGGTACGTAGATTGGTCTTTTATCAAATGTGCGGATGATGGTCATGCGCCAACCAATTCTTTCAACGGTCCCTTCTATTTGACGATCAGGAGAGCGGATCCAATCCCCGACTTTAAATGGGCGATCGAAGTAGATCATCATGCCACCAAAGAAGTTGGAGAGTAGGTCTTTTGCCGCGAGACCTACAATTAAACCACCGACACCACCAAAAGTAAGCAGGCCTGACAGGCTTAGACCAAATGCCTGCATAACTGTCAGAGCACCAATCACAATAAAGAACAGTCTTGAGACTTTCGCTATGGCTTGAACTGTTGTCTCGTCTCGGTTCTGATTGGCGAGCACGTACTCTTCAATATTGTTGATTAAGCGCATAGTGATCCAAACAAAGATTCCTATGACGAGTATCAGTTTGAGGGTACTTAGCCAGTTGAGCTTAGAGCCCATATAGTCTTGGAGTAAAAAGCCCGCCGATATGGTGCCAGGCCAACACCAGATAAGCGTACTAATGGGCGTTTTAAGTGCTGCTAAAGTTAGGTCATCCCAGTAGAACTGAGTTTTACTCACCAAGATCTCTAATCGGCTATAAGTAATGCGCCATGTAATCCATGCCAGTAGACTGCCAATGGTGATAAACAGAACATTGCTGTCCCAGCTGTTTAACATCTCGGCAAATGATGGCGGTAAATAGGTGAGCAAATCGTTCATTTTTTAATTCAACTTCTTTATTTTCTTGTGTAAGTATAAGTCTTTGCTTATACCCAAACTAGTCTCTTTATTGAGTAGCTATTGTTGAAATATTGGATAAGGTTAAAACTGTGTCAAAATTTTGGAATCGGTTTGATAACCGAAATTGAGAGGCGCACACTTTGGCACATCTCTCCCCCCCTATAGAAAATAGGAATAATGATGAAATCAGCTGATAAACAGTTCGCTGTGATTGGATTAGGTCGATTTGGCCTTTCTGTATGTAAAGAGCTCCAGCAAGCAGGGGCTGAGGTTCTAGCTGTCGATCTTGATGAAGAAAGAGTAAGAGTTGCAGCGAGCTTTGTTAGCCAAGCGTTAGTCGCTAATTGTACCAATGAAGAAACAGTGGCAGAACTTCGTTTGAGTGACTACGACATGGTTATGGTTTCAATTGGTTCAGATGTAAATGCGAGTATCTTAAGCACGCTAGTCGTCAAAGAAGCCGGAGCGAAAAGCGTTTGGGTAAAAGCGAACGATAAGTTCCACTCAAAAATTCTTCATAAGATTGGTGCCGATCACGTCATCATGCCAGAAAGAGATATGGGCATTCGAGTTGCGAGAAAAATGTTGGATAAACGTGTCCTCGAATTTCAAGAGCTAGGTTCTGGACTAGCGATGACAGAAATTGTTGTCGGTTCGAAGCTTATGGGCAAAATGCTAGGCGAGCTAGTTCTATGCAAAGAGCAAGATGTACAGGTCCTCGGCTTTAAGCGTGGCCCAGAGATCAATAAAACGCCCGATTACGAGAAGCGACTCGAAATTGGTGATTTGATCATTATTGCCGGCCCTCGTGATACCTTGGCTAAGAAATTAAGTTCATTATGAGTTCGTTTTCCCACACCGATACTTTCTATGCATTAGGTTCGGACAAAAAGCAGCGCAAAGGGTCTGAGCCGAGGGTTATTTTACTTAGCTTTTTGGGGGTTCTTCTTCCATCTGCAGTTTTGCT
This sequence comes from Vibrio sp. 2433-A1, assembly GCF_056726085.1. Classification (NCBI taxonomy): domain Bacteria; kingdom Pseudomonadati; phylum Pseudomonadota; class Gammaproteobacteria; order Vibrionales; family Vibrionaceae; genus Vibrio; species Vibrio sp. 2433-A1. The sequence continues at coordinate 17,791 of NZ_JBRESC010000029.1, forward strand.
GACGCTGCCGATTTTTTCAGTCACAGGGTTATCAATTACCGATGCGCTATTTACCGCAACGTCCGCGATAAGTGTAACTGGCTTAGGGGTTGTTGACACTGGGGAACATTTTACTATGGCCGGTAAAATTCTGCTGATGTTGCTAATGCAGATTGGTGGCCTTGGGCAAATGACACTCTCTGCGGTTTTACTGTACATGTTTGGTATGCGCTTAACTTTAAAGCAGCAAGCTCTGGCAAAAGATGCATTAGGCCAAGAGCAAACGGTAAACCTGCGCCGCTTAGTCAAACGTATTATCATCTTTGCTTGTATTGCAGAGACCGTGGGCTTTTTGGTACTTGCATATCGTTGGGTACCTGAAATGGGGTGGAGTGATGGGCTATTTTATGCAGCTTTTCATGCTATCTCTGCGTTTAATAATGCAGGTTTTGCACTGTTCCCAGACAGTATGATGAGTTTTGTTGGAGATCCCGTCGTTATTTTCACGTTAGCGGGCTTATTCATTTTTGGTGGTTTAGGTTTCACCGTTGTTGGTGATGTTTCGACAAACTGGCGACGCGGTTTTCGAGCTCTGCAGCTACACACTAAGATCATGTTAGTGGCCACACCTGCACTATTGTTAATTGGTACCTTGTTATTTTGGGTATTAGAGCACAATAATCCAGCGACTATGGGTAGTTTAACGCTAGAAGGACAGTGGTTAGCCGCCTTTTTCCAATCTGCGAGTGCACGTACAGCAGGCTTTAACAGTGTCGATTTAGCTCAGTACACTCAGCCCGCATTACTGATAATGATTATTTTGATGCTAATTGGGGCGGGATCGACCTCGACAGGTGGTGGTATCAAGGTTTCTACTTTTGCAGTGGCGTTTGTTGCCACATGGGCTTTTTTAAGACAGAAGAAGCATGTTGTGATGTTTAGACGAACAGTTGGCTGGCCTGTGGTAACCAAGTCTCTGGCGATTATCGTCGTTAGTGGGGCGATATTAACCGTTGCTATGTTCCTGCTGATGCTCACAGAAAATGCGAGTTTTGATAAAGTACTATTTGAAACAATTTCAGCATTCGCGACTGTTGGCTTGACCGCAGGTTTAACGGCAGAGCTTTCTGAACCCGGCAAGTACATCATGATTGTGGTGATGACCATTGGTCGTATCGGTCCGTTAACGCTAGCGTACATGCTTGCTAGACCTGAGCCTAGCTTAGTTAAACACCCAGAAGGAGCAGTGCTGACGGGCTAATGTGCGTTATTTATTACCAAAATGATCGGCTAGTGCTGCTCGGCGATGCTTAGCAGCACCTCCTCCTTCCATGTCTACCGTGCTTTCATACCCTTCTTTCACGAACCTTTGTGTCGGGCTATTAGGTTCAAGACGCCTAAGTTGAGGTGAGTCAAAGGTACCGGAAATTTGATAGATAGCTCTGCCGTTTCCGGTATGTACGGTAACTCTCTTACCATCAAAATCAAAACGTGTAGATACTAATCGGTTATTACGAAATACCCCTTGGGAATTGAGTGTCAGTACTTCTGTTTGATACGGCGGCGCGCCGATTTCAATCCAGCGCCCATAAACATGTTTTGGGTGAATATAGTCTTGGTAGCTAAAATAGAGCAGGCTAGAAAATCCCAGCAGCAATAAAAGAAACACTAGGGCGGCGGCAGTTTTTATTGCGGAGTTTTTAGTCATAACAACAGGGACTATCCAATATATTTGCGATGTTCAGTAATAGTAAAGGTTGTAGGTTATTTAGTACCAACACCAGTCAGACTGTAGGATATTGAGTACAAACGCAAATTTATGCCTACAGAATATTGAACCCCAGCCCAAACTTAGGTGTAGGAATTCGGTCGTTTCATTATAGTTTAGTGCTCATTTAGCCTGTGATGGATCAACAGATGAACTTTTTTATGTGAGCTGCCAATTGGTTGATGATTCCTGATTTTACTAACTGGATAATATTTTCCGTTGTGCAAACGTGCATTTGTCTATAAATCATAAAGTTGTCCTTCTAATAAGATGAAAATTATCTATTGCTGAATTGCCTCAGGTCGTATAAAACGATCGTTGAAAAATATTTGCTCTAAGGAGAGAGAAAGATGATCAAAGCGAACAGCTATTTTGAAGGACAAGTTCAGTCGTTAGGTTTTACACAACAAGATGGTGATTCTAGCGTCGGAGTTATGGCTGCGGGTGAATACACTTTTGGTACGGCCGCTGCAGAGCGCATGACTGTGGTAAAAGGTGCTTTGACTGTTAAGAAAGCGGGCGAAGATCAGTGGGTGACTTACAACTCTGGTGAGTCATTCAATGTAGAAGCGAATTCGTCATTTGACCTACAAGTTGCAGTGTCGACTGCTTACTTATGCGAGTACCTTAGCGAATAATACCTTCATCCACTTACTATAACTTTTATATGCAGAACCTAAATGGTTCTGCTTTTTTTTTGGGGGGGGGGGGGATAAGTAGCCTTATTTAATTTGTGGTTACTGGGTTAGTTATGGATACAGACAAAATGTTATTACTGAGTAATTGATGAGGTTTATCTTTTAATTAATGGATACATTTTCAAATATTTAGATACCATTATTTACAATTGTAATATGAGGAATTTTCGAGTAAGTTCCCAAAACCAGAAAGTACATACTGAATTATTTGCATATAGGTCATTTATGGCAGGACTTGCTCAAAATAAGGCTCAGAAGTTCATTGAACTTGCTCCCGAGGAAGAGCATAAAAGCTCAAAACAGAAAGCCGACCAATCGACGTCTATTTGTTATGGCGAAGATGCTTTTCAAGATGTACTGCCTTTATGTGAAGTCGCATGTATTGTTACCACACCAACTGGAAGGGTGCTGAAATTCCGTACTAAGTACGTGGGGCTTCATTCAAATGAAATACTGCTTCTTGAGATGCCAACGATTAGCATGAAGGAAATGTCGCTGTTCATGCAGCGAGGTTATGCGATTAAGGCGTGTGTTATTGCTTCAAAAGGAGAGGGAGCCCGTGTTTACTTTAAAAGTAAAATCGAATACGTACTGAGTGGTGGCGATACTGAATTATTGCTAATAGCGGTACCAAAGTCGACACAGGTTGTTAGAGGCCTGAGAGCAAGCGTTCGATTAGAGATCGACGTTGAAGGTATCGTGTCTCCTAATCATCAAAAATACCCATGTCAGATTAGAAACATTTCCAATCATGGGTGCTTGATCGTGGTTGATAGAGGTAAGTCTAGCTACCGCATGGGTGCTGAGATAGAACTAAAGGTTTCGACAAACCCAATTATAAAAGGTTATGGCAAAGTCTTAACTGGCGTGGTTAAAAATGTGTCTAAAACCACTCATTATGATAAATATGGTGTTCAATTCAATGATGATAGCTTGGATAAAGCCACGAGCGTCATCGAATCCTTACATTTTTGCTCCCAGCGATTAAAGTTTACGCTATAGCTTACTGCCTGAGTGCTACACTTTGTAGAGAGTGTCCTGCGTACTAAGGAGTGATGATGGAGTTACGTAATGAACACGGTGAGAAAGCGCATGTAGCGGATAGTCTCACCATCAAAGAAGTACTTGAAATGGGCTATTCGATTGAATTTTGTGACGAAGCGTTTGATCCGAATGAGCACTGGGTTGCAAGTGCTGATAGTCAAATAGTAAAAGGGGCGTTTCCTGAATCCTAGGGACAAGTCCATGCTACTTAAATCAAAAGAAATCCGAGCTTAGCTCGGATTTTTTGCATTTTTAGAGGGCTATACACCAATTTTAAAGAGTCGCGTTGGTATTTGTGCGCCGATTTCAGATATAGGGTATGATGAAAATCCTTAATGATTTGAGTCTGCTGCCGATACAGAAATGTCAACGGTAACGTATAACGACAAGAGAACGAATGAATATAATTGGTATTGCCATAGGAGCAACAGGGTTGCTTTTATTGGGTATGTTTATGTGGATGCTTGCTCTTTCGCTAAGAAAGAAACGTTTAGAGCAAGAACGCAAGCAGAAAGCGATCGCTTTTCGTAAAGCGGTAGAGCGAAATCGTCGTCAAGAACAAGAAGAGCGTGTGATGAAAGCTGAAGGTGGTGACATCCCGACGATTCTTTATCTTGCTAAAGAGGCTGAGCGCAAAAACATCAAAGAAGCTATCTATTGGTATACCAAAGCCGCCAAGCTCGACAGTGTGACAGGAATGTACGGTGTCGTGCGTATTAGTAACAAGATGCAGCAAGATGTTGTGTTAAAAGAGCAAGCGAAGTTCTGGCAAACATGTATTAGTGCCTCTGAAGGGAGTTTGCCGCACAAGTTCGAAATGGCGCAAGCATTGATTCACGGACGAGGAACAGAGGTCAATACACCAAAGGCTATTTCCGTGATGGAACAAGCTGCGAAAGAAAACTATGTTGATGCGATTGTATTTCTTGGCGACTGGTTTTCACCTGAAAACAGCAATGATCCTAACATGTCGACTTCGTACTACCGCCGCGCAACTGAGCTGAAAAGTAACGAAGGTCGAATGAAGCTCGGCTTGAATTACATCAATGGTGTAGGGGTAGCGAGTAACTTTGCTCAAGGCTGTTACTGGTTAGAACGAGCGGCTGAAAAAGGCCATCTAGAAGCGATGTATAAAGCGGGCGAAGTATGGATGGGGCAAAAACCTAACGGTAATTCACTCAGCTATATTTGGCTGTTCCTTGCTGCTCAACTCGGCCACGAACCGTCACGGGGGCTACGTGATCAAGTCGCGCTCCAAATCGGTGTAGATACAGTGGTTGGCCTGCAAAGCTTGTCGAAGCCTATGCTGAAAAAGATTCGAGAGAACAAGGTTGGCAAACATTCAATTATCAAAGCATTGAATAAACTGTATAAGCGCAAAATTCCGATTGATGAAAACGGTACTCAGATAGAGGATAAGTCGATAGAGTCTGTAGCGCCTCAGGAGAGTTCCCCTGAACATAAGCTCGACTTCTCGCAGTCTCCAATGGATAAACAGTAGAAAAAGAAAAACGCCCGATGACATTCATCGGGCGTTTTTTATAAAGGGAGCTTCGCTGCAACTTAGAAGTGCAGCTGAATAACTGAAGTAACCACCGCACCAGGGCGACGAACACCTTCAATTTCAACTTTTATTTCGCGCTCAATTTCTAAGCCTTTACGTATAGGTGTTACTTTAGATAGGGTGCTGACTGCACGTACACGATTGTTTGCTTTAACCGGGTAAGGGAAGCGGACCTGATTCAACCCGATATTTACCACCATTTTAGCGGTAGGGAACATGCTTTTATCCGGATCAACGCTATCAGTTAATTTAGGCAATAGAGCGAGAGTTAAGAACCCGTGAGCAATCGTTGTTTTAAACGGAGATTCAGCTTCAGCACGTTCAGGGTCAGTGTGAATCCACTGCATGTCTTCGGTCACTTGACCAAACTGGTTGATACGCTCTTGTGACACATCAAGCCAATCGCCAGTATGAATCACAGCACCAATTTTTTGTTGAAGTTCTAGGTATAAAGCTTGCGCCTCAGGCTTCATTTCGATCGGTTTTGGCTGCTGCGGTACAACTGGGGCTGGTTTCACTTCATCGTTGACTGCTGGAGTGTGAAAATCACGTAGGCGAGTAAACAGGTGACGATTATTAGCCTTGTTAACAATCTCTCCCCAGTACTCGCGTACGGTAGGTGTCATCCAGTGCATGAATTCTGAATGCTGCTTAGAATTTGTTAGACCGCGATGTTTAAATAAGTCAGCGACTTTCATAAAAACCTCAGATAAAGACTATTCGACTCTGTTAATTCACTAATTTTGAAACAGTTCACACTATTGTGCAATAACTTTCGGGCGTACAAGTGTTACTCGAAAGTTATTTTTTGCAGCTAAATCAATTGCTTATAAATAAAACACTATTTTATTGTAATTCTGTCAGTAGAGCTTTTAGTTTACAGAATGAGGCAGAAATTACGTTGTAGAGGGTTAAGGTTTATCAATTGCTGCTTAGTTTCTCAGCACTTAAACAATAGGTTGCGAATTAATGCTTTACAAGTTTAGGGCTTATACCTAATATACGTCCCGCAACGGAGAGATGGCTGAGTGGTTGAAAGCACCGGTCTTGAAAACCGGCATACGTTAATAGCGTATCTAGGGTTCAAATCCCTATCTCTCCGCCAAACACATGAAGAAAGACGTCTTAGGACGTCTTTTTTTATACCTAAATTACCGTATTACGTGGTTTGACTGTCGCTTAACGACTAAAAGCGCAGCTACATAACGTGGTTATAAAGGTACACCCTTGGGTACATTGTCCGTATGTTCAATTCAACGGTGTACCATCATGGCAAAACAAGTTAAACCCCTTACTGAAACCCAACTTAAAAGCGCAAAGCCTAAAACTAAAGAATACATCCTTTCTGATGGAAATGGCCTTCGTCTTAGAGTGAAACCGAACGGCACTAAAACTTGGCTGTTCAACTATACCCACCCTGTACTCTCTAAGCGTGTTAACCTCACGCTTGGCACCTATCCAATGACCTCTCTTAAAGCGGTGCGAGAAAAAACTCGTGAAGCTCGTGGCCTTATCGAGCAAGGTATCGATCCTAAATCTTACCGTGACAAACAGGTACTAAAAGAGAAAATGCGTCTCAATATGACGTTGAAAAATATCACCTTAGAATGGCTTGATGTAAAAAAGAGCAGCGTCACTGAAGATCATGCCGATGATATTTATCGCTCTCTTGAGCTTCACCTTTTGCCTACTCTTGGTGAAGTGCCTATCTCTGAACTCTCTCCACAATTAATGATTCAAGCACTTAAGCCTTTAGAAAGACAAGGAAAGCTTGAGGTACTACGCCGAGTTTGCCAACGCATAAACGAAATCATGAAGTTTGCTCGCAATAATGGCTATATTGAGGTGAATTGTTTAACTGATATCAAAGAGGCTTTTAAAAAGCCAAATGCTGAAAATATGAAGACATTACCACCAGAAGCATTACCGGAGTTAATGTCAGCCCTATCACGTGCACGTATCTTTAGTACGACTCGTTGTTTGATCTTATGGCAGCTCCATACGATGGTTCGCCCTTCCGAAGCAGCAGGAGCAAGATGGGATGAAATTGACTGGGCTAAAGAGCTATGGCGCATCCCAGCCCACAGAATGAAAAAGAAGCGTGAGCATTGCATTCCTTTATCAACGCAGGTGTTAGCTTTACTCAATGAAATGAAAGCAATTAGCGGACATGGTGTCAGTGAATTTATCTTTGCGTCCCATAAAGATGAATCACGCCCATGCTGTAATGCTAGCGTGAATATGGCTCTTAAGCGTATGGGATTTAAAGGGCGATTGGTCTCTCATGGACTGCGCTCACTCGCGAGCACTACTCTCAATGAACAACCTCAGTTTACGGGCGATCTAGTCGAAGCAGCTTTAGCGCATGCAGATAAGGATAAAGTGAGGGCGGCGTACAATCGTAGTCAATACGTAGAGCAACGACGAGAAATGATGCAGTGGTGGAGCGATCATATCGACAGAGCTGCTAGATAGTATTGGTTAATCGCTTTCTAGTACCTTCCCCCTTGGTCTCGCTAGTTACTTAAATGAGTTCGGGGTGACTTGACGGTTACTCCGCTTTTCATACTCTCTGGATTATCGTAATAGAATTTATTGTTTTTGATTAATAATATTGACGCTTAGCGTTAGAGATCAGGGCGAGAGGGATGCTCGCTGTTGGTTTCTGTGCTTGATTACGAGAATAACAGAGTTTTACACCTTCAGGCTCATCAAGGTTTAAGTGAATAGGCCAAATGACTTCTGTCAAAGGAGTGCTGTCCGTTTCTGTTTGATAAGTGATTTCTAACCATTGTTCGTTATATAAAGCACCAAGAATACTATCAAGCTCTGGTGTCATCGCCAGCTTAGACCAATGGGGAGCACTTCTCTTATCGACGGGTAGTTTCTTTATCCAACGCTTATCTCGATTCCCATCATGTAGCTTTTCAAACTGATCAAGATAAGGAGAAATCACTTCAAGGAATCGACTTCTCACCTTGTCGGGTAAATAATGAAGAAGCATGTTCGAGGATAGATATGCAACAAGAGCCGCATGGGGAAAGCCTTCTAGATAATTAGCACGATATCGCACAGCATGAAAGGTTCCCACCGTCAGAACCTCAATACCTAGTAACTCCTGTAAGCGTGTATTTTTTAGTATTCGCCTAACGGAGTGGTAACTCGCTGACGTACCACGAGAGGTGACAGCATCAGCAAGAGCTTGGTAGCCTAATGGTTGAGACGTGTGCTTGGGAATGGCATCACAAAGAGTCAGTAAGAGCTCCATCGTTTTGATTGGGTGTTTATCGGCCAAAGAAGTGCCACTTTCTATTTCAAAGGTGGCTTCCCAGAGTAATGATTGACTTTGCACATTATGCAAAGCTAGTTTTTTACGATGGATAAGATGATTAATTGCGATGTCAATCACAACTTAAGCCTTCAATGTCAGTGTTTGCAAATAGTGCAAAGCCAATATGTAGCCTACTTACTTCTAATTTAGGTGTAAGAGGTTCCAATGAAAAGGTCAGGTTTATGGATAACTTTATCTTTATTTATCCTACCAACCGCAAACGCATCAATTAAGAGTGATATTGAGCATCAGTGGCGAGTAGCTAATGAAGTCGTTAATGATGAAAGCATAAAAGTAACGATACAAGCGGCTGATTTTAACGATGACGGTGCCTTAGATTACGCCGTTTACAGCTCGTACTTTTGCGGTAGTCAAGGATGTATTTATGACATTTATTCAAAGATTAATGGGAAGTATTGCCAAGTAGGAAAATATGACCTTGATATCGCTCTATTTGAATATCAAGGGGAGTTTACACAATGCAGCGATAACTTTCTTTCAGTGGCGAACCAGAATCGTTTCCCTCAAGAGCCTAAAGCAACGGAAAACCTACAAACTCACACTTCTAAAGCGGATACTACGTATAGCAATACAGGTTTAGTTTCAATCTCTCTAAAAACGACTTATGCAAGAGATATTACGCTTCGCCAAGTTCCAATCCCGACTCTGATTATTCAAGCTGTGACTGATTCCGTTACTTTGCAAGGAGTCACTATCAATAGAGGACACTGTCCAACGATGAGTAAAACATTGGATGGTAGGCCACTTAGCTTCTTTCCTAGCTCACTGCAATTTGGTCAAAAGAAAGCAGTGGGGTTTCGATGCTCAATTGAGGACGTATTAGAAGTAAAGGTTCACACCAATCTTGGCAATGAATCTTTTGAAGTAACCGATTAATGTGAGGCTAGTAAGTACGATGGTAATGAAAAATAACGAAAAACCTTCAGTTGAGTCTCTTAAGGCTTTTGTTGCAGAGGTGAGAAATTTCAAGCCTAAAGTCGCGATAATGGGGAAGTCTGGAGCGGGAAAATCAAGCTTAGTCAACGCTCTTTTTGGGAAGTATGTTTCAACGGTCAGTGATATCGGTACGGGAACAAAAGAAGTCAATTACTTTGATTATGAAGGTATCACATTAATCGACTTTCCGGGCTTAGCTGATCTTAATAAAGAAAATGAAGCTCAATTTATCAAAATGTACGAAGAAGAATTGAGTGATGTTGATTTGGCTTTGTGGATCATTCCTGCTAATGACCGTGCAAATGCTCCTGATATTGAAATATATGAGCGTCTTTTGAAACCTGAGCGTGAAAGAATGCCAACGATGGTTATTTTATCAAAACAGGATAATGTGTGTACACCACGTAAAAAGTTCTGGGATGATGATGACTTCAGGCCTACAGATAAACTTGTTCAAAAAATTCTGGAAAAAGAATATTTGTTATCAAACGAGTTCGACCTGTCTACTCGGTATATCTCATCTGTTGCTACAGAGTATGATGATGATACGAAAGCTTATCGCTCATTTAACTTGGATGACCTTGTCAATAAAATCGTCAGCGTGTTGCCAAATGAAAAAAAGTATGCAATCACAAGAGAAGTCGATGATAAAAATGTAACTTCAGAAACACGAGTAGCTGCGGAACAGGGACTTTGGGAATCAATGAAAAGCTTTATGGGGGATGCGTTTGATAGTGTTAAGGATGTGGCTTCTGATATCATTATCGCGTCTCTTCCTAGCGCCCTTAGTTGGGTAACAAAAAAGTTAAAATTTTGGTAATCGGTAATGTTTACACCGAATGATAAGATGTTGAGGTGTCAAGTTTGCGGCAAAAAAAACACTATAGAAGTCCTTTCATTTTGTTTATTGAAACTCACGAAATGCCCTCACTGTGGTGTTCGAGGTAAATTACTTCCGTTGCAGTAGTCACTATCGTTATCAAAAAATTACAGGTCTATATTACCTAGGTAACCATCCCATCTGAATCGCCCGTATCGCTTTATGCGCTGCGGGCTTTTTTGTGTCTGTCACTTAGGAGATAAACCTATGCCTACCCACTTACCCAATGCAACCTACGAGTTTCCACAGCCTGCTACAGCCATGCAAGTACTCGAAACAGCCGCCGATATCTTAGCCCAAAGCTTTGAAGTCGGTGATACCTATACCAAGCCCGATGAGGTCAAACAATACCTGAGCTGCAAGCTGGCCCACTATGAGCGTGAAGTCTTTGCCGTGATGTTTCTGGACAACCAACATCAATTGATTGAATTCGAAGAATTGTTCCATGGCACGGTCGATGCCGCCTCTATTTATCCACGTGAAGTGGTGAAAGCTGCACTTAAACACAATGCCTCAGCAGTCATCTTTTCGCACAACCACCCGTCTAGTGTCGCTGAGCCTTCACAATCCGATAGGAAGATCACCCGTCGTCTCGTTGATGCTTTAGCCTTAATTGACGTTCGTGTACTGGACCACATTGTGATTGGCAAGACTTGCGTCTCGTTCGCTGAAAGAGGTTGGTTATGAATACGATAGCTTCAAATTATGACCATGCGGTTTGTTTACCACAGGCGTTTATAGAGAGCCTTGAAGCAGTCTTAAACAATGCTGCCTCTTTACCTGAAATGGTCAAACTCTCGATGAATTTTCGTCACACGCCCTATTATCAACACCGCCTTGGGCCTCACCCTGTTGAAGTGCGTTTAGAGCGTCAAGATAAGCAGTGGCGAGTGGTGTTTATTGCCAGCTTTGCCTATCTCGATGGCACTCATCGTAGCGTTGCCCCCGAATTGTACTTTAACTTCAAGCGAGACTGGTTCTATCAACCGGATATTCGAACCTGCGAGCTTGCCAGACCGGAAGTGCTGGACTTACTGCTCAGTTGGTCTCGGATGTTCTGTCGTCAATTAATGGATGGTCAGTTTGATGACATTCGTATCACCCCTGTCAAAGACGAATAACCCCATAGCTTAATGTTTAATAAAAGAAGCAGCCTACTAACGTTATGTTTGGCTGTGTTTGTATGAATCAAAAAAGGAGGCAAAATGTCGTATGACATTGTGTATGAACAATTGGCATTGAGAGTGCCAGAATCCATTGTAACCGAGCAACTGCGTCAATTCTTCACTGAGAGGCTAGGTATCAATACCGATGAGTTTAGCGAGCATCAGTGTCGGCAGCGCTTGTATGAACGTTACCAATGCTCATTGAGGAGTGATGACCTTATTATGCTTCACATGTTGATAGGTTGCAGCAATCTCTTTGACCCAGACACGAATAAGCGGTGTCGTGATTGGCAGTTTTGTGGCATTGACACGCCTTATAACCTGCTTATCAAATACGGCTGTGACTGGTCCGCGCAAGCGCAGTCAGGTGGATTAAAACTCAATGGACGTGATACCAAAGCCGAAGGGTGGATACGCGCTGTACGTCAGACATTAGACCAGGCTCGTGATTATCGGGTGGTGCCGCATTGCCATCACCTTTCGGTTTGGCTACGAGCGCCGAGAGAAGCAAATGAGCGGGATGCGTATGAAGTGCTGACTGCCCACCTACGGGACTTAAATGCAGTATGGCAAGACCGTGCACGTGGTGATGAAGAGGGTTTTGATGTCTCCATCACGCCAAGCTCTGCGTTTGAAATGTGGCTCTTTCAGCAGTTAGTGACTCGTTACCAAGGCAAGTGCTGGCTCAATGGCTCCGCACCGCCTTACCATGCAGTGAAAAAGCACGCTATCTAACCCTTATAGTCACCTCGGTCAATGGCCGCTTTATCATGAGTCGTTCTGGCTCGAACTAAACCATTCTATTTTAAATTCCATTATCTTACTGCCTGTAGGAGGGCGCATTATGTCTAAACAACTGTTAATCCGAAGCCAAATAGGCTTTCTTACCACCAACATCAAAGCGTCATTGCTGCCTGTCTCAGATGCACTGACACAATTTATTGTGACAACGCTAGCACACCAGCTTACGTTAGATGATGAGCTTGCTGATTCACTAATTGATGCTGATGGTATTATCTTTAACTTTCGAGATGCCAGTTATAGCGCTGAGCAAGGTGGTTTTCATCCGGTTGAAATCTGCCTCAATAAACACAGCGATGGTGCCTGGCATTACAGCTACATCACTGACTTTGCTTATATCGGCAATCACTACCCTGAATTAGAGCGAGGGCTCGATTTTGATTTTAGCCGAGGTGAATGGTTTGCCCACCACCAGCAAGGCTGGGCACCCATTAAAGAGGACAGTGCTGCAAAAGAGCTGTATCAGCTTTGGGAGCATAACTTTCTGGCGTACATGGCGATGGACGCGTATGACCACATCACAGTGAGTCGCCAATGACAAAGCATCACCCATTTCCATCTATCTACCTTCAATAAGGCCATCTCTTTTCGAGGTGGCCTTTTTTATACCCACTCAACAAAACAAGGAGACACATATGTCTTGGTATCAAACCGTCGGTAAAGCGGTCGCAGCAACAGCGAGTGTCGCAGGTGTCATCACGGCTGCGCCTGTCTTTGGCGCAATCGGCACCATCAGTGCAGCCGGTTTTGCGGTGTCAACCGCGATTGGCACTTCAGCCGCCCTGATAGATAAAGCACTGGAAGAAGACAAGCCAGAGTTGCCTGACTATCCAACCCATGACCATCCGTTAATCACTCACGAGCGCTACGACGAGGAGTAAGTTCCATTCATTCTTAATGTTCACTCAAGCCACAGCCTAACCGGTTGTGGCTTTTTTTATTCTATAGGAGCACAGTCATGCCCCCATCCATTATTGAAGCAGTCTTCTTATTGTTAGCTCAGCTTCCAACTCGTTACCCCAAATCCTTAGAGAGTCTGTGTGATGTTTCAGACGAGCTTGGGATAGGGAAATCCCCCGATACGATTCGACGATGGTTAAACATCCTCGTGGATTTAGGTTACGCCGAAAAAACGCAGCAAGAGGGCAAAGAC
>NZ_JBRESC010000030.1:0-25736 GCF_056726085.1 Vibrio sp. 2433-A1
GCGCCATTTGGTAGAGCCTTAGGATCGGTTATATCTGACGACTCTTTCCGCCCGTTATCATTCACTTTCACAATACGATCTTGTCCTGTGACTTTGGAGTTCGGTAATTGTTCTGAAACCTCTTTTGCTAAGTTGCACGTATTACAACCCACTAAAGATACCCTTTCTGGGCTTTCGTTGCCTGTTTTGTTCGCGATACTTTGTGTAAGCGCACTCACTTGCTCTGCATTTAACCCACCAATAGTACTTGATGGACTTCCATCTTTCGTATCACCATGCCCCACGACAAGCACTTTTAAAGGTTTGCCTGTTGTATCCAACTTTACATCCGGTAAAGAACCATCATGATTAAGTTTTACTATCGTGGAACCAGGATGTTTAGCAGCTAAATGTTGAACAGCCTTCGCGACTTCTGGCGTACTTCCCGCTTGCAGAACAACGCGTTGTTCGCCTTTTTGAGCCTCCGAGCTTTCCATTTCTTTAGTAGGCGACGAGAGTCCTTTATTACCTATGCTTTCTTCGTTACCCTTAGAGCTGCCACCTAACGTTCGTGGTTCAGCTATCACCGGACCGATAGTATTCTCAGCAATATCTTCATTTTTATGTTGATTAGGCGGCGGAAGGTTCGATGCCGTGGCATCGAGCTCGTTCGGTGGTAAAACGTTTTTCTCTGAGTAACCACTCCCTAAGCCCGGGCTACCGCCCGAGTTTAGATTGATTTTTGACCCAACTAGGCTGACGCCAGACGAGTCCAGTTTTATAAAGCTGCCATTGACTTTGAGGGTCATTTCAGATCCGGCTTCGATGACGACCTTCTTACCAGCTTTGATATGTAGTTCATTACCTATTTTAAGGGCGTGAAGCTGTGCGATGTTTTGATGTAGGCTACCCTCAACAATTGAGGTGACATCTTGTTTGACTAGGGTGCGACTCTCTCCGCCAACGGTGAAGTGGTGGTTTCTCTTTGTCTGAGTGAAGTGGTTGCTATCCACTGTGCTATGTTGATCATGCTTAACATGGGTGGTCATATCATTGAGTATTAAGGAGTCAAAGTCCTTCTGTGCATGCAGGTAGATTTGCTCCTGCTCTGCCTGATCTTCAAAACTGAGTTCGTTAAAGCCTTCACCTTGGTGAGTTTCACTGCGCAAGACGGTTTTGGTTTTGTTCTCTGGCAACGAGTAAGGTGGTGTATTGGTGATATGATAGGTTCGGCCAGTAATGATCGGCTGATCTGGATCGCCATTTAAAAACGATACGATCACTTCATGGCCGATGCGCGGAATGGCCATCATGCCGTACTGACTGCCTGCCCAGCCTTGGGATACGCGTACCCAGCAAGAGCTATGCTCTGGACTGTTGTCATGACGATCCCAGTGGAAGTGCACTTTCACCCGCCCATGTTCATCACAGAAAATTTCTTCATCCTTTGGACCAACGACCGTTGCGATCATCGGGCCGTCAATGATTGGTTTGATTTCTGGTGTGGCTTGCCAGTTGATATGGCCTGGAATGGCTTGCCACTGATTGTTGTAGGTTGTTGCGCCATGTCCGCTCTTTTCTTCCAAAGCCTGAGGCTGCTCGCCGTGGTGACTGACGCGAACCAGTAACCAATCGCGATTAAAGGCGCGATTGAGGTGGTCACTGAGGGTGAATTTATAGCCTGCACGAATTAAGAACTCGTTACTCTTACCATCAGCTAACTGGGCATCGCGGCGTAGGTAGTTTAAACGGGTGCGAGTAAACGCAGTGCCATTGAGGTCATCTTTATAACGCCCCGGGGCATCAAAATGTGTGTAAGTCGGCTGCTGGTAATCTATTTCAGCCCCCTGAGCCGACTGACTAAAGGAGTACGCTGGCTTTTTAAAGCTGTAGTCTTTGAGTTCAACTTCGGCAACGTGAGCCTCAGATTGGTAACGGAAGCCTTTGATATAAGGCACATCACTGACACCGCCAGCCTGCCCGTTGTACGGGACAGGTTCAGCCAATGAAGGTAACAGAGCACTGGAATCACTGAAGACCAGAGTATGGTTTCCAGCTTCATGGATAAAGCTATAGATCATGCCTTCTTCTGCTGCGAGACGATGCAGGAAGTCGAGGTCGCTTTCACGGTATTGAACGCAGAACTCGCGCTGAGCCAGCTCGCGCGCTAACGAGAAAGCGTAATCATTAATGCCCATCTCCTGCAGTAGCGTCGCGATGATGTCGGACGTGGTCTGGTGCTGGAAGATACGGCTATTGTGACGCAGAGAGAGGCGCTCTAAAGCAGGCACAAGGGTCAATGAATAGAAGGTATGGTGGTGACCAATGTCCCCTTGGGTAAACGCGCGCACCACGCCGTGTACTCGTTGAACCAAGATACGGTTACGATACATGCGCAGCTCGACCGCCCGATCAACCACCTGCTCTGGGGTTAAGTTAGGTAAACGACTGGCTAACTCAATCTGGTAGCAAAACCCGTAACAGGGCCTTTGACCGAACATACTAGCAGACAAGGACTCTTGTCCATCGAACTTGGTGACCACCAAAGCATCGTCGCTCAGTCCTTCTACCTCAATGATGTACGCTAATGTCGCCATTGCGTCTCTCCTATCGTTAACCCTAAACACAAAAACCTTAAACGCAAATTACTAACGGATTGATAATTTGAAGTTAAGGTTTTCTGAGGCTCCCCCGAGGGAAGCCTCAGAAAATCAAAGCGATTAAGCTTCGACTGGTTTACGCCAGTCGTCTGAGCCAGACGTACCTGCGTTAACGTGATCCCAAGTGATCTTACGGTAAGACATAGAGACGGTTAGGTTTTGGGTGAAGTCAGACATTGCCGGATCCTGACAGTGTGGCATTTCACACTGGATATCGACGATAGATGCGTTTTCGAGTTTAGTAGTGAAGAAGTTCTCTTGTTTGCCTTCGATAGACGTGCGGTACCATTTCAATTCAACGGTCTTCATCTTCTCACCAGAAGAAAGTGCGTTGTACAGCAGTGGTACTGCTTTATTTAGCGACACAGTAAATTGGAACGGTTTGTGAACACGTTGACCCGAAGGCTGACCAGATTGAGGGTCGGTTGGTACTGTAACAACGTGATCAAACTTTTGAACCAGCATCTCATCTTCGTGACCTTCAACGTAAGAGTCACCGATAGAATCAGCAGTACAAGCACCAGCAGTGATAAGACCCTGAGTTTCACCGTCGATAGAGATATAACATGGAGTTGGCATAGTAAAATCCTTGTGGTTTGGGTGTAAAAACACCCAACTCTAAATCAAGAACTATGCCAAAATGAAAAGTCATACACTTCAATAGCTTAAGGGTTTGTTAATATGCTAGCTGAGCAAGATCTTACCTAATACGAGCAAGAAGTTGCTCGAATCAAGCAAGAAGTTGCTCGACAGCAAAAAATATACCAAGTATAAGATGGTGGATAAAAAATTCAGCCTAAGAAGATTTTGTACAATTATTATGGCGTGTTGATCTTTCATGAGTGATTTTTGAACAGCATCATAAAAAGTTATAATTTGCTCCGTCAAAAGTAAAACCATAACCAATACTGCCTCATTAGACTAGTACAATAAGAGCTCAAATAAGCGAAGACTCTACTCTTCAAGCTTCTGATTTAGATCAGCGACTTTCCAACTCAAGTTATTGAGGCGTCTTTTTAGCTCTTCAAACTCTTGCTGCGCTTGTTGGTACTGCTGGTTGTCAATCAAGTTTTCTACATAACCGACACGACCATATATCGGCAATAAACTAACGGCAAAGTCTTCCAAAGATTTGGTTTCGTTAGCAACCTGTGCCCAACGCTTTTTCTTTACCAACAAGGTAATGTTGGCCATCTTAGTTCGAATTTCATTGAACCGAGCGACAAACTCATCTGCCTGTTGAAGTGCAGACTGCTGATCCTGATATAAGGTCTGGCTTATTTGATTAACCTGCTCATTTCCAGTGTAGAGTCTCTGCAATATATCGAGTTGCTCAATCGCCTTTAAGTAAGGTTGCTCAATCGAACTCTGAGTTTTTTCTTCAATAGAAGAGTGATACATAGGTACTAGTTCAGATTGAATCGCAGCTAATTTAGTGGGTTTGGTATGTTCAACGTAGCTATCGAGGTTACTCCTCGTTAGTACTGGCACTTCTATCGATTGCTTGAACTGGTACTGATTAAGCACGCTAGGATTGTAATAGAACCACGAACTTACCCCGCTCACAACAAGTGTCGAGAAAAAGGTTCCAGCCAAACTCCAGAAGTAGCGTTTGCGGGTGATTCTATTGTCACTTTCATGCTGCTTTTCCTGACGTTTTATCACGGTATGATAACGGGTTTCGATCTGATCGATATGTTCAAATAAAACAAACCCTACTCCTTCGAAATCGACTTCAACTTGAGGCTGTTGCAGTGTCATCCAGTGGTGGATTCTTTCACATAACCTTTCGCTACGATAAAGATCACGCAGTTGCTCTTGAGAAGGTTTCAATGTTTTTAGCTCAGGAATTGCCTTGCTATTGACCCAATCTAAGACCTCTTTACGCATTTTAGCCGATTTGGAATCTGGCTTAGCTAATAAGCTCAAACATTGCATTAGTAATTCAAGGCCATTGGCGTAGCCCACTAGACCTTCGACTTTTAGTTTGGCAATGGTGAGATAGCTACATATCAGCAAATCAACCCCTGGTCCCTTAGCTAACTGTTGGCAAGCCTGGTACACCTCTTGCCAATTAGTACCACCAGATAAAGGATTAAAGCGATTGTTGATTTCATCCCTGGCTTTTTGGTAACTTTCTAAATGCCTGATTGAATTGGAATCAGACGTAATATGATAGACAATTTGGTCAAGCAATATTGTATTGGACATAGATACTTCGCCCTGATGAAAAGGTGCGAGATACCTCGCTCCTTTAGTGTTTTAGTAAAGAGTCTTAGACAACTTGAACGACTTAAACAGGCGCTCAGTAAATGGGTTAGCATCCGATTCTGCATTAATGCGGTAAATCATATCGCCACCATCAACAACAAATCGGTAGTCAACCGATGTCTTACTGGCTGACATCACGTTACCTTTTTCCAGCAACCGGAAGAATGACCAAGGTCCTTTGAGGTTGATGCTTCTAGGTGAAAGGTTTGACTTGGTTGGCACCAAGGTAACCTTAGATACTGCCGAGTCACGTAGTGTGTTTGGCCAAATCAGTTCAACACCTTCACGTGGACCATGACTGTAAGTCAGATACTGACCATCAACGTTAAGCACACTTCGGCGTTTGTTACCGCTAAGCTGAAGAGGTTCAACCGAGAAATTGACGTCTAGGATGCCTTTACGGTTAAAGAAAGCCTGACGAATTCTCTGTGCTTGTTCAATCTGTGCTAGTACCTCAGGACGAATGATAGATTGAGCAGTATCGTATTCATCGACAGCGATGTTCTCTTCAATAAAGATTTTTAACTGATTAGTATAAAAGCTATCCAGCGTTCCTTTCGGTGCAAAGAAAGATTCAAAATCTTCCAGTGCGACATCTTTTGTTGAATCACTCTTGAACGGGTAGCGGTTTGCTAGCTTGGTATAGTACGGCTTGTACACATCTTCGTACCAACGAACTTCCAGATATCTGACCGCTTCTTGTTTAACAACATACCAGCTTTCATCAGCAAGCTTAGCAACCATGCTATCTAGTGGTCTTGGTAATCCAGAAGAGATGCGTTTCAACGTATAGATTGGATCTGCACTAACTAATTTAACGTGCGCCTTAGTGGCATCCAGCGCTGCCATCCCAACATCTGGTGACTCCTGAATCGCTTTCAGATACGTTTTTAATTCATCGACGGACGCAAGCACTTCATTGATATACGCAGGTTGATCTCCAACTGGTTTAAGCATTAAGTTTAGCTCTGCAAATGGAGACTGAATACTTGAAGCGACTTTATACTTGGGACTCTTCAGCAGCTCTTCACCTGCATCACTATTTGGTTCTAAATCTGCAATAATCTGAGTATTATTGTTCAATGTCCTTAGCAAACGTTGCAGTGGCTCAACGTTTCCTGTCAGATTTTCTAACACCATCACCGCATCGTTAATATCATCAAAGTACTTCATATCGATATCATTCAGCACGGCACGCCAGGTGTTGACGTAATCTGCTACATACAGGTTACGAATCTTCTCTCGCAGCGCCTGTTTATCCGCTTCGCTAAACTGCGCTGTTTTCGACTGACCTAACACCCAGTCATCGCTGAGAGCAAGCTCTGAGACTGACTCTGAAAGCGGCATAAAGTACTTTTCAAAACCTTCTTTGGTCAGCATTTGTGGAATATACAAACTGCTGTTAGCCACACGCTCTTCAAATACGATATCAAAGATAGGACCAACTAAGTTACGAATACTGATTGAAGGACCTAATACTGTTTGTGCGTTGAGCTTAAGATTTCGGTAAACACGCTGATCGTTAGGCATGGTACTGAGCTCAGCCTGAACACTCGCAATGGTGCTATCGTATGGTTTCATCACTCGCTCTGCGAAGGCATCACCCTGCTCTCTTGCACCAGCAAGATCGGTATGACGCATCGCGTAATCTAAGTGTTCTAGCAGTTCGCCCTGAACCTGTTTTTGTCCGGCAAACGCTCTCTGCCAATATTTACCAAAGTAATCCAGTACATAGTCTTTATAACGACCACTCTTATCCACCATCATGCGGTAGACACGCAAAACCGCTAGCTTGTCTTCTTCGTTGTCGGCCTGTTTCAAGGCAACTACGACATCTGCCATCAGTAGTGGCAAGAAGCGGTTTTCAAGCAAGTTAAGGTACGTGCTTTCAACCATTGGTCCGATAGTGTGTCCTTGGTAGAGACCAAAATCGGAAATGTAACGCGGCTTTTC
Organism: Vibrio sp. 2433-A1; assembly: GCF_056726085.1. NCBI lineage: Bacteria > Pseudomonadati > Pseudomonadota > Gammaproteobacteria > Vibrionales > Vibrionaceae > Vibrio > Vibrio sp. 2433-A1. The sequence continues at coordinate 6,864 of NZ_JBRESC010000030.1, forward strand.
ACGGAAGAAACCAAACTCCAGCGTCGCTTGTCGAATTTTATTCAGAGGCTCAAGAATGTCTTTTTGGGAAGCCAGAGACAGATTCGATGGGTACTGAGTTCTATACTCATTAACTTTGGCTAATACCGCATCCGACTGGTTAACGTTAGTCAAGTAATAGCGATGCCAAGTGCCGACCAGTAGCACCGTTGCGACCATACAAGCGGTAAATGAAAGCCCCATTAAACGGCGTTTGTGTTTTGCTACCCGGAAGTTATCCGATGCTAACCCGGCTTCTGGATAGATAATGTTACTGAACAGCTGCTGGGTAAAGTACGCTGTCGAGTTCTCAGCATTTTGCGCTTTATTTACTGCATGCGATAACCCATATCGACGAGACGCAGAATCTCCAAACGCATTGCTTGGAACACCCTGCTGATACACTGACGTAAAGTAAGCACCACGAACTAGCGCCGAGGTTGAGAACTGGTCACTCGATAAAGCGTCCTGGAAAAAGTCTTTGAGAATATCTTGCAAACCCGACATCTGGCGTGTGAAACTATAAATGGCATCACGCTCTTCTTGTTCTAACGGCTCAGCGACAGCATGAGGGAAAAGCTCGTTAATTTTTGATACGAACTGGCCATAGTCTTTGCTGAACTCTTCTAACCAATGATCTAAGTTATTGACTGATTCTAATGAGAAGGTAAAACCTAACACCTCATCACGCTGTGACTTTGAGTAGTGCTTGAAGAAAGGTTCGAAGCCATACAACAAATCAAGTTTTGTCAGGGTAATGTAGACCGGTAAACGCGTTGCCAGAGTTTCCATTAACTCACGAATACGAGTTCGCAGCAGGTTTGCATAAGCTTTACGCTCTGTGGCTGTCGAGGTTGCCAGATGAGAGATATCAATTGCGAGAACAATACCGTTCAGCGGTCGTCTACTGCGTGTTTTCTCTAACCAGTTAACAAAATTAAGCCACAAGCGGCGCTCAAGTTCACCATCATTATCTTGATTAAGTTTGCTCTGAGTAAGTAGTTCGCCATCTGGGTCAATCAATACTGACTCGTCACCAATCCACCAGTCGAATGAGTACGGGTTCTCACTCTTCTGCCCAGAAGCACGCATGACTAAAGAGAGTGCGAAGTTCTGTCCAGAACGGTTGATTAAGCTGGTTTTGCCTGCGTTCTCAAGCCCCAGAACAAGATACCAAGGTAGTGAATAGAGGTAATTACGCGTATTGAGGCTTTGCTTCATCTTTTTCATTACGTCATTCAGCTCTACTTCCTGACGTTCTTCATACGCTGTAATTGGGTCTAGCTTTAGCTGTTCTTCACGTTTTTGCTGGTTCTTAAAACCTTGTAATTTACGCCATTGCCAAATACCCCATATTGACAACGAAAGCAACAGAAAAAGTGTGCTAGCAATGCTACGAGTCATTAAGGATTCTAAAGGTTTCGTCCCTCTAATTTCCAACCAAGGACCTGCCCACCAAATGGCGACATTGAGTAGTATAAATAGAGTAAACAGCAAAATAGGAAGGGCCGCTGCTATGCCCGGCTTAAGTTTCTTAACAAGCCCGATGATACTTTTCCACATGGATAGTCCCTTTGCTTAATCTAACGCTGTATTTCGTTCTAGTTGTTCTATTAAAGACGGCTCCCACTCGGTGACGTTCGTCTGCATAATTTCTTGCTTTAAGGTTTGATACTGTTCTGTCGCCATGGCATCTAAGTGATTGTGCTTCAAGAGGTCAGCACTGAGTAAACGCCAGTAAAAACGGTCACGAGGTTCTGTCGCTGCGACTAAACCGTCATTGAGCATCGACATCGCCACGGCAATCCCCCCCTCTTTGGCAAGACTAAATGCTTGTTCTCGTTGCTCACTCCAATTACCTGAAACACTACCGCCCGTAGAGGCCACCTCACCACTCGCTAACCAATCACGTACTAAGTCGGTCAACAATGGCGAACCATCTTTAAACTTCAGTTCAACGACGCTTGGGTAGCGTTGGATAAATGATTGAGTTTCTTCACGGATGGCCTGACACCAGCTCTCTTGGCCTAGAGCCTTTGCAATATCGTGACTTATCAGCTGACCTTCAAACCAATATGGCGCAATGGTCAAACTCTGCTCGACCTTTCTCCATAAAGCAAGATCCGGTTGATGCAACTGATCTTGATACTCTTTCACTCGCTCCATCTGCATACGACGCAGCAAAGTTTTTCCGTTGTGGTCATGATCGGGTAATGCCGTGATAGCCCCCCACAATGCATGGCGGCGTACTCGAATGGCTAATGCACTGCCCGACTCCTGATCAGCGAGGTATTCAGCGACTTTAAGCAAGGTTTGCTTCGCGGCTTTATCACTCGAATTATCAACGGATAAAGAAGATGCTGGAGCAGCAGAGGCTTGCGTTGTCGCAGAGTCAGTCGATACTGGCTGTGCCGCAGTTTGCTGCAACTTTTCTCTTTCTTGAGTTCGTTTAAGCTGGTTGGTGATGGTAAGTGCGACAGAATCTGCAACATCCGAAGAGAGTTCATTAGCTTCGATGGTTTTCTGCCAACCTTCGACTACTGCTTGCAACTCTTCTCTGTCCTGACTGTCCAGACTGGCGAAGTCGAACTTTTCCACTGCTATAGAAAAGCGTTGACACATCTGGCTGAAAAACTTTCTGCGTGGTAAGTTGCCTCTTTTACCAGGTGCTGGAAAACAATTATTCCAGTAGTGCTCGATGAAGTCGCTCATCACACCAAATGAAGTGATAAAGCGGCTTGGTGTTAGCTGGTTATGTAAACACTGGATTAAGTAAACCAGTAACTTGATATCTTTACTCTTTTCATTAAGCAGAGTAATGGCACTGTGCTCGACCTCTTGCCATTGAACACTAGCGTGAGAAAGAGAGCCGACTTTCATCATTTGGTCTTCAACAAAATCAAACAATGGCTCGTCCAGTAGCCTTTCTCCTACCGGCGATTCGACAGCGATGGGTTTAACTATGCAAGTTCGATATTGAGTCAATTCCATTACTACCACCCACACCTTGTTCTAAGTGGTTTTAAAGCTTGGTTGAGACCTGTGGTATCAAACTGCAGCCCTTCTACTACCTGTGAATTTGAGCGTAGAGTTAGTCTGCCTTGGCTCGACATCACCTTCATCATAGATATTGCCGGAAGACCTCTAGCCGAAGAGAACAATACACCAATATCATCGCTTCTCCAGCTCTGATTTGGCCCACCAGCTATAGATACTCGAATTCGACCATCTTCAATCGCTTGAGGAAGCGCTAATTCGATACGACTGAGCTTATTAATGCAGCTCATCATTAGCACCGGAGCAGATTCTCCTTCGGCATGATTAGCTGTCAGTGTAAGCCAGGCATCCCCTTCTCTGTCACTACCGTTCTCAACAAGACTTAATGGCGCATTACCATTCGCAGTATCAAAAGCGGTGTGCCAGGCTTGCGGTTTGTCGTCAGATATCGTCCTGCGATTCGATGCGGTTGGTGTCTGAAAAACAGCATCAAAACAATTAAGGCGCTCTAACCGTTTAGAGATTAAGGAGCATTGCTGGCCTTTAATGACTAGAGAGTCGTCTGACTGTTCTGCGGCATTCGCTGGCAATGTAAAATTGCTCATGGCCGCCAATAAAACAAGATATTTCAAAGTATTCATTCTGCTTTGATCTCCAGTTTCTGGCACTTGTAAGCAAGGGTTCTTTTAGGAATTCCTAAGCTTTCTGCCGCCTTCCCCCTATCCCCGGAAAAATGAGCTAAGCGCTCACGAATAATGTTTTCTTCATACACATTTACCGCTTGTTTCAGGTCAGTGATGGCAGAGAAGTCTCCTTGCATCTTAGGGTAAGGGTTGTCAGCAAGATCTCTTTCCTCAGTAAGCACGGGCGAAGTATCAGACTGTTCAGTACTTTGTAACTCGAAATCGATGCACACAGCAATACGATTAGCCAGACTGCCTTCACTCACTTCCGGCTCATTGCCACATTGCGCACAGCCAAACTCGACTAACAGCTTCAACTCACGTACATTGCCCGGAAATGAATACTTTTTAAGGCAATCTAATGCTTTGTAATGTAAGCCTCGAATTTCAGTTCCGTGCTGGGAATTGAACTCAGCAATAAAGTGTCGGCTTAAAATATCGATGTCGTCCAAACGCTCTGACAGTTTCGGCAGAGTCAAAGGGTACTGATATAAGCGGTAATAAAGATCTTGTCGAAACTGTTTGTTTCTTACCTGAGCAAGTAAGTTTACATGGGTTGCAGAGACCAGGCGAAAGTCAGAGCTAAGTTCTTGCTTGCCACCAATAGATCTGAACTTTTTCGTTTCGAGCACTCGCAGCAGCTTAGCCTGTAAGGCGAGAGGCATATCGCCGATTTCATCGAGGAAAAGCGTTCCACCATTAGCCTGTGAAATCAGTCCTTCTCTATCAGCTTCTGCGCCAGAGAACGCCCCTTTGCAGTAACCAAACAGTTCGCTTTCAAGCAAGTTTTCTGGAATAGCGGCACAATTGATGGCTACCAGAGGTTGGGAGTTACGACTTGAGATCTGATGAATAGCCTGAGCAACCAGCTCTTTACCCGTACCGGTATCTCCTTGCACCAGAACCGACAACTGAGACTCCGCCACACTGACTATTTGCTGACGCAGCTTTTGCATAACAAGGCTTTGACCAATCAAAGAGTGAGAGAGTTTATCTGCCAGCTCTCTGCGCTTGGTGTCTTCTTGTATATTGCTCAAAGACTCGGTAAGTGCTTGAATATCTCGCTGCTCTTGTTCCTTTTCTTCAAGCAAGTTCCATTGCTTAGTGAATATGTCAATAAACTTAATATCATCACTATTAAAAGCTTTAACAACTTCTTTTTGATCACCCTGAATAAATAAGATGAGTTGAACCTGATTGGAATGCAGGGGTAAAGGGTAAATGAAGACATGTTCAAACATCCCAACGCCAGAGACTAACTCAGCGAACGCTCTGTCTGATTTCCAAAACAGGAGTTCATCAGTCGAAAGTGACATCTGATTGGCAGTTTGAAGCACCTGTGCAAATGGGGTACTCATGTCATTCACAGCCCACGATGCATCGACTTGAGCGTCATGTGGCACAAGTCGACGACCATCTGTTGTTGGCATTAGAAGCAAGCATTTTGATAAACCGAGTTCAACACTCAGAGTCTGGGTAAACTTTGCTGTCAGCTCATGTTTAGTCCGGATTCCGATAAGCTCTGTCATTAGTTCTAGCAACTTAGACATCACTACTCAACCTCACCAATAAACTCGCCATCTTGTGCCGCTAAGTAGATTCGCGTAACTGGTTTTTGCTCTGACAGCTTGTTGAGTAAAGCGAGTGAGATTGGTGGAAGCAATTGACCTTCGATGATAGCTTCTAGCATACGCGCGCCATTTTCGGATCGTGTTGCTCGCGACAAGATTTCATCAATCAATGAATCTTCAATAACGACTTCTGCGTCATAGCGCTCACTAAACAGATTTTCCAGACGAACTAGCTTACCGCGAACTATTTTTTCCAGTACTTCTGGGCTAAGTGGCATGTAAGGCACCACTTCCATACGAGCAAGCAAGGCTGGCTTAAAGAATGCAGCTAACTCAGGGTAAAGTGCGTCATCAAGCTGATCTAACTTGTCTGCGTGATCAACAATCGTTTGGAAACCTAGATTTGATGTCAGGAAGAATACAATGTTTTGGCAATCAATCAGGCGACCTTCGCCATCGGCAAGTTCACCTTTATCAAACGCCTGATAAAACAGGTTAAGCACTTCGGGGTGCGCTTTTTCGACTTCATCAAGTAGCACAACAGAATATGGCATCTTACGAATAGCTTCGGTCAGAACACCACCCTCGCCGTAACCGACATAGCCTGGAGGAGAACCAATCAGACGCGATACAGTATGCTTTTCCTGATACTCAGACATATTAATTGTCGTCAGGAATTGTTTACCACCATATAGGCTGTCAGCAAGTTGAACAACCGTCTCTGTTTTACCTACACCACTTGGTCCTACAAGTAGGAAAGTACCTTTCGGACGACCTGGTCGACGTAAATCCGAGCGCGCCGTCAGAAGATGCTTATGTACACGTTTGAGCGCCACATCCTGTCCTTTAATTTTTCGGCCAAGAATAGAGGTAAGGTGGGTGATCTTGTGTAGCTCATCGCTGTTCATCTGATCGACAGGCACACCAGTCCAGTCAGCAATCACCTCAGCTACTTGCTGAGCATCAACTTGAGGATAAATCAAACGAACATCATGAGGGATAGACTCTAACTCTTGATACTTGATGCGGATTTGCGCAAGGATGTCATTGCGCTGTTCATCGCTAAGAGGTTCATCATCATTGATTTCATTCAGAGCAGCTCTAAGTTCAATAATCGTTTCAACTAACTGCTTTTGCTGTTGCCACTGCTCTGTTAGGCAGTCGCGTTCTTGCTCGTCAGCAGCTTCTTCTATTTTAAGCTCATCAAGTCTTTGTTGATTAACGTCTTTACCCATTAGCTGGGCACGTTCAAGCATATCAATTTCAAGCTGACGTTGATGACAAGCCGTTTCGATAAATGCCAGACGCTTTGGCGGCGCAGTAAGGTTGATAGCAATACGTGCACATGCTGTATCGAGAACATCTATTGCTTTATCCGGCAGCTGTCTGCCTGAAATGTAACGTGCTGACAGCTTAGCAGCAGCTTTCAGAGCATCGTCAGAAATAAGTACATCATGGGTTTTCTCGTAAACCGAGTTCAGTCCACGCAGAATATCTATTGCTTGCTCTACGCTTGGTTCATCAAGCTTAACCAGTTGGAAACGACGAGTCAGTGCAGGATCTTTCTCAAAGTACTTCTTGTACTCTTTCCATGTTGTAGCAGCAATAGTTGATAGTTCACCACGGGCCAGAGCTGGCTTAAGCAGATTCGCTGCATCACCACCACCTTCTTGGTTTCCAGCACCAATCAGGGTGTGTGCTTCATCGATAAATAGCATGATAGGTTTAGGAGAATGTTTAATCGCATCAATCACGCCTTTCAGGCGCTTCTCAAATTCACCTTTTACTGATGCACCAGCTTGAAGTAAACCTAAGTCTAAAGAGTAAAGTTCAACACCCTGCAGTGGCAGCGGTACCGAACCCGCAACGACACGAAGAGCTAAGCCTTCAATCATGGCACTCTTACCAACACCGGCATCACCAACGACTATTGGGTTGTTTTTGCGGCGACGGCAGAGAATATCAATCATCAAGTTGATTTCACTTTCACGGCACAGAACGGGATCAAGCTCATTTTGGCGTGCTTGCCCTGTTACGTTAGTGCAGTATTTCTCCAGAACGGACGTATCTGTGTTTTGAACCACAGCGTCTTTTGGCTGTTCTTCAACTTGCCTTTCTGAAGAGTCTGACAAAAACATATCAAAATGCTTTTTCAAATTTTCACGATTAATCACACCCAATAAACGAACCAGCTTTTGACCCATGTAACGATCTGCACGAGTTAACGCTGCCAGTAAGATTGCTCCCGAACGAAGCTCTGTCTGGCTCAAGTCCGTGGTGGAAAGTAACCAGGCTTCTTGAATTAGCTCGACAAGTAACGGGGAAAAAGCTGGGTAGTTGTCTAAATACTGGTCGCGAACAAAACTGCTGGATATTGCTTGCTTAACATCATCAACTGCTAAATCAGACTGTTTAAGTATGATGCGAATATCTGAAAGTGGATTGTCTAAAAGAACCTCAAGGTAGTGTTCAAACGTAATCTCACTGTGTTGGCGCTCAATACAAACAGTCGCTGCTTGTTCTAGGGCAAGCTTGTTCTGTTGATTTAATTTCGAGATTAGTGTCGGTAGTTCAATACGTATCACGGCAATCACCTAGTCTTTAATTATTCTAGTTATAAGATTTGTTTTAATTGTTCGATTACGTCACTGGTTTTGACGTGTAACAGATAGCTATAACCAAGGAAGGTTACTCCCCAAAGTAGTATGAAACCCGCGAAAATCGACCACAGTGGGATTTGTTTACTTAGCTTGTATTTTGAACGTATAACGTGTTCTGTCGCGCGGGTCAGGTGAGAGATATCCACTTCCTGTTCCTGATTGATCAGTTTGTGTAGCTGAGCGATGACTTTCTCTCGTTCCAGCTTTCCTGACTCAATCACTCGGTACCTACCTTCGAAACCTAACACCAAACATTGATAGATAAATTCAAGTAGCGACTTATATTGCTGAGGCTCAGCTTCAAGTCTTTTGAGAATGGTAAACACCTTCTCGCCGCCCCAGGTTTCATTGTGAAAGCGTGACAGCATAGAGTGTTCGGCCCATACGGTCGAAGAGCCCCACTCGGTTCCCATCACCGCTTCATCAAGGAAAGTACACAAGATGTAGCGGTAAGCCATCAAGACAGCGTGCTCAAAACCTTGCTCAGTCAGCTCAATTTCGATTGTCTTGATTTCTTCAATGGTCTGCGTGTAAATGGCTTCGATGTTTTCACATTCCGATAACTGTCGCACTCGCAGCGATAAGCCCAGAAGTGGTGTCGATGCATCAATTAGAGGGTTTGATAAACTCCCTCTGAGTTGAAACCAGTAATCTTGGTCCTGGTTAATTTTTTCGACATCATCGAACAGTAATTTGTTGAATTCACCTTCTTTCTTATTCACATCCATCGATTAACTCCTAATTGCCCAGAACTGCAGTTCAAGCTCTTCAAAAGCTGCAGCCACATGGAAAGCGAAACCACTAGAATGCGTTAGCATCTCCCATTCACTGCTCGACTTATCAAGTTGGTAATAGGTGTAGCCTGCGTGGTACGGCAGTTGTCGAGGAGCAACCGGCAATACCACTAGTGGAATACCCGGCAACTGCAGAGAAATAAGCTCACGTATTTTTTCAACCGAAGATACTTTGGTTTGTTGAGTAAACTGACGACGCAGTTCATCCATAGGCATACGAGCTTTAACTGCAATAATGAAGTCAGCGGTATCCATTAACTGAGGATCCTGAATCGCCGCAACCATTAAGCCGTATTTACGCTTGTCTAGTTGAATAGCGACAGCTCTTGGCTCCAGTACCACACTGAGTGATTGACGCAGATTGCGAATCAGAGGCCAGAAGGATTCGGTTGGCATATCATGGTTGTAGCTAATGGCCTTGGGCGGCAAACGGCTTTCGTCAGTAAAGGTAGCCAGCTCACCAGCAATCGTGGAGAGACATTCAAACAGACGTTCAGGATGGAGGCTTCTCAGTTCAGCTAGGTGTTGTATCTGAGGCTGTAGGCGGTTTAACGCTTGCAAAAGCATAAAGTCAGACACATCAGCTACACCTCCTTGAGATGGGGAGCTAATACGCTGAGCAATATTCTTCGCTCGCTCACGCATTAAGCCCGATATCTCGTTAACAAAACGGTGCAATGCCAGATTGCCAACTACGTTAAGGTGGCAAGGAATAAAATCAGGATCCATGACCACACTACCATCAGGTCGCTTCTCTAATATGCGGCCCACGGCCATAGAGGCATAAGCGCTTCGGTCTTCTTTTTCTAACATCAGTTGGATTCGCATAGGCGAAACATCGATGGTTGTCGTATCCCCTTGCACGGTATGAACATCTCGAACCTCGAGGCGACGGCTTTCGTAGCGCCCGGTTCCTTGTGCATCTGGCCAGTTGATTTCCATCAGTGACTCACTACGTAAAGGAATCGCGATATAAATTAACTGGTTAGCCAGTGAAGCATCGTCGATTTCTAACGCATCTGGCAGAGTATCTTCTTGCGGAATACGGAAAGCGGTTCCGTCAGGCATGATGCCAACAGCTCGTTCAATCGCGATACGACCAAACGATAGATACTCGGGGTTAAGAGAAAACTCCGATATGCCATACAAATATCGACTAACAGAACTCAAACGTTCATCGATGTAGTATTCCGTGTAGCGCTGTTGTTGCTGGAAATGTTGTGGCTTAATGAACAAACCCTCATTCCAAATAACACGATTTCGTGAAAACATGTTTTCTATTCCACCTTTTCCAACTTGACGTCGTATTCACTAAGAAGCATCAGCAAGTGATACTCTCGGCCTTTATTTAATATTTTGACTGCCTTCTTCCATTCGCTCAGTTCGATATCAGAAAATTTCACCATAATCCCGATATAGTTAGTTTCTTCATCAACTTCGATTTCGTTGACGAATTTGAACTGGCCGGGGCTCAAAACGTAGTCGTAACTTTTAACGAAGTTACTTTTCAGCGCTTTCTCATAGTCTTCTTCCATCTGGTCATAGCTAGATGACATGAACATCGAGTCATCCACCAGTTCAAATACTTGTACCTCCACCGGAGAAGCCAGCCCCAAAATGCTCGGGTTAACGTCATCTTGCGCGACAATGCTAAAAGTAACTTTGGTCGGCAATTGAGTGGGGTCATAAGGTGGCGGCTCACTGCTACAGCCAATGAGAAACATCGAGAAGACGCATATCCATAGCAAATCTCTCACGCTTAAAACTCCAGTTGTTTCTCTCGGATTTTCTTGTCGTAAGCCTGCTCAAAGATCTCCCAAAACAGCTTTTCAAATCCTTGTTGGCGATGTGAAGTGAGTTCTCGGTAGTAGTTGCAGTACATCTTCCATGCCCACTCATCATTGTTTTGAGCAATATCCTGGTGTGAACGCTTGTAGTTCTGGAATCGACGTAGCAAGACTTGCGGAGAGAATGCACCCAGAATCTGCGTTAACGCTTCTCCAGTCGCATGCTGTATCGCTTCGTTGTGTGCCTGAACGTTTTTTAGGCTCTCTTCAATGGCTGCTGGAGCTGAAAGGTGTACCGCACTCTTCTCCGAGTCATATAGAGTTCGAATTGTCTCTTGGTATGACAAACCCAGACGTAGTGGGTTATCTTCAATAGGTTGTAGGTTTCTGTTTAAAGTACCGAAACGTCCTTCACTCACTTGTTGGTGAAGATCCAGAATACCTTGAATACATGCTTGTAACGATTCACCCATCTCCTGAGACAGCATGTGCATACGCTCGATGTCGTCGGTATGATTTAGATTTGCCCCTAGCCCATTAAGCATTGGCCCCGTTAACAAGTGGCCACCTGTCATCGCAGGGCTTTTTACTGCTGTCTGCTCAGGCTGAATACTTTTTGCTACTTCTTCCTCTAGCAAATCTAGTGTTTGCTCATCCATTTGAAAGCCCTCTGAATCGTTGTTAGTAGTTGTTAGTTGAGACTCAAACCGTGCCGCTGGGTCTGATTTGAATCTTGGCTGTTCTGTTGCCGAGCTCTGCTGTCTAGAGTGCTTTTTGCTGCCAAACCCAAAGCTGAGAATTCTTTTCAGCGATATCGAAGATGAAATCTCATTGTCGCTGTCAGCTTCCACCGTGAAGTTAGGATCTCTTAGAGTCAGATCGTCTTCGGGAACAAGTCTTTGCGTATCAACTTCCTCTGAAGCATCAACCATTTCGCCATCAATCAAAGACTCTTCTTCATTAGTCGTCATCAGCTCATCCAATGCAGCGAGTGGATCTGCATTTTCAACTTGTTGTTGTTTTTCGTCTTCAACGATATCCAGCGTGTCATCCGAAAGCAGGTCTTCAGTGGTCGTTTCGAACAAGCTTGTCAAGGAGCCAGCACTGTTGTCATCCTCTAAATCTCCCAAAGCAACACGTACTTTGTAGGGACCTATCTTAATTTGATCTTTGTGGACTAATTTCGCCAGCAAACCTTTACCAATTGGCATTTCCGTACCATTAATATAGGTCTCACCACATAAATCTCTCAGGCAAAATGCGCCATCGAACATAACGATTTCACAATGCCACGGATGAACATGACCGTTCGCGTCTTTAAGCACCCATTTAGATGCAGATGACGAACCTATTAGACCTCCGTTTTGGTCCCAATCCATTAGCGCAGACAAGCCCGACTCAAGCTTCTGAGCATTAATAACCAAAAGGTTTAATTTGAGTATTTCAGTAGTTTTCATGTCTACTGCCTTACCTGAATGAGTACGCTTTTATCTTTTTCGTTGGTTCCAAGGAACGAAGTCCAACCGAGCGCAATATCCGCAGAACTGCCTAAAACAAAATCCGGCGCTTCATTATCGTCCATCGTGAGCTCCAGGTCATAAGCCATTTGCTCACGTAAAATTAGTTCGACCAATTTACACAAAGGATCGAACTCTTGACCTGATGGTAAAAAGTCAGAGAACTTGCCTCTCGATAACTGCCTAATACAAATAGTGAACTTACCAGTACAGTCAATGACTGACTCCCCCACCATTGAGGTCACACCAAGCTGAGAGTTTGCCTCTCCCACACGAGTTTGCTGCGAAGGGGCAATTCTTACCGTACGTCTTGTCCATTGTCTGATTTCCACTTCTTCGAGATCAAAACAGTGGGCGATGACCCCCGACACCACTTGAGGAGAGCGACTGCGTCCAGCAAGGGTTCCGGAATAAGCCAGCATCTTGCACCAGTTAATTGGTGTATCCCCTCTCAAGTCAGGTGAACCCAAGCCGACCAATGAAAGCAGCTGCGCTGAGAAATCATCTTGAGCATCAGGCTGAAAGCGCACAAAGTAACGATATTTCCGCCAGATTCGATAAACCAGGTTGATCAATCGGTTATTGAAGAAATCAAAAAACGGCTGTTTGAAACCACCAGGTTCTTCATTTAACAATTGCTCTACCACGTACCCAGGAAGTGGTGACTGTGCGCCAGACAAACCAAAGAAATTGGTCATCATTACCATTCTCTTGTCGTCAAGCTGATCAAGACGATTAACATCCGACGGAGAAAACCCCAAGCTGGTGTTGGCACTAAACACCAACCTACATTGGCGCTCCCACTCATCGTCCTCTGGGTTCATCTCATTAAGTTTTTGCAGTAACTCAACAAGCTGATAGAAATTGTATTCATGAACCTTATTTGGCAGTGCAACCACTGATTCCACTAAATCAGTGGTTGCATCCCTGGCAGAGTACCCCATGTGTACCTCTCTCGATTGGTGACATTGACCACGTTTAATTCATGGAATGAGTTAATGCTTGCGTACAAGGCAAAGAAATGGCTTAACACTGTGCCAAACAGGAACAAGTCACCTTCTGAACCAAAGCCAGCCTGATTAATTTGTAGGGTTGATTGTAGACCACGAACTGGTAACCCTCGCAAAATCTTATCTACAGGTTTCGACTCAATTTTTTGAATCGCTTCTAATCGTTGTCTAGATACTCTTTCTGCCTGCCTATCAACCAACGCTTTGAAATCGTAAGCTCTCAATATGCTGCTAAGGGCGTCTTTTGATAACAACGACAAGTAGTTAAGTGACAAGTTAGAGATTAATGTCCACAGTAAGCTGCCATCTAAAACAGGACGTAGCGATTGTGAAGGCACGGAAATATTGGCAAATGTCGCAAACGGTGGCGATGTATCTGTTGGCTCGCAAATGTCTCCGACGCCCAACTCTAGTGGAAGCAGTCGGTTGGTACAGTTCAACTTAATTGATACCGCTTCATCTACATCAAAAGATGTTGTTTCATCGCTACGAACAAAAGAGATAAATGTCTCGAATCCATCACCACGAATACTTTCTTTCACTCGCGCACGGTAATAAAGAGCGGTTCTATTTCTCACCCTTTCCACTTCATGCTGGAAGCTCTCGAATGAGGAGTAAACACGCTTAGTACCGCGGATTCGTTTTCCTTTTGGGGTGGTATTTTGCCATCCAGAAACACTTTCAATGTTGAACACTTCATAGTGAGAAGGTTTACGGCTTGATGGTAAAACCCGATACTCTGACTGGCGGCCAGTAAGGGAAATAGGATCCGCATCGTGTTCAAACAGATTGATGATCGGGGTGCAGTAAAGCTGGAAATTCTCTTTAGTTACTCTTACGTCAACAGGAAGCGTCTTGGCAAAATGAAGTTTAAGAGTGAACTGCCCAGTAACGCTTTTGGGGATAGCTTTATCCAGACCAGTTAAGTCAAAGAAATGGAATGCCTCAGAGAAAGACAAGTACTCCTGTAATATCCGGTAACCTTCATAAACATTGGTCGGATATGGCAACAAAGCATCTTCACTATCAAAGCCTACTGTTTTGAAGTTGCCTGCTGCGAGTGGATACTCGGTACCATTTACATCAATGCTGACCTTATCGAGATAATGATTTAGCCATAGATACAGCATTTGAGAACTGTATTTGTCTCCTCCGAGATAGAAACGGAGACTATTGAGTAATGAACTGCCTACGTTAATATAGCCCTTCAGCTCTAATTCAAGATCAATGGTGGTCGCTTCACGAGTGTGCTGCGCTCTTACGTCATTGAGACCCAGTGGATACAGCTCTACTTCACGACAGGTTTGGAAGTGGCACCTGGTTCCAAACACAGGTTTACTATCTACTTTCGTACCCTTAGCAATGATCTGTTTTTCACTTACACTTTTGTCTGGAGTGAAGGCTAAAATACTCATACTCGGAATGGGCCTCAGATAGTTAGGCCACAACATATTGATCATCGCGTGAGTCAGTTCAGGGAACTCATCTTCCACTTTCTCTCTCAGTCTCGCGGTCAGAAAAGCAAAGCCTTCTAATAGACGCTCAACATCAGGATCCATCGTTCGGCCGTGAAGAAAGCGAGAAAGTTGCGGGTGAATTTCGGTAAATTCTTGCCCTTGCTCTCGTAAAAAAGCCAGTTCCTCTCTAAAGTACTTATCTTGAGTCATAATCCCTAAATCACTCGATATTTTCTGTTTTGGTCTAGTAGCAAGCTAAACTGAACACGATCATGAATCGCTTTATTGTTGATCTGCGCTGTAATTTTGAATTGCAACGACAGAGGGCTATAGCTATCGGTTTGAGAAACAACTTCTACGTTCTTTAACCTTGGCTCAAAGTTTTTTAGGCAATCCTGTATAGCAAGGTTAATCTTAAGAGAGAGATCGAGACCATCTAAAGTCGTGTCGTTAAAATCGATCAGACCTAACTCCCGCGAACTTTGAGCACCTCCAACGCGAGTGTTAAGAATTCTGGATATGTTGAGCTTAATAGACCTCAGTATATCACTGGGAGCTGGCCCTTGAGTCAAAGAGACGTTTTCAGTGTTGGCTTCTAAGCGTTCAAAGAAGCCAACGCCAAACGTACTTTCTTCTGGTGCAAAGTACGTCATATCAATTAAGCCTGATCTAAACGACCAACCAGAGACAACTCGAAGTTCGCACCCATATATTTAAAGTGAGGACGCACAGAAAGCGAAACCTGGTACCAACCTGGGTTTCCTTCAACGTCAGCGACTTCAATCTTAGCGGCGCGAAGTGGGCGCCGACTACGTACGTCTGCCGGCGGGTTCTCCTGATCAGCCACGTACTGCTTAATCCAGGTATTTAGCTCTCGCTCTAGATCCTGACGCTCTTTCCAGGAACCAATTTGCTCACGTTGTAGAACTTTAATGTAGTGAGCTAAACGGTTGATGATCATCATGTAAGGTAACTGAGTACCAAGCTTGTAGTTGGTCTCGGCTTCTTTACCTTCTTTAGTGTTAGGGAAGATCTTTGGCTTCTGGATAGAGTTTGCAGAGAAGAATGCTGCATTATCGCTGCCTTTACGCATAGTTAATGCAATAAAGCCTTCTTCAGCCAATTCAAACTCTTTACGGTCAGTGATTAACACTTCCGTTGGGATCTTAGCTTGCAGTGCACCCATTGACTCAAATACATGCACTGGCAAATCTTCAACTGCGCCGCCGCTTTGAGGACCAATGATGTTTGGACACCAGCGGTATTTTGCAAAGCTGTCCGTCAAACGTGTAGCAAACGCAAATACAGTATTACCCCACAAATAATGTTCATGAGACTCCGCAACACTCTCTGAGTAGTTGAATGATTTAATTGGATTTTCTGTTGGGTCGTAAGGTACACGTAAAAGGAAGCGCGGTGCTGTTAGACCGAGGTAACGTGCATCTTCAGACTCACGTAGTGAACGCCACTTAGTATATTTAGGGCTTTCGAAGATAGATTTAACATCTTTAATGTTTGGTAGTTCTTCAAACGAATCGATGCCGAAGAACTCAGGTCCAACGCTTGAAATAAACGGTGCATGAGCCATAGCACCTAGTGCCCCCATATATTGAAGAAGCTTCATATCAGGCGTTGAAGGCGTAAATGCAAAGTTACCAACAATTGCACCGGTAGGCTCGCCACCAAACTGGCCATAGCCTGAAGAGTAGACGTGCTTATATAGACCTGATTGTGTCGTTTCTGGAGCAAACTCAAAGTCTTCAAGTAGTTCTTCTTTGGTTACGTGTAGCAGGTCAATCTTGTTGTTTTCACCAAAATCAGTACGGTCAACAAGCAGTTTAAGACCACGCCAAGAAGATTCCATTTGTTGGAACTTGCTATCGTGCAGAATTTCATCCATCTGCGCACTGATCTTTTTATCTAGCTCTACCAGCATTTGGTCAACTAGAGACTTGTTTACTGCTTCTTCAGTTTGTTCAGAACCAATTAAGTTTTCGATGAAAGCTGCTACGCCTTTCTTTGCAATATCGTAGCCATCTTCGCTTGGCGCAATTTTCGTCTGCGCCATGATTTCATCCAGTAAGCCGCCTTCAGCCTGCTGGGGTCTTTCAAGTACCGTTTCTGTAGACATCAGGTATTCCCTAATCCATTAAATAACGAATGTTATTGGTCAGTGTTTTGTTTTATTTAGCGTCTTCTCTGACGAGATTTAGCTCTTGTAGAAGCTTGTCGCGAGAATCTTGCGAGTGTAGCAACTCTTGCAGGCGATCGCGGAAAGCCGGAATATTGCCAAGTGGGCCTTTTAACGCCACTAAAGCTTCTCGAAGTTCAATTAGCTTTTTAAGGTCTGGAACCTGATCCGCAACTGAATCCGGTGCAAAGTCAGATAAAGAGTTAAATCGCAACTCAATAGGTAACTCTGCATTTTCATCTTCAGTGAGTTTGCTTTTCACTGAAGTAGATAGACTCAACTCACTTTCACGCATCACGAATTCAAAGTTGTTCTTATCAACTGAAACGGTACTACGCTCTTCGACAGGGGTTTCTTCGGTATGGCCTTTAAAGTCACCCACCACTAATGTTTTTAGTGGAAGTTCAACTTCAGCCTGAGCATCGCCGGTAGCAGGAACATACTTAATATTAATCCGCTCTTTAGGTGCAACGCTTCCTTCCTTAGACATAATCAAAGTTCTCCGATAGTAAATTTAAATTGGGACGTTATTTATATCGACAATAAAATCACCTACCCATTACCAACGAAGATATAGGTTAAATAACATTACTATCAAATATAACTCTAGATTTCTATACAACTACTAAGTTGAACAATTTCATCAAAAAAAACACATTCCATTAAATTAAGTTAATGGCAAATAATTAAAACAATGTAGTATGGCTTACTTATATAATTTACATGAATGAAAATGTATTAGCTATGATTAAAATTAACGAATAACATCCATACTTATTACTTAATAAGTACTCCAAAGATAGTCATAGTGGTAGAAGTACGGGACTTCGGACGCTTCATCTTTCAATGCCTTAGAATGAAGATGTTGAACATCTGCAATTTTATCAACGGTCTCTTTATAGTTCGTTTCAACTTGCTGATAAACGCTGGCGAGCCTGTCCTGTCCGGCATTTTCTAAGTAAAGTTCAAAGTATTCCTTTGCCTTTATCAGGTCTGGTTCGACAAAGCTGTATCTAGGGCTGTTACCACTATAGATATTACCTAATGTAACCAAAGAGGTAATATCTCCTAGAATCAGAGCCTTTTCCCTCCACTTCAAGGCTTCTTCAAACTTTCCTTTAGACTCCAGAATCGCTGTGTATCTCTTAATAGCCGGTATATAACCAGAAGCTGCGGCATGTAAGTATCTATTCGTTGACTGAGCGATTCGCTTGCTGTCAAAGAAATAGTTTCCCTCTCCATTCTCTAGCCGTTGAGCGCTTACCATATAAGCGCTAGGTATATCGAACTCCATAGCCCTATTTAAGTAATAGTCGGACAAAGCTGCATCTGAAGCATGAAAGTATTCTGATAAGTGTAAATAAGCTAAACCTGGAGATTTCGCTCCTAAATCAATTAGGCTATTGTAGTATTCACTCTTATATTTATTGCGTTTCGCTGCGCTTAACCAGTCTCCGTAGCGATATAAGTACTTGAGAGCTGGTCTATTTCCGCCTTCTGCGGCTTTAATCAAGTAATCTCGTGCATATCCGGTTGCACGCGCACTGTCATGGTAGCCCATCATTTCCATTGCGTAGGCGTAAGCCCCGTCTGGGTAATCGTTATCAGCAGAATACTTAAGGTACTCTCTCGCTTCTAAATTCCTAAACTGAGCCCGAAGCAGCTTACCATACTGATAAGCATCAGCTGCTGACATCTTCTCGACATCATAATCTTCACTTGCTAATGCGATCGGACTTAAAACTATGCTAACGATAGCCATAGACAGCAATCTAGCTAATATTGACACTATTACCACCTTGTAACACACCACCGCAACTCACCAGGTCTCCTGCTTTTGCAGTTGGCTTACCATCAAACATTACAGTACCTAAGCCTGATATTACAGACGTGAGCGGGAAACCATCATGTTCGATTCCTATATACTCAATACTGATTCCATTTTCCATAGAGGCTTCATTAATAACATATAGCACTATAAGTCGATGTTAACCCGTAGATTACTGTAAAGAAACAACAGTTCATCAGCAACTCCCAATAACAGATAATAATGCAACTATGAGCACGAAATCTCACTTTACTGCGTATTTCGGTGAGTGCAAACGCTTGTTTTGTTTCAGTTTATGCCGAACACTTGAACCAGCACTTTTTCTTTTTTCCTATTTTATTTGAGTTCACGTCAGCATAG